>JAQYVY010000031.1 GCA_030145195.1 Desulfuromonadales bacterium | reverse complement strand
GGACGGCACGAACTATTCAAAAGAAGAATCCGCCGAAATCCGGAAACTGAAAAAAGAGGTCGCAGATCTCAAAGAGGAGCGCGACTTCTTAAAAAAAGCGACGGCGTACTTTGCAAAGGCCGACGAATAAAGTATGCCCTGATTGAATCTTGTCGGTATGAGTACCGAGTTACCATGATGTGCCGTGTTCTTTCGGTCTCTAGGTCAGGTTTTTATGACTGGCTGAAGCGACCTTTCAGCCTACGTGAACTGCAAAGGGAGCGCGTTAGAATAGCGGTCGAGTCAACCTTCAAACTCTTCAAAAAGCGCTACGGGGCTCCACGACTGACTGTTGAGTTGAACGAGCTAGGGATCGCCTGCAGCAGAAACCATGTGGCTGATCTGCTCAAGGAACAAGGCTTACGAGCTCGCAACGGCAAGCGGTTTCGTTACTTTCCGCGCACGGAAGCCAAGACCAATATTAGCGCCAATGTGTTGCGGCAGAACTTTAAGGCTCCGGCCCCAAACTTGAAGTGGGTTTCCGATATCACCTACATTAGGGTTGGCCGCACCTGGTTATACCTTGCAGCGGTGGTCGATCTTTTCTCGCGGAAGGTTGTTGGCTGGTCGCTGGAAAGACACATGCGTGAAAGTCTGATCCTTGAAGCTCTCGATATGGCTGTTTCGCAACGAGAGCCAAAGGGTAACACCCTGATCCATTCGGATCGTGGTGTACAGTACCGGGGCAATGAGTACCAGGAAGCACTCAAAAACTACGATATCGATTGCAGTATGAGCCGCAAGGGAAATTGCTGGGACAATGCAGTGATGGAATCATTCTTCAGCCGCTTGAAGGTGGAATTGATCTACGCTGAGGATTACAAGACCGTCGATGAAGTAAAGGCCGGGGTGTTTGAGTATATCGAAATATTCTATAATCGGATGCGGCGTCATTCCTCGCTTGGTTATGTCAGTCCGCATAAGTTTGAGCAGCAGTTTGCTCAATTAAACGTGTCCACTTTTTGTGGGTAGGACCAACCTTAAAAACTATTAGCTTGTGGACTTGAAACACAACTTAGAAGTCATTGTCTGCTGAGCGATGTCAAGCACGCTAGCTTGTGTTTTAACTTGTATTTTAGTTTGTTGTTCCACAAGAGCTATAGGAGATAAAAGTGATTAGAAAAATGATATGGAAGATATTGAAAAAAATAAAATCTTTGATGTATAGAACAATAGTTTTTTTTACGGGACTCGTTCCAAAAGCCAAACATGACAGGGACGAATGGCAGGAAGAAGGGCAGGAGGGAGAATTTATCGCGCACCAGAAGGACAAATGGAGAGAAACCTCAGATTTCATGGATCAAACTAGAAAATTGTTTAGTTGTTTTGGTTTCCCCGCAGAGGCATACGAAGGGAAGACGATTCTTGACCTGGGAGCAGGGAGCAAACTCAGATCAAAGTATTTTACTAACGCAAAGATCATTGCATTAGAACCCCTCGCAGATCGCTTCATTAAGGAAATACCTTGGTGTGATCTTCCCGATGCCGATAAGGTCTACTCAAGTCCGGCAGAAGAATGTATTGACGAATGTGTCAACATGGCGGACCTCGTCATTAGTATAAACGTACTGGATCATTGTTATGATTTCGAGCACATCATTAAAAACATCAAGAGCTACCTCAAGGATGATGGTCTAGCGTTTCTATCATTTGATATCCACTATGTGGTTGACCAGATGCACCCCCTCATACTAACGGAGCCAATCTGTGAAAAAATATTTGTCCAAGAGGGGCTAACTGTTGAGAAATGTTCAAAGGGTGCTGGCAATCTTTTTACGACTTATGGACATGGTCTTTACTGTTTGAACTATTGGTTGAGGAAGGCACAATAAAGTATTGGGCCTCATCTTTTAGTGTGTTTGCGCCCTCGTTAGGGTCGCACCTGCCTCCATCGAGATTTCTGGATAAATGAGGGAAAGAATGGAACGATATGCATTCAATGGCTTAGCCAACGTAAATGTTGAACTAACCAATCGATGTAATAAACAGTGCTGGATGTGCGGCCGACGCAAAGTTGAAGCGGAATCCCCTGAGTTAGCTCTTAAATATGGGGATATGAATTTTGAGCTTGTCCAAAAAATTGCCCGACAATTGCCACCGGATATTGTCGTTCAACTGCATAATAATGGCGAGGGGCTTATGTATCCCCACTTTGGAAAAGCCGTTGACCTTTTTGACCGTCAGATAACTAATCTCGTTTCCAATGGTAAGTTGCTGGTTGAGAAAGCGGATGAGATAATCGGCAAGTTGGATACCCTTGCGATTTCTATTATAGAGGCTGACCCGGAAGCCGATGAGCAATATGAGATTCTTAAAGAGTTTCTTGCAATAAAGGGAGATCGAAAGCCCTTTACCAATGTCAGGTTGAACGGTGAGGTTGATAGTAAAAGATATGAAAATCTCGTCGATTTAAAAATAAAACGGACCCTTCATTCGCCAATGGGGAGCTTTAATTACAAGAAAGACCCGACTATCCCTGAAATAGGGATTTGCCTTGATTTTTTGAATCATATAGCGATTAATCGGGAGGGAAAAGTCTCTATCTGTGTTCGCTTTGATCCTAAAGGTCTGGGTGTGATCGGCGACGCAAATACCGATTCGTTGGAATCTATTTGGAACAGTCCCAAGCGAAGAGAATGGCTGAATTTGCATATTCAGGGACGCCGGAAAGATATTCCCCTTTGTTCTTATTGCCAGTTCTGGGGCGTACCAACTGCCGGGGTGAGTGAAAAAAATAATCTGGTGCTTGACGAAAACATCGTGATTAATAACGATACTAAATAACTGATTTGCGAGTACCTAAAGGAGATAAAATGTCTATTTTTATTATTGCTGAGATTGGAATTAACCATAATGGTGATATTGGCATTGCCAAAAAATTAATTGATGTCGCCAAAATAGCTGGCGCGGATGCTGTCAAGTTCCAGAAGAGAACTATTGACTTAGTTTATAAAAAGGAAATGCTCGATTCACCACGCGAAAGCCCTTGGGGAACCACTCAGCGGGAGCAAAAGGAAGGACTTGAATTTGGTCTGGATGAATTTAAAGAGATCGATTCTTATTGCAAAGAGAAGGGTATCGAATGGTTTGCTTCTGCATGGGATATGGAGAGCCAAAAATTCTTACGACAGTTTAACTGCAATTACAATAAAGTTGCTTCTGCTCTGTTGGTTTATGAAGACTTCCTCCGAGAGGTGGCTTCTGAAAAAAAGCATACGTTTATATCGACAGGAATGTCCTCTGCTGACGAGATTGACCTGGCTGTGCAGATATTTAAAGAGGCCGATTGTCCTTTTGAGCTTATGCACTGTGTATCGACCTATCCGATGGCTGATGAAGACGCAAACTTGAGTTGTATTCGGACACTGCGTGATCGTTACAAATGCGATGTTGGATACAGTGGTCATGAGTCCGGCTTGGCTATTTCTTACGCTGCTGCAGCGCTAGGGGTTTCGTCCCTAGAAAGGCACATTACTCTTGATCGCGCTATGTATGGGTCTGACCAGGCCGCTTCCGTCGAGCCAGCTGGGCTTATGATGTTAACTGGTGCTGTAAGAAAAATTGAGAAGGCAATGGGGGATGGCTCTTTGGGAATGATTGAAAAAGAAGCTGCGGTGGCGAGAAGCTTGCGTGCGCATATTCCTGGGGTGAAGTCATAGTATATAAATAATGAGTGGTGGTGTTTTTTTTGAGACTGTACAGATGACAAGAAATATTTTCTTAAGGGCTTTTGAGTGTGGACGACAGAATTTCAGTCTCCACGACTATTCTTTGGGAAAGATGCAAGGAGATGCTTTTGAAAACGTATGCAATCATTCCCGCACGTGGAGGGTCAAAGGGGGTCCCTGGGAAAAACATACGCCTTATAGGGGGCTTTCCCCTTATCGCTTACTCAATCGTTGCTGCAAGGTTGGCGTTAGGCATTGACAGGGTAATCGTCTCTACAGATTCAGAAGAAATTGCATCAATAGCAAAGAAATATGGGGCCGAAGTCCCGTTTATTCGGCCTGTGGAGTTATCTCAGGATCAGTCCCCTGATCGGGATTTTGTTATCCACGCTCTCGACTGGTTTTCTGCACAGGAAAGCGGGAGTGAACCCGATTTTCTAGTTCATTTGCGGCCGACAACACCATTCAGAGATCCTTCTGTTATTTCCCAGGCAGTCCAGAGGTTTATTGAAACCCCTAACGCCACATCATTACGCTCGGCACATCCTTGCTCAGAATCTCCTTTCAAGTGGTTCTTGTTAAAGGAAAATGGTTTTTTTACGGGAATCCAGACTGACGATATGGATATGCTTAACCAACCGAGACAAATGTTTCCAACGGTCTACATTCCTGATGGATATGTTGATGTCCTGCGGGTTTCTTTTGTCGCCGCCTCAGACACAATTCACGGTGATAAAGTCATGGGCTTTGTCTCTCCTGTTTGCAAAGAAGTTGACACGTTAGAGGATTTTGAAGCCTTGGAGTTTCAGTTGGAAAAACAAGGGAGTCCTCTGTATCGCTATTTAATTGAAAATTTTGTGCAGGAGAGCTGATATGTCTGGCTGGAATTTTAATACTAAACCTGTAAACGTTCCCAAGGTTGATACTAAATATCGAAGAATAACGACGCCATTGCCAGTTCCTGAATCCCTATCTCTTCTAGAAGATATGCACAGATATGAGTCAATCTCTATGCATGGGCAGATGCCTGTCGTATGGGATCGTGCTGAAGGCTTTCAGGTGGAAGATGCCTGGGGGAATATGTGGCTTGATTTTACCAGTACAATTTTTGTTGCTAATAGTGGACACGGCAACCCACGTATCAGAGAAGCTCTGCATAAGGTTATTGATAAACCACTCCTTCACACTTACACCTATTGTTCGAAAGAACGTGTTGATTACATTAAATACCTTATAGCGCAAACGTCTCCCCAGTTTGAGAAAGCTTTTCTTCTTTCGGCAGGCACAGAGGCGACTGAATGTGCCTTGAAGTTAATGCGCATGTATGGGTGGAAAAACGGAAAGGTAAAGCCTGGCATTATTTCATTTGAGGGCAACTGGCATGGGCGCACTATGGGTGCCCAGATGATGGGATACAATCAGGCACAAAAAGAGTGGATTGGTTATGCAGATCCTAATATGTATCATCTTCCATTTCCCTATCCATGGCGACAAGACGCTATGAAAGACCCGGCAACGTATTTTCAGAAAACAATGAACAACCTCATTGAAGAAAAAGGGCTGAACCCTGAAACCGATCTTTGCGGTTTCATGATGGAGACGTTCCAGGGGTGGGGAGCCTTGTTCTATCCTCCAGAGTTTGTTCAGGCAGTGGAAGCTTTTGCTCGAAAATACGACTTAATCCTTTCGTTTGATGAAATGCAGGCTGGCTTTGGGCGTACCGGTAAGCTCTTCGGTTACATGCATTATGGGGTTGAACCTGACTTGCTCTGTTGTGGTAAGGGGGCGAGCTCAAGTTTGCCTCTTTCCATTGTTCTCGGAGGTAAAAAGTTATTAGATCTTCCTGACATTGGCTCGATGAGTTCTACTCATTCTGCCAACCCATTGGTTTGTGCGGCGGGCAAGGCAAATCTGGAAGCACTTCTTGATGACGGTCTTATCGAAAACTCTTTGGTGCTTGGCGAGATGTTCATTGCAGAACTAAACAAAATAAAAAGGCGATTCCCAGAGCATATCAGCCTCGTCTCAGGGAAAGGTTTGCTTGCTGCGGTTCATTTCAACACCGCGCAAGGGGAACCTTTGTCGAATTTATGTAATGTTATTTGTGAAACCCTTATGCAGCGAGGACTACTTGTCGTCCATACGGGACGTGAATCGATCAAGCTCGCACCACCTTTGGTTATTAACGAAGATGCTCTCCGTGAGGGACTTCAGGTGTTTGAGGAGACAATTGCGGATTGCATAGAGAGGTAATGTGGTAACTGCATTGCGGCACACTGGTCTTGTGGTCAGGAATCTTGACAAATCTTTGGCGTTTTACGTGGGAGTACTTGGGCTTATCCCATGGAAAAGATCTGTTGAAAAAGGCCCTTTTATAGAATCTGTGGTAGGTATCTCAGGAGTCACTCTCGAATGGGTGAAGCTTAAAACAACAGGAGGTGGGCTTGTTGAACTACTACAATACCATTCTCATCCTGACAAAGTGCCACTCAAAAATCAATCATCGAACAGGATTGGTTGTTCGCACGTTGCATTTACGATCAATAATATAGACCACCTATATATTGAATTGATAGAAAGTGGGCATTCAGTCATTAGCCCCCCACAAAAGTCTCCAGATGGAAAGGTTAAAGTCCTCTACTGTCATGATCCTGATGGCATGATTTTGGAGTTAGTCGAAGAACTCAAAGAATAACAATTCATGCAAAAGGATAGTCCTGCCAGATAAGTGGGGGGCTTCATATAACATCTTATTCGAACATGCTGATTATTGAATGCGTAGAGCTTGATGATGAAGGTGCGACGAGTAGTTTAGTGGAGTGTTTGTAATGTCTGAAGAAAATTCACCTAGAGACTATGTAGCGGTTGTTTATAGTGAAAAGGAAAGGCCGTTTACTCAATATCCAGACAAATTGGCTCGTTACTTATCTTCTGCTTATAAGTTACCAAAGGGGTGCAAGCTCTTGGACTTGGGTTGCGGGCGTGGCGATTTTTTGAGGGGGTTTATCAGGTGTGGTCTTGATGGGTATGGGGTTGATCTGTCCACTTCAGCAGAAAGTGTCTGTCCTGAAGCTGAAATATTACAGTCAGATCTGGAAGGTGAACCACTGCCTTATCCTGATCATTCTTTCGATGTAGTTTTTTCGAAGTCGGTTTTGGAGCATTTCTACTTTCCAGAGAAGTTGGTGCAGGAAATTTATCGAGTGCTTAAACCCGGTGGCTTGGTTATTACTATGGTCCCTGATTGGGAGGCTGTTTATAAAACATTTTACGAGGATTATACCCACAGGACACCATTCACCTCAAATTCTCTAAAAGACATCTTTCTGATTAATGGGTTTGATGATGTGAACGTGGCGAAGTTTAGACAGCTCCCTTTTTTGTGGGCGTTGCCCTGGTTGAAGCCTTTTTGTTCCTTCGTGGCTCTTGTCTCCCCTCGCTCTCTGCGTCCACGTAGTAAACTTATACGCTTCTCACAAGAAATAATGTTGCTTTCAACTGCGGTTCGACCGAGTAAAAGATTGCAGGCGTAAACTAGACAACCGTTTAAGATAACTCTTTGGAGAGTCTTTATTTAAAGCTGTTTAGTTTAGCCTGAATTTATTTGTAAACATGAAAAATCTCGCAAAGGTGTTTCTCCCCGCTCGATAGTCGACTCAAATTAAGGATTTGAAATGATTGACAATAAAGAGTACTTGTCTTTTCTTCGGAATGAACTGCCCAAGTTAAGAGATAAGAAGATACCTTTTTGGAATTATACCTTGTCGCCTAGAAACGACACTCTTAGATATTGTTTGAGAAATATGGACAAAACGACAAATGGATTAATTGCTGAGTTTGGGGTGTGGAAAGGCAGTACTATTAACATGATGTCGTCTGCATTAAAAGACAGAACAGTTTATGGATTTGATTCGTTTACAGGGTTCCCGGATGATGGTCGTAATGATTGGGATCAAGAATTTTCACTTAATGGTCAGTTCCCTAAAGTCAGTGAAAATGTAAAATTAGTCAAAGGTTATTACTGCGATACTCTCCCTGCTTTTGTTGAAAACAATAACTCAAATAAATTCGATTTTATACATATTGATTGCGATATATACTCATCAACGAAAGATATTTTTGATCTATGTAAGAATCTTATCCAGCCTGGTTGCATTATAGTATTTGATGAGCTTCTTCATTATCAAGGATTCGAAAATAACGAAATGCTTGCGTTCTACGAGTTCATTCAAGAAACGAATCATAAGTTCGAATGGTTAGGGACAAGAGGGAAGGTGATGGGGATAGATGAGTACATGGATGACTATCAATCTCTATCAAATAGAATGGCTGTCTGGAGAAGGAAGGGTCTTTACCAAGAAGTTGCCGTTAAAATTCTGTAATTCTATTAAGGGTGTGACTAGAGTCCAAGATATGTTGTCTTCGTTTCCTTCTGCCGTTTTGTTGCATAGACGCCTTTGTCAGGGATTGTGATCTCCAACCTTGGAATGCTAAATCAATATAGTAAAAATATCATAGTTGCTTAAATGTCTTTGACTCCGAGAGTTATTATCTCTCTGGCATAAAGTTATATACTGATTTGAATCCTGTTTTGTCCCCCGAAGAGATCCTCGCCGGGTAAAAGGTTGTATCTACCAAGTTGATCGTTTGGGAACTTAGGGCCTGACTTGAAAGAGTTTGATGCACAATATTATGAGCGGAACCGCCAGCAGGGAGATCGCCCTGCGCTCTGGTTTTATGCTCGTCTGGTGCGACGATGGCTTGCACCGGGTCCAGTCCTTGATTTTGGCTGTGGGACCGGTTTTTTGTTGCGTCGTTTGCAACCTCATATGACGGTTGCAGGGCTGGAATTGTCGGAGTATTGTCGTGAGCACTTGGTTGATGTGTTGCCAGGCCTTTCTGTTCATGCGGAGGTGTCCACTTTGCCCAAAGACACGTTCAGCGGGATTGTGGCTTTGCATGTGTTTGAGCATATTGCCGATGGTGACTTAACCGACGTGTTGAAGATGTTACATGAAAGCCTCAAGTCAAACGGAAGGCTTTTGTGTGTGATGCCGGATGCCGGAGGGCGAGGGCGGGAACTGAAGGGCGATGATTGGAGCGCATATCGTGACCCAACTCATGTTAACTTGAAGTCTGCTTCTGAATGGCAGATATTTTTTGCGCAGCGTGGTTTCCAGATTCTGCACACAGGAACGGATGGTCTTTGGGATTTCCCTTATCGTCGGCATTGGCCAGCTTGGACCAACTATCTCAGATTTGCCTGGGGGACTGTCTTTCAGTTTTTACTGGGGCGATTGCTCTTGCCAGTTGGCTCTGGTGAGTCTGTGGTTCTTTTGATGCAAAAAGAGGCTTGATTGATTTTACGAGGCTTTCTCGAATGAATCGGATTGAACTCCTGAAGCATCTTGATGCTGTTTTGGGCCGGTTCTTGACTGCCGTTCTCCCCAGCCCGAAACTGGTTGCTTTCAACGGCTGCAAGAGGGTTTTGTTCATCCGTCCTGGTGGGATTGGAGATGCGGTTCTTTTGGTCCCGGCAATTCAGGCGCTTCAGGAGTTTTATCCTGAGGCTGTCATAGATGTCTTGGCGGAAAGACGTAATGCCAAAGTTTTTGATCTTGTACCCGTTGTCAATCGAGTGTTCACTTATGACCGGCCTGCGGATTTTTTAGCTGTCATGTCTGCTCACTACGATATTGTTGTCGACACGGAGCAGTGGCACAGGCTGTCTGCTGTGTTCGTACGTTTCGTAAAGGCACCGTTCAAACTTGGTTACGCAACCAACGAACGAAAAAAACTTTTTACACACACTGTTGAATATAGCCATGAGACCTATGAGGTGGCGAGCTTTTTGAAGCTGTTGTCAGTGCTTAATCCAGGAATAAATACGGAGAGTAAAAAGTTTCTGACTGTCCCTGATGCAGCGCGTGAATCCATAGATAAACGCTTGGCAGAATGTCTTTCTGGCAGATTTGTGGCCCTGTTCCCTGGGGCGAGTATTCCTGAGCGGCGTTGGGGATGGGAGAAGTTTCGGGCCTTAGCCCGCGGACTTGCTGAGATAAATATTCCTGTTGTTGTTGTTGGTGGGCAGGAGGACCATGCGGCTGGAAATGAGATTATTTACGGGCTGAATGGGGCAAACTTTGCTGGTAAAACTTCGTTAGCTGAGTCGGCGGCAATTGTTGAGCGGGCTGCGCTTCTGGTGAGTGGGGACTCAGGCGTCCTTCATGTTGGTGTTGGGCTTGGTAAGCCCACGGTTTCTTTGTTCGGATCCGGAATCGCGGCGAAGTGGGCACCCTTCGGCGATAGCCATATCGTTATTAATAAAAATCTTCCCTGTTCGCCTTGTACAAAATTTGGGTACACGCCACCGTGTCCGATCGGAACGCAATGTCTTCGCGAGATCACGGTTGATGAAGTTCTGAATGCAGTCATGTTGCTGATCTATTGATCGACTTGAGATGAGGTTTGCTATGCCTTTACAGACTCTGATAATATTTTTGCTCTTTTCTTTTTCTCTTGGTGCCGTGATTGGTTCTTTTTTGAATGTCTGCATCTACCGCATTCCTGCCGGGGAATCGATTGTTCATCCGCGTTCACGTTGTCCTCACTGTTTGACTGTAATCAAGTGGTATCACAACATCCCCCTTATCAGCTGGGTCGCCCTCAAAGCACATTGTGCTTATTGTTCTGAACCGGTTTCCTGCCGCTATCCCTTGGTCGAGGCCCTTAACGGAATATTGTTCGCCTTGTTCTTCTATCGTTTCGGCCTCCAGTCCTTCACTCTGGTGTTTTGGCTGCTGTCAGCGACACTGGTGGTCATAAGCTTCATTGATCTCGATCATCAGATCATACCTGATGTGATCAGTCTGCCTGGAATCCTTGTTGGGTTTCTCTGCTCCTTTGCGATCCCATGGGTTTCCTGGCAGGGTTCTCTGCTCGGGATTTTGATCGGGGGTGGCAGTTTGTTGGTTATTGCTCTGGGCTACGAATTTTTGACCAAGCAAGAAGGGATGGGGCTTGGTGATGTCAAGCTGCTAGCCATGCTTGGGGCGTTTTTGGGGTGGCCCGCAATCCTGCCGATCATCTTTATCGGATCAGTCTTGGGCACGGTCGTTGGTGTTCCCTTTATGTTGATAAAAAAGGCTGATCGCAAGTTGGCTATTCCTTTTGGGCCATTCCTTTCTGTGGGCGCTCTGCTCTATATTTACTTTGTGGCCTTTTGGAATCCACTCATGCGTTGGTATGGCAGTGTTTTTTATGATATATGGCAATCATTCTGGTGAATAATCATTGTTCCTCTGTCGAATCTTCCAATTTCCAGAAAAAATAATTTGGGTTTTTATCCTTCATCTTGTGGCATTCGAAGTGATGCGCCCCTTGATCTTGTGTTAATCGCTGTCATTTCTGATATTTAGCAACATGATATGGTCTACATATAGATATAATTGCTTGACAATTGTTTTAATATACCCATAATTAGACCTAACTTTGTATAATTATGTCCACTATAACTCTAGGTTTGACTATGAACAATCGAGTTCGAGAAATCCGCGAAGCACAATTGATGAGTAAGGCTGAGCTTGCCCGCAAGGCAGGTGTGTCACCGGTCACAATCGATCGCATTGAAAATGGTGCGGAGTGCCGTATGTCGACCAAGCGCAAGATTATTTTGGCGTTGGGGCTTAAGCTGACTGATCGCAATAAAGTTTTTCCTGGAGACGCGTGATGGTTGGTACGCTGTTTGCTCATGAATTCATGTGTCAAAGGATCGGGGTCGTTTTAAGGTGCTATGCACCTATCGTTGTTTGAGCCAGGGGCGAGCATGTTATTTCAAAAGAAAAAAGATGTAATCGGTATTGACATCGGCTCTAGTTCGGTAAAGCTGGTGCACCTTAAGGAAGCCAAGGGCGTCTATCAACTGGCCGGTCTAGGTTTGGCGATGTTGCCAGCAGAAGCGATTGTTGATAATGCCATTATGGATTCCAGTTCTATTGTTGATGTCGTGAAAAGTCTGGTGGAAAGCCAGAAGCTCAAGACAAAAAATGTCGCTACCTCGATATCTGGTCATTCGGTTATCATTCGCAAAATCCAGTTGCCGATCATGACCGAAGAGGAGATGGAAGCCTCTATCCAGTGGGAAGCTGAACAATATATTCCCTTTGAGATATCAGAGGTTAATCTCGATTTTCAGATCCTTGGTCCGGATGTTAATGATGCATCTTTGATGAACGTCATCCTGGTGGCAGCGAAAAAAGATTTTGTTAACGATTACGTTGCGCTCTTTAAAGAGTGTGGCCTCAATCCACAGGTTATGGATATTGACTGTTTTGCTGTGGAGAATGTTTACGATGCCAATTACGGCACAAATGAAGATGAGATCGTTGCTCTGATTGACATGGGAGCCAGTTCGATGAACGTCAACATCCTTCGTGGCGGTATGTCGGTGTTTACTCGCGATATACAGGTTGGCGGCAGCGCTTATAATGAGGAAATTCAGAAACGTCTCGGTTTGAATAACGAGGATGCCGAAATAGTCAAACTTGGTGGTGAGGTTGCTGATGTTTCGGCTGATGCCGTGCTGGAAGTCATTGAAGATGCTACCGAAAGCCTGACTCAGGAAATTCAGCGCTCGATCGATTTCTTTTCTGCAACGTCTTCTGATGAAAAGCTAAAAATGGCATTCATTACTGGTGGTGTATCCAAGGTGCCATCGGTCAGGTCTTCGCTCGAGAGTCGCCTTGGTGTTGAGGTGCATGTGATAGATCCGTGGCGTCAAGTTTCTTTTAACGAAAAAGACTTCGACCCTGAATATCTCCAGGAGTTGGGCCCGATTTATACCGTGGCTGTCGGACTGGCAATGAGGAGGATGGGAGACAAATGATCCGTATAAACCTTATTCCGGTAAAGGCCGCCCAGAAGAAAGAAATGCTTAAGGGACAACTTATTGTTTTGTCTCTTGTTGTGGTTTTGGCTGTGGGTCTGTGCGGTTCTGCCTATATGCATATCCTTGGGAAGGTTCAGGATGCTGAAGCGGAGATTGACCAGAAACGGTTTGAGATTTCCAAGCTGATGAAAACAATCGGTGAGGTTAACCAATTTAAAAAAAGGCAAGAAGAGTTGCGCTCAAAGCTTGATATCCTGGATAAACTGAAAGCTGCCCGTACCGGCCCGGTTTTTTTGCTTGATGAACTTTATATGGCGCTGCCATCAAAACTCTGGATTACGAAGTTTTCTGAGGGTGGGGGAAACGCCAGCATTAGCGGAATCGGTGTTAGCGAGGAAACGGTCGCTCTTTTTATGCGCAATCTGCAAGCTTCTGATTTATTCGATGCGGTGGAACTTAGAGTGACGAGGCAAATAGTGCAAGCGGGAATTAAATTCCAGCAATTTGACTTGACCTGTAAGGTCAATGTTAAGAAACCGGATATTGCTGCTGCCGTAACAACCAAGAAAAAACGCCGTAAAGGTGGAACGTAAGGATATAGGGGAGAGAGTTAATAGATGAATCCAAAGGTTGAAAAACTACTCAAGCTGCCTCTTTACCAACGGGTGATAATCCTTGCCGTACTGGTTGTCTTGATCGTTGGCGCATTTGTCTGGCTCATGTGGTTGCCGGAGTATGAGAAGATCGGTCAACTCGAGCAGGATAAAGCTCGTTTAGTGGCTGAACTGGCCCAGAAACAGAAAATTGCGGATGATCTTCCGAAATTTAAGGCGGAATTTGCGAAAATGGAGAAGCAACTGGAAGAGGCCTTAACTCAGTTGCCGAACAAGAAGGAAATTCCAACTCTGTTGACTAATCTTGCCTCTTTGGCAAAGGACAATGGTCTGGACGTCAAATCATTCACTCCTAAGGGCGAGGTTTCAAAAGGTTTCTTTGCCGAAGTTCCTGCCGCTCTTGCTTTGGTGGGTACTTATCATCAGATAGCTGAATTTACCCAAGCGGTCGGTGAGTTGTCGCGTATTGTTAATATCAGTAATTTGAGTTTGTCTAGTCCCAGAGTTCAGGGGGATCTGGCCATTTTGAACATTTCCTGCAAAGTGACCACATTCCGATTTGTTGATAAATAAGGATGGTATGAGATGATACGTTGGTTTGGGTTCCTTGTCTCCGGGTTTTTTATCGTGGTTTGTTGTTCGGGCTGTTCGGAAGAATCGACCTCGACACCGCAACCCCAAAAACCGAAAGTTACTGCAAAAGCGCCGGTTAAAAATGTGCCGACACCTCAGTTGGCAGAGGTCAAGGAACCGGAAGAGAAAAAATTTGTTTACTCCCAGGAAGGTCGGAGGGATCCCTTTGTTCCTTTGACGACAATTAGAAAGCCAATCAGTGATTCATCTGAGCCGATGACTCCGCTTCAGAAATATGACCTGACACAGTATCGCTTAATGGGTGTTCTTATCGGCAAGGGCGAGCCTAGAGCCATGGTGATGGCTCCAGATGGAAAGTCTTATATTCTGACAAATGGGTTGAAAATAGGCAAAAATGAAGGCGTGGTAATAGCCATCAGTAGTCAATCGGTTCAGGTCGAAGAAAAATATTATGATTTTTCTGGAAATGTCTTAACCAATATTCTAGAAATAAAGGTTCCCACTCGGGAAGGAGTTTAATAAATGCGCGGGGTGAATTCTATGTTGAGTCAACTTTGGGTGAGAAAAACAACCCGCTTCTTTAGTGCCATGATGATTCTTTTGGCTCTGGTTTGCAGTTCGGCGTTCGCTGCCGAGCAGCCGAACAAGCTTTTATCGGTAACGATGGAAGCCGCCGTAGTCTCACCGACCGTTCTTATTAAGACCATGGAGCCGGTGGGTTATCGTTACACCGTCTATGACTCTTTTGATCCGATCAGAGTTGTTATCGATTTCCCTGGCATGGCTCTAGCTGATCTTGAAGAAGTGCTTTCTGTTCAGCAGGGGCCTCTTCAGGAAGTTCGGGTCGCAAGTTTTAACCTCTCTTCTGGAACTCTTTCTCGTGTTGAGATACTCCTGCAAGAAGGTACTGAGTATCAGGTCAACCTTGATAAGAATGAATTCCGGGTAACTTTTGCGACAGTTTCTCCTGATGCACCAAAAGTTGAACAACCCCAGGTCGCATCCAAAGAAGAGGTCGCTGCCAAAGAAGAGGCCGCTGCCAAAGAAGAGGCCGCTTTCCCTGTGCCCGTGAGCGTCGATGCAATTCAGGCTGCCAACGTTTTGCGTAATATCAACCTTTCCTCTGGTCAAGCCTTGCTTGAGGGGAATGGCAAAATCGGTAAACACCAGTACTTTACTCTGGATAATCCTCCTCGACTGATTGTAGACATTTATGATGTCCGCCCTGGTTTTAAAGAGCGGTCTTTCCGCGCAGACGCCGGAATGAAGCAGGTGCGAGTCGGAACCTATGACGATAAGGTCAGGCTGGTTTTTGATGCTGCCGGTACGACGCTACCTGATCATACCGTCACCAAACGTACCACAGATGTTTTGGTTGCTTGGAGCGATACTGCCAAACCGGTTGCTGGTGCCATGTCCGAAGCGAACCTGGTTGACGAAAAGGTGGTTGCGCCAGTCACGGTTGAAGAAGAAAAAACCACTGTCGTGATAGCAGAGTCTGCTCCTGCTTTGGCCCCAATCGAGGCAACTCCGCAAAAAATTTCTAGCGGTCCGGTCGCTATTGAGGCGATTGATTTTGAGAACTTTGATGGGCGCAGTGTTGTTGCGGTCACACTGACAGGGCCTGCGAGCGTATCTCAACCTGTCGAGGACGGTGGTTTAATCCGTTTCGAAATTATTAATACATCAATAAGTCGTGCTCTACGCCGCACTATTGATGCCTCTGCTTTCCCTAGCGCGGTTACTTCTGTGACACCCTATACTGTCTCAGAAGACGGTACCCAGAATGTTCGCATCGCGGTTGATCTCAAGGGTCCGGTTGCTTATGCTTTGGAGGCAGAAGGCAATATGGTTCGTTTTGTCGTCGATGATGGTGCTTATGCTGAACCGACTCCTCCAGCGGTTACTCAAAAAGAACTTGTGGTGCCTACCCCGGACGCGGACTCCTTGATCGACGGGTCTCCAGGATTTTCTCCCGATACGGCGGACACAATGGCCGAGGAAGCCTCACTTTATAATGGCGAGAAGATCACCCTGGTGTTTGATTCGGCGAGTGTCCGGAGTATTCTGCAACTGATTGGCGATGTAAGTAATCTTAATATTTTGGCCAGCAGTGATGTCGGTGGTAATGTTACCTTGCGTTTGATTGATGTCCCTTGGGATCAGGCTCTCGACCTGATTCTAGAAACTGCTGGTTTGGGGAAAATTCAGCAGGGGAATGTTTTGCGGGTTTTGCCCAAAGATAAAATCAGGGAACTTCAGCAGGCTGACATGAAGGCTCAGCAAATAGAGATTGATGAAGGTGCTCTTGAAAGTAAAGTTTTTCCGATCAGTCACGCTTCTGTAGATGATATGAAAGACTATTTGACCGATATTAAGTCAGAACGCGGTACTATCATTTCCGACTCGCGCAATAAGCAGTTGATCATTCGCGATGTTGCTAGCGTGCTTGAAAACATGGAAGAAATGATTGCCCAGATTGACAAGCCTGAACGCCAGGTCATGATCGAGGCACGTATTGTTGAAGCGAATGTCAACTTTGCCGCTGATATGGGTGTAAAGTGGTTGTTTGGTTACCAGGACTCCAGTGATCCATTTAATGAAAACCTGGATGTTACTCAAGCTGCATTAGGGCTGGGCGGGTCATATGTCCTTAATCCTCTTACCTCTGCGGGGATGGCATCCGAGATGCTTGTCGGCGCACTCGATGGTAACTTACAGATTGACCTGCTGATCTCTGCCTTGGAGTCCTCTGGAGAGGCTAATGTTATCTCAACGCCGCGGGTAACAACCTTAAATGGTGAGAAGGCGACAATCTCTCAGGGAACCAAAATTCCATATGCCACAGTTGGCGATGCAGGCACAAACGTTGAGTTTGAAAGTGCCGAGCTTAAATTAGAAGTGACCCCTGAAATAAACCCTGATGGAAGTATTATCCTGGAGATCAGTGCATCAAGTAGTGCAGTCGGTTCCTCTGTTCCTATCGCTGGTGGTACGGCCTTGTCAATCGATGCAAAAGATGCCAAGACAAAGGTTTTGGTTCGTGATGGCCAAACAACAGTGATTGGTGGCATATTTATTGAGGATGAACGTAGTTCTAATACCGGTGTCCCTTATCTAAAAGATATTCCCTTTATTGGTCATTTGTTTAAGTCAACAACCAAGGCCACCTCACGTAAAGAGTTATTGATATTTATTACGCCACGTATTGTTGAGCCGTAACTTGAAAGACTGATACGATGCGGAAAGGACAGGTAATCCCTGTCCTTTTCTGTATAATAGCAGTCCCTATTGACGTCATTCTCAATGTGATAGATTGAATTGACTTGATATTTAAGGTCTCTATTCATGCCTCAAATCGAAGTTGGTCTCGGTGAGCGGAGTTACCCGATCTGGATTGGTCAGCACATTCTGGCAGACCTCGGCTCTGCGCTTGATAAGGTCGAATTCCCCAGTAAAGTGGCTTTGGTGACTAACCCGACGGTCGGCGATCTTTACTGTGAGAAAATTGTTGCTTCGCTGGTTGCCGGTGGACGGCAGGTCAGTGTCATTCGACTGCCTGACGGTGAAGAATACAAAAATATCAACACCCTTGAAAACATCTATGATGTTCTGATTGATCGACGTTTTGATCGTTACTGCGGCTTGATTGCGCTCGGTGGTGGCGTTATCGGCGATATGGCCGGTTTTGCCGCGGCCACTTTTCTTCGTGGTATTCCTTTTGTCCAGGTTCCGACGACTCTATTAGCACAAGTTGACAGTTCAGTCGGTGGCAAGACCGGGGTGAATCATCCTCAGGGGAAAAACCTGATTGGGGCTTTCTATCAACCAAAGCATGTTCATATTGATGTTGCGGCACTTACGACCTTACCCCAAAGAGAGTTTTCTGCAGGGATTGCTGAAGTTGTAAAATATGGAATTATTCGAGACCCTGTTTTTTTTAATTGGCTTGAGGAAAATCGAGCTGCGCTCGTAGCTCAATCAGCTGAGGCTCTCATCCATGCGGTAATGATATCTTGCCAAATTAAGGCGAATGTTGTAGAAAATGATGAGAAAGAACAGGGATTAAGGGCTATTCTGAATTTTGGTCACACTTTTGGTCATGCTGTTGAAACTTTGTCAGGTTATGGTGTAATTAAACATGGCGAGGCGGTTTCAATCGGTATGGTTGTCGCTGCTCAAATTGCATACAGAATGGGACATTGTACCTCTGCAGAGGTTGACCGTATTCGCGAACTGTTAAGCTATTTTGACCTCCCTGTCGCACCACCTGACTTTACCGTTTCCGAGTATCTTGAAGTGATGCAACGTGATAAGAAAGTCAAGGATGGAGCTGTGAGATTCGTTCTTAATCATGGGATAGGTTCCTCTGAACTGCACAAGTTAGAAAACTTGGAAGTGGTTCTGCAAGAGATCCTGTCCCAATAATGGAAAAAGAATAATGAATCAGGTTAAAACTGGTGGAAGTTTGATCGGAAAGATCGGCAGCTATCTACAGATAGTTTCCAAAGATCCAAGTTCTACGGCTTTTGTTCCCTTAGCTGAGGCTTATCGCCAGATCGGGCTCTTGGACGACGCGCTCGAAGCGACTAAGCTCGGTACGCGCATGTTGCCGCATTTCAGCCCTGGATTTGCCACTATGGGGCGCGTTCTTGGACAAATGGGTCGTATCGATGAGGCTATGAGTTCATATGCCAAATCGCTCAGTATTGATCGGCAGTGCCAAGCTGCGTTGGTCGGTTTAGCCCGGCTGCATCTAATTCGTGGTGAACGTGATCAGGCACGTAAAATTCTCTGTGAGGCCGCAGTCTTTCATCCTGATGACAATAAAATATCGGATATGTTGATTGCTTTGGATTTGCCCAGACCTTGGTCTGAAATCAAGCTGATCTCTGAGTCCAAGCCTTCTGTTATCTCCACAAAAATGCCATTGGAAGAGCAGGGGACACCGATTCCGACGGCTACGCTGGCGGAAATCTATGTCAAGCAGGGTTTGCTGGATAAGGCAATAACTGTTTATGCTGAGATACTCAGGCATAACCCCGATAATTCCACGGCACGCGAACGACTGGTTCAACTTCAGGCTCATGACGATACGCTATCACCCCTTTCTGAAGAGCAGTCTGCTCCCGTTCAGGAATCCGTGCCATCATCTGAACCTGGTCTTTCTCAAGTGATGCCTGTAGCTTCACACGAAGAGGCCCCAGAATCAGTCGTCGTGGGCCATAATGAGCCTCAAAAACAATCGTCGCTGGCGGTTTTCCAGCGCTGGCTTGCTGTAATTAAGCAGGGGAGAATACATGTTTAGCGATATTCTGCAACGGGTCGTCGAAGAGGCTGGTGGCGGCATCGGTGCTGTCCTCATGGGCTATGACGGAATTGCCATTGATCAGTTTTTTCAGCCCGGGGACGAGATTGATCTACAGATGGTTGTGGTTGAGTACTCTAATGTCCTAAAGGAAATTCGCAAGACCGCAGAGATATTGAGTCTTGGCGAGATGGAAGAAATCTCAATACTGACAGATCGTTTTATCATTGTGATTCGTACCCTCTGTGATGATTATTTCTTTGCCCTGCTATTAAATCGGGATGGCAACTTTGGCAAAGGACGCTATTTAATGACTCGGGAAGGGGCTAATCTTATTGAGGCTTTAGATTGATATGGTTCTTCGTTTTCTCCTGCTAAATGGGCCGAATCTGAATCTTTTGGGACGACGCGAACCCGAAGTTTACGGACGGCAGACCCTTGACGATATTAACCGTGATGTGAACCTTCTGGCTGCGGATCTTGGCTGCGAAGTCGAAGCATTCCAGACCAATCATGAAGGGGTCTTGATTGACCGTATTCATGCTGCCGCAGACGACGGCTTTGCTGCAATAATCATCAACCCTGGCGGTTATACTCATACCAGTATTGCCTTGCGTGACGCCCTCTCCTCAATCGAATTGCCCACGGTCGAAGTCCATCTTTCCAATATCCATGCCCGCGAGACTTTTCGTCATCACTCCTATGTCGCCGGTGTGGTAGTCGGACAGATAGCAGGCTTTGGTGCCGTTGGTTATCAACTGGCCTTACGTGGCTTAATGGCACGTTTGTCATAACCTCCCCAATTTAGGAAATCATGGATTATCCCTGTCGTCGGCAGAAAATCTCCAATCTCCTGGTTGAGTTGGAACTGAGCGCCATACTATTCTCCAAGCCAGAGCAACTTCGTTATCTCTGTGGCTTCACGGGGAGTGACGGTGCATTGATTGTCTCATCGACTGAGATGATTTTTTTAACAGATTCTCGCTACACTATGCAGGCGCGAGAGCAGGTGGTTGCTGACCGTGTCGAAGAATATAAAGTCAAGGGCGACAGTATCATTACGCAACTCAAGACTTATGCTCCCACCAAGATTGGTTTTGAAGCTGAACTCGCCTTTGGTACTGCTCAGGATTTGCAACAAAGGGGCGATGAATCCTGGCAATGGGTGGCTCTGGGTAAGCAATTGGATTCCTTGCGATTGAGTAAGGAACCCGATGAGGTTAGTGCGGTCTCAGTGGCAACTCAGGCGAACTTTGAGGCCTTTACCGAAATTCGCAATATGATCCAGCCGGGTGTCAGCGAAAGAGCTGTTGCTCTAGCTCTTGAATTTGCCCTGAAACAACGTGGCGCTGAGGAGAAAGCGTTCGATTTTATTGTTGCTTCCGGTTATAGGGGTGCCATGCCTCACGGGGTGGCGAGCGAGCGGATCATCGAACAGGGCGATCTGGTAACGATCGATTTTGGTTGCCGTTTCCGTGGTTATCATTCCGATGAAACCGTGACCCTGGCTGTGGGCGCAGTCAGCGACGAACTTCGCAATATTTTCGATATTGTACTTGAGGCTCATGATCGTGCCCTCGCTGCGGTGGTTCCCGGAATCGCTTTGATTGAATTGGACCGAATTGCTCGGGAGCATATTGACCTCGCTGGTTACGGTCAGTATTTTGGGCATGGCCTCGGTCATGGCGTTGGTCTGGAAGTTCATGAGGCTCCGGTTGTTTCACCTCGTAGCAGATTAACGGCAGAAGAGGGTATGATCTTTACCATTGAACCGGGGATTTATCTCCCAGACGTGGGTGGTGTCAGAATTGAAGATATGGTACTAGTGACATCCGATGGTAGCAAGATTCTTACAAAAATCCCCAAGACGTTTTGTAACGTTCTGGTAAACTAAAAAATACATAATGCGGCCTCAACAACAGAGGCGCTGCTCAAGGAGGAACAACATGGAAATCAAAGATCTGAAGGCTTTGGTTAAAATTATCACCGACACCGATATTACTGAGTTTGAAATGGAAAATGCTGAAGAGAAAATTGTTATTAAGCGCGGGCCAGATAAGGAATATATCCATCTGGCCGCCCCAACAAATATCATGTCCTCTACTCCTCAGGCTCCTGCTGTCGCCACTGCGCCTGCAGCGGCTCCTGTGGCTGCACCCGTTGCGGCAGATGATAACTATGAGACGATTATCTCTCCAATGGTAGGCACTTTTTATCGCAAGCCGAGCCCCGAAGCTGATTATTTTGCCAGTGTGGGAGATGTTGTTGAGGCCGGTCAAACGGTTTGTCTGGTTGAGGCTATGAAAATGTTTAATGAGATTGAGGCTGAGTTCAAATGCAAGATTATTGAAATCATCAAAGATGATGCCGCACCGATCGAATTTGGCGAGCCTCTTTTCAAAGTGGAACGCCTCTAGTCTAGATGTAAGGGAGACACCCAATGTTTCGCAAAATTCTGATCGCCAATCGCGGCGAGATTGCTGTACGTATTATTCGCGCATGTAAGGAACTCGGTATCCTTACTGTAGCGGTTCACTCCGACGTTGATGCCGACGCCCTGCATACCAAAATTGCCGATGAGAGTATCTGCATCGGCAGCGCGCCCAGCAGTGAGAGTTATCTCAACATGAAGGCCATTATCAGTGCTGCTGAAGTTACTGATGCCGAAGCCATTCACCCTGGTTATGGTTTTCTGGCTGAAAATGCCGAATTTGCAGAAATCTGCGAAAATTGTGGTTTGGTGTTTATTGGGCCAACCCCGGACAATATCCGCCTGATGGGTGACAAGATTGCCGCGCGTCAAACGGTCATCAAATCTGGTGTGCCGATTCTTCCTGGAACCGAAGATAATGTCGAGACGGTAGAAGAAGCTCAGCGGATTGCCTCGGCAATTGGTTTCCCTGTTATTATCAAGGCCACTGCTGGCGGTGGCGGTAAGGGCATGAAGGTTGTCCATTCTCCGGCATCATTGCCAAACCAGTTTGCCATGGCCCGTGCAGAAGCTAAGGCCTCATTTAGTAACGCTGATGTCTATATCGAAAAATTTTGCGAGAATCCGCGTCACGTTGAGGTGCAAATTCTCGCTGACCAGCACGGCAATGTTATCCATCTTGGCGAGCGTGACTGCTCCATTCAGAGACGCCATCAAAAACTGATCGAGGAGGCGCCCTGTCCCGTCATTTCTGCGGCGCAACGCAAAGATCTTTGTGAGTGTGCGGTAAATGCCTGCAAGGCGATTGGCTATACCAGCGTCGGAACCATGGAGTTTTTGCTCGATACCAAAGGCAAATTCTACTTCATGGAGATGAATACTCGTGTTCAGGTCGAGCACCCTGTCACCGAGATGGTGACTGGAGTGGATATTATCAAAGAGCAGATCCGGGTCGCTTACGGTGAACCATTGAGCCGTAAGCAGAAGGATATTAAGATCAAGGGGCATTCCATTGAATGTCGGATCAATGCAGAGGATCCGGTTAAATTTACCCCTTTCCCTGGGAAGATTGATGGTTATCATCCTCCAGGAGGTCTCGGTGTTCGTATCGACAGTGCTGCTTATGACCAGTATGTCGTCTTGCCTCATTACGATTCGATGATCGCCAAGTTGATCGTGCATGCCGATACCCGCGAGGAAGCGATCAAGCGAATGGCTCGTTCACTCGACGAGTTCATTATCGGCGGAATTAAGACGACTATCCCGTTTCATCAGAGAATTATGCAAAACAAAGATTTTATCGATGGGGATATCGACACCGGCTTCATCGAGCGGTTGAAACTTTAAAGTTTAAGGCCAGGTTCTCCTGGCCTTTCTTTTTGATACAATCAGCGCCAGTTTAACAAATGAAGTTTGTTCTCAAGTTAATAGGACAAAACAATAAGATTTATCGCTAAGGCGCAAAGAACGCAAAGAAAGGCTTCAAAACCTGAGCTGTTGACTTGATTGTAGTTAATATCCTTTGCGGCTTGGCGTCTTTGCGTTAAATGTTTTCACCTGTTTCTGGATTCTATCGTCGTGAACACCTCAAATATACAGAAATGGCGCTTAATCAATTCTGGGTTTCAGTCCGGAGCCATGAACATGGCTCTCGACGAAGCCTTATTGCAACGCGTCGCGCTTGGCGAGTCGCCCCCGATTCTGAGGTTTTATCGTTGGCAGCCGACAACGGTTACGATCGGTTATGCGCAGTCGGTTGCGAAAGACCTTGATCTCGAAGTTTGCCGCCAGGAGGGCCTTGATGTTGTCCGCAGAACAACTGGAGGCCGGGCGGTCCTGCATGATCATGAAGTCACCTACGCGGTTATCGCGCCGCTGAATACCGGCAAGTTCGCGCATGATGTCCTCAGTTGCTACCGGGTGATCGCCGAAGTCCTTCAGGAAACTTTACAGCAGTTGGGCCTTCCAGCCGAGTTGGTGCCGGGCAAACCCCGTGGTGGTCACAGCAACCCGGCGAAAGCGGTCTGTTTCTCGGCACCCTCACAGTATGAGCTGGTGATCTCTGGGCGCAAGGTCGCCGGGAGTGCGCAAAAGCGTCACGGTCAGGCGTTTCTGCAGCATGGCTCGTTGCCGCTTGAGATGGATCTGGAACTGTTGCGAAGGGTCTTAAGAATTGAAGATCGCAAGCTGATGGAGAGTGTCGGCTGGCTAAATCTGCAGGCGTCAGAGCCGCTCGATATCGCCACCGTGGAGTCTCGACTGACTGAAGTTTTTAGACGTCAGTTGCAGATTGAATGGGAGCACTCCGAGCCAAGCGCTTTGGAAGATTCACTGGCTCAGCTATTGCTGAAAGAAAAATTTGGCAACCCGGAGTGGAATTTAAAGCATTGAGTTTTTGACCGTTGAACGATGCCGTTGAGCGTGATAATATCCCGACATTATTTTTTCTCAATTCTACAGCTTCACATCAAGATCGTCTTTACCCCAGAGTTGACCTTATTAACATGACACTTCGTATCGGTCGTATCTCATATCTGAATGTTGTCCCTTATTTCCATTATTTGGTTGATGAGGGCTTTGATGGCGAAATTGTCTCCGGCGTTCCCTCCGAACTGAATACTCTGCTCTCTCAAGGCCGGATTGATGCCTGCCCGTCCTCGTCTTTTGAGTATGGCTTGAATGCCGATCAATATCTGCTCTTACCCGAGCATTCAATCAGCAGTATCGGTCCGGTCCATAGTGTCTTGCTCTTCTCCCGCGGGCCCATCAGTCTGCTGGATGGCCAGGATATCGCCATAACCGGTGAGTCCGCCACCTCGATCAATCTGTTAAAGATTCTTCTGCTGGAGTTTTGCGGTGTGAACGATGCGCGCTGTCAGGTGCCGCAAGGTCGCGTTGAAGAGGCCCTCGCCGCCGGCCAGAGTGCCTTGCTGATTGGCGACCGGGCTCTCACTGCCGCGCAGAACTGTCCGCAGGATGTGCAGATTACCGATCTAGGCGCGCTTTGGTACCATTTTACCGGTTTGCCCTTTGTGTTCGCGCTCTGGCTGCTGCGTCGCGATGCGGTCTCAAAGCATTTTGATGAAATTGCCCGGTTCACCCCGCAACTCAAAAGTGCGCGGCAACGGGCGTTTGCCGATTTGCCCGCATTGGCCGCCCATTACGCCGAGAACAGTGGCTTCAGCCCGGCCGGGTTGGAAAATTACTGGCAGGGAATCGACTACGACTTGAGTGATGTCCACCTTGAGGGCTTACGTCTGTTCTTTACCTTGTGTGAAAAACATCAACTGCTTGACACCGTCCCCGACTTTCATTTCTTCTCGGCAGAAGCCTCACGACAATCCGCCTGAAGATCGACAAAGCCACCAGGGAGAGCCCAACCTAAAGGTGGGTTGCGGCGCTCAATCAGAACAATTTGATCTGCGATTCGTATGATGATGTCCACGGTCGGAAAGGGGTTGCGGTAGCGTTGACCCGGTTTGCCGCAATGAGGGCAAATAAAAGTGTCCTGCATAGTAAACCTCCGGTTGACACACTGCTCATAATTGCACTAATAATAGCCGAACTTTTGATTCTTTGCCCGGGTGGCGGAACTGGTAGACGCAAGGGACTTAAAATCCCTCGGGAGCAATCCTGTACGAGTTCGATTCTCGTCCCGGGTACCAACTATAACAGCGACTTAGCTGTTGCCTTGAGAAATTTTTCGGGATTTCTCACAAAACGGCCCCTCCAGAGTCTTCTGGGTGGGCCATTTTTGTTTATTACCCACCTGGTTCATTCCTCTGCAAACGACCGGCTGATTACCATTCGGGCGTTTTTTGTGTTGTCACCGTTGTCTTCCAATAGGGGACTCATGGTTCCCATAGAACAATCTGTCTTGTTAAATCTTCTTTGCCGTCAGTTTCTACTGTGTCCTGATAATAGTAAATATAGTTTGCATAAACTAGAAAATTTATGGATAATGCAAATTATGCTTATGGTTAGGTGTGGAAAATGATAGTCTCAGGTTCGGTCACGGAAAGCTTAAAGGCTCTTGGCGCCCGGTTGCGCGAGGAACGCTTGCAACGTAATGAGACGCAGAAGGTCTTTGCCTCACGCATTGGTGTAAGTGTCCCGACACTCTATAAGATGGAGAACGGTGATCACAAGGTGCAGCTTGGGCACTGGGCAGTGGCTTTGGATCTCCTCGGGCATGTGGAGGACCTTGATCGGTTGCTTATGCCGAAAGAGAGTCTTTTCGACAAATACGAGCAGACACAAAAACCGAAACGCCAGCGCGCATCGCGTAAAGGTGGAAAATGATCAATCGAATCGAAGTCTGGGTTACTCTTAAAGCGAACCAAGTCCTTGCCGGAGAGATGGTTTGCGAAATTGGTGGCGATGGCAGGGGGCGTGGAGCTTTTCGTTATGTGCCCGACTATTTAAACCATACAGGTGCCTTCGCACTTGACCCGGTTTCCCTGCCGTTGGGTGAAGGTGAATTCAATGTCGAGCATCCAGGTGTTTTCGGAGTGTTCGAAGACAGTCTCCCTGACGTCTGGGGACGGCGCTTATTGGTTCGTAAGAATGATATTCCTCTCCATCAGCAAATTCTGGCGAATCTTCTCCTCAAGTTGGGTGCTTCAGGGCTTGGTGCGCTATCGTATGCTGAGCAGGGTGTTCCGGAGAGAATAGTATCGGAAGCTTCTGTCTTGAATCTTGATCGTCTGGTGCGGGGTGCTGAGGCTTTTGAGCGTGGTGACAAATCTGATATTGATATCAACCTGCTGCTTGGTGCAGGAAGTTCGCCAGGCGGAGCGCGTCCCAAGGCTCTGGTTCATGACGAACAGGCCGACAAACATTACCTCGCCAAATTTCCGAGTATCAAAGACAATGTCGACGTGGTGCGTATAGAAGCGGCGACAATGGTTTTGGCAAAAAAAGCTGGGTTAGACGTTCCGTCGACAAAACTGATCGAATGCGGCAGCCGTCCGGTGTTGCTGGTTGAGCGTTTCGATATTTTGCCGCAGGGGCGGCGCCACATGGTCAGCCTGCAAACACTGCTCAAGGCTACGGGGTACTATCATGCGCGATATACTGACCTCCTGGACGTGATGCGCAAGGTCAGTGCTGACCCGCAAGTCGATTCTGAACGGTTGTTTCGTCAGATGGCTTTTAATGCAGTCGTACACAATACCGACGATCATCTGAAGAACTTCTGGATGACATGCACCTGTGAAGAGGGGTGGAGGTTGTCGCCAGCCTTCGACCTGGTCCCGGACATCGGACAGCGAGGCGAGCACGTTCTGTTCTTTGATCTCGATCCGGTCTATCCGGGGCGGGCTAACCTGGAGCGGATGGGTCGGGTCTGGGGTGTCTCGGGTGCTGTTGAAATTGTCGAGCAGGTTTTTACTGCTGTGGCAGGATGGCGTGAAGAATTTAATGCCTGTGGAGTGATGCAAAAGGATATTGAGCAGTTTTCTGAAATTGATGACTATCTGAGCCGCTGATGTGGTTTCTTTAGACAAAGTGTTAATCGGCATGCAAAATTGACCCACCTACGGGGATAATAGAAGACATCCGGTGATCGCCAAGCAAGGCAAAGCTGGCCTACTGCACGCCTTGGTGCAGGCAATGCCATCATTGCCAGTTATAAAGACGCGCCGATCCGAAGTTCTTTTACGAGGTCGCTCAAGATTCGCCAAGATGTGAGACGAACGCCGGAACGAAAACAGAGGGAGATTTGCGTGAAGAATCAGACTGCATTTTTAACATGCGGTTTTACAGGGTTAATCTTTTGTGTTGACTGGGGCGATATAGAATGTCCCCTAAAATCGAGTTCGATTATCGTCCCATACCAACTATAGTAGCGATGTAGCTGTTGCCTTGAGAGAGTTCTCGAAATTTCTCACAAAGCGGCCCCTCCAGAGCATTCTGGGTGGGCCGCTTTTGTTTGTTAGCCACTGAATTCAGCTCTCAGCAAAGACCGGAGCCGGAAGCCGGGGACAGTCAAAAGAGAGTGTCCCTTTTGCCGGGCGCTGGACCCCCGAATACGTGGCACGGCGCAGGGCCTATTAATGTTCTTGCTCGTGGCTATCAACCCTCAGCCGAGATCACGATGAAGGGTGACCAGAAGAAGGGGTTGCCGCGTTGCTTGAAGCGCTTCGGAGTGTCGCCAGAAGACTTTATTCTCTTACGTCCAATCCCTCTGGCCGATTCAACCTCTCGCTGCTGCTTGTTTGTCATATAGTATTGACGCTTTGCCGCTGCAAGAGCTGCGGGGGCATCCAATCCTCTGGCCATTTGCTGGTAAAAGCTGACCATCAACTCTTTGGTTGCCATGGAGTCAACTGGCCACAGAGAAACGACGACCTGTTTGGAACCGGCCACCATGAAGGCGCGGCCAATCCCCATCAAACCCTCGCCACGGAAATATTTACCGTTACCGGTGTTGCAGGCTGAAAGGACGGTCATGTCGGCGTTCAAGTTGAGTTTCGAGACTTCGCTGGCGGTCAGGAAACCATCCTCACCGTCCTCGTAGGAAAGCACCAACGCCGGTTCGGTCAGGGTTGGGATCTCGCCGCCGATGACGCCATGGGTTGCAAAATGTATGTGGGAGTAGGGGGACAGGTCCATCGTTTTGACGTTACTCTCTTTGGCTTCGCTACCGAGCAGCATTGAGCCCTTATTGGTAAAGCCGGTCAAGATGTCCTGAACCTCGTCGCGGGTCTCGGGCAGAGCCTGGAACATGCTCAACTCGCTGCTACCCCTGGTGGCCTGCATCACCCCTCGCCCGATATGGCGGTCAATGGTTTCCTGGGCGTTGTAGACTGGGTCGGCCACAGCAAATAGCTGCTTGTCATGGTTGCTTGATGAACTTTGGCCGAGCAGGGCGAGCGAGGGCAGGTAGGAGACCGTGGTCAGATCGGCGAGAATCGAGTTGGTCCAGATCGGGAAGATCTCCAGCGGCAGGGCCGATAGGGCGCCGTCGGACAGGACATAGAGTCGATCTGTTTCGCTTAAGTGTTCCTCGATCCCGGTGAAGACCTGGCGGGATATTTCGCGTAATCCGGCGTAGTCGAACTGCTGGTTTTCGGCCAGACGGTTGCGCAGTTTGAAGATGTTTTGATCCCAGGCAGCCTCTTTTGCGAAGAGATGGACCGAGTGGGTCTTGCCGTCGAAGAAGGCCACCAGACAGGATTCGACCATGTCGACGATCAGCAGTGCGCCACTCTTTTGCGGCAGTTGCGTGCGGAGAGTGGTCAAGTTGATATTCTGAACGTCGGTGGTGTCATCGCTCTGTAACATTTCCCGAAGCTGCCGGGAGCGGAAGTTCTCTGCCGCAGCAATAACTTGTGAGAAGGTTTCATTGCTACGGTTATCCATATATTGTGCCGTAGCGCATCGCAGGAGCCCGAAGTAGCTTTCCTGGGCTGTTGATCTGAAGAACTGATTTCTTTCTTCCACCGGAAGGCTCTGTCGGATTTTTTCAGAAAAAGTAATGTTATCCCGGTAAAGGTCGCTCGCATCCTGATGGCGACCTAGCTTTTCTAGCGTTTTTGCTTCGAGGAATTTGAGTTCCAGGGCGTCAAAGTCGATCTTGTGGTACAGCCTGTAGAAAGGAGGCAGTTTATCGTACAACTCCTCGACCTTGGCAAATTCGACTTTTGCCTGTTGCAGAAGGTCCAAAGCTTTCTGCGCGTTGTCGAGATGGAGTTGAATCTCAGCGTCTTTTGAATAGAGCCAGCTTCGACTTCTGTACGGCTGAGTCGAGTCGTTCATCTTGTTGTGTGAGCCGTTCCACGCGCCATAGTAATAATCGATAAGTTTCAGACGCTTGATGTTGATGCGGTAAGATGCTTTGACTTCTTCAAGAGCTTCAAATGCCAACGTGTTCTGTCCATTCAGACTAAACAGCTTCGCGTAGGTGAAGAAATATTTGTCATTCATCCGGTCATAGGAGTTATCGCCTCCATATTTCTTCATTGTAGTGCCTACTAGAAAAGTGAGACCATCCAGTCGGGAATCGGCTTCAAAGTTTCTTATCTCTGGATATGTTTGTGTTGCCGATTTTAAAAATTTATATCTCTTCGTCCAAAGCGGGACCTCAATGTCACGGCCCTGCTTTAACAAAAAATCAAGTCTGACCCGATGAACAGCGATGTTGACGAAGACTGTCAGGTTGTCATACTGGCGAAGGTCTGCATCAAAGTCGCAGTCGAAATATTCCGGTATGATTCTCTCGAGATTGACGATTTCATTCTCAGCAAGATCGATTTGTCCCAGTGCGTTGTAGGCATCGATCAGTTTTATTTGCCACTCCAGGTAGGTGCCGATGACGAGGTTCTCTAAAGCCTCGGCACTGCCCTCTTTGAGGTAGGGGATTGCTTCACCTATTCGGCCCTTGCCCTCAAAGTAACTGATGATTGGAGAGTAGATAGCATAAACATTATCACTGAAACTTGAGCTGATAGCGATGCTTCCACTGAGCCCGGACGCCTCCCAGGACGTATAGCCCTCGTTAAACCATTTCTTGACCAGGGCGTCTTTTTCATCTTCTGTCAATTCCTGTGTTTTTTTGCTCTCTGGGTTTATTCCCTCATTGATCAGGTCATTGATGTTCTCAGCCATCTTGTGCATGTGTCCCAATTTGGGGTTTATTGCAACCTCCGAACGTCTCGCACCGACACATCCTTGTAATATGATAAATAGAAGAATCAAAAAGATCTTAACGGCAGTTTGGTACGTCATCGGGGCTACTCCTCACTAATTTAAGGGTGCTACAGTAAAGCCCCTCTGTCACTCAGAGGGGCTTTAGTCTTTGACTGCTAAAAAGATTCCATCTTTATGTACATGATCGTTACTGAGACAGAAGAATGTTCCCCTCCATCAAACGCACTGAACATGATGTTCAGCTGGTCTGTCTCGGGCAGGTTGGTGAGTTTGCTGATTACATCGCTCTCCCAGATATAGTTGTAGGACAATGAATCGATTGGTGAATTGAGTTTTTTCTCATAGGTGTCAATATTGTTCTGGTACTGTTTGTTCAGTTTCTCCCCTACGGTTGGTCCTATCATGTTTTTGATCTTTACACAGTCATCGTAGATCCGTTGATTCTCTTTCTGAAAATAATCTTCATTCTTTATTGTCCAGCCGTCTGATTCAAAGTTAATTTCACCAACTTTACGGTAGAGGTCTTTGAGGATAGTGCGAGCTTCTTCTATGTCTTGAGCCATATACATGAAGCCGACTGATGCTGTAACATTGGGCATGGAATAGTCTGAGCCCATCGATTTGCTGGTGGTAACTGTGCCTTGGTTGGCCCCCGTCGGGAGGACTTTTGCGGTGTAACTCTTGGTGTTGTCACCCTTACCTATCTTTGATATGGAGCGCCACATCCTCTCGGCCTCGATTTTTGAACTTCCTGATTCCATCATGGTCGCAATAAGATTTTTTTTGCTCTTCTGTTCGCCTTCCTTAATGGTCTTTTCCAGCTCCAGTTTCTGCTCGGCTGTTAGTTCGGCCTTTGGGCTCTCCCCTTGCAGGGATGCGAAAAAGGTTCCGTAATCTTGCATGATGTTGTGGTAGAAAATTGCTTCTTCACTTGCATCTGGAGGTGGTGCAATTTTGACCATATTCGGTTGTGAATAGTGTTTATTCATGCTCGAGTTGACCATTGCTCGGATGCAGCCGCTTAAAAGTAGCGCTGTCACAATCAGAAGTACGAGTAGTTTTCTTTGTGTCATGTTCTTCTCCTTGAAAAAATAAAATGTACGTAGCTTGCGAGCGGCTACTGTATTGTTAAAGAGCCAACCTTGGCAGGTTCTGCTCTGTCGAATTATTTCGCAACAGCCATGGAGAACTGCCGCCCATGCAGGTTGATCTGGGGGACCTGCTTTGATTGGCCGAGTTGGGTTTCGGGAGTATGCAGGGCTCTGCTGATGCAGCTCAGCATCTCTTTTTTTGAATCATCCCGTTGCTGAACTGTGCCGATACGAGACATTGTATCCAGATAACTTTGTGTATTCGTGGGCGGTACGCATCCACAAAGGATTACGATAAAGAGCACAAAACTTTTTTCACAGGATTCCCTCCATTTATTGAAAATTACTTTATCTTCTATCTATAACGAAGGGTATATCTTAGAACAGCTTTTGATGAAAACAAAAGGATTAATTTCTACCGGAATCTAAGGAATGGGGGCTACCCTTGATATTGCACAAGGCTCTTTGGTTGGATCGAGTTAGCTGTCTATAATCATGTGTTTAGAAATAGGGTCTTACATAAGGTCATATGATCATTCAGAATTCAGGCGATATCTAACTTCAATACAGGAGCCTCAAACATAATGGCTGACGCAAAAATCAAAGTACAGGTAGAGGACAATCAAATCCTGGAGGTCGTGGCTTCCGATAAGGCGGTCGATGCCATCTGGATTGTGCTTGGTGAGGGGCTGCATAATGTCAAATGCAAACTGACCCCAACGCGTAACAACCTGGCCTATGCCGGCAGCATCATGGGCCGTGAGATTATCTACAAGCGTAGTGTCGAAGAGGTGAGGGCGGATATCGCCCGCGAGGAGCACGATAGCTTTCAGTTTAGAACCCGATAGGACACTACAGGGACACTACTAGAAGTGTCCCTGTAGTGTCCCTTCTGAATGCTCGGGGTACCATCGCAAAAACAAGGGGTTAGCCTGCATAAGGTTGGCCCCTTGTTTGTTTTGCTTGATTCGTCAAAGTCGCACCCTCATCGCAATAATAAACAAAAAATATTTACAAGCTTTTCACTAATGGTTTTAAGCGGTTATACTGATAGTCAAGTATCCTGTCTCCTTTATGGATTTGTTGATGACTTCAACCGTTAATCAGTCAGCCGGGGGTGAATTGTGAAAATTCTGGTGTGCATAAAGCAGGTTCCGGACATGGAATCGAAATTCAAAGTGAACACCGAAGGCAAGTGGTATGACAACGTCGATCTGGCCTGGCGGATGAATGAGTATGACGAGTTCGCTGTCGAGCAGGCGGTCCAGGTGAAAGACCAGGTTGGTGAAGCCGATGTGACGGTGCTCTCGATCGGCATTGACAAGGTCAAGGAGACGATGAAGAAGGCGCTTGCCATGGGTTGTGATCGCGGGGTGCATGTCAATGATGATGCCTCTTACGCAAAAGACCCCTTTGAAATCGCGTCAATTATCGCTGCCTTTGCCCGCGATAAGGGTTTTGACCTGATCTTTACCGGGATGCAGTCGCAAGATCGCGGCAGCGCCCAGGTCGGGGTGCTGGTGGCTGAGATGCTCGGGTTGCCCAGTGTCAGCACCATTGTCGACTTCGCCTTTGATAATGGTCAGATCACTGCCAAGCGGGAACTGGAAGGCGGCCTGCGGGCGATCATCAAGACTCAGGCGCCAGCTCTTTTGACCTGCCAGCTTGGACTGAATACCCCGCGCTATCCGACTCTGCCCAACATCATGAAGGCCAAAAAGAAGGAACTGCTCACCCTCGAAGTCGCCACGTTGCTTCAGGATGGTGCCCGGCAGGAGACCGTCAAGATGTATGTCCCGGAGAAGAAAGGCGGCGGATTGGTGTTGGAAGGCGATGTCGGCGCTATCGCCGATCAGTTGGTGCAGATTCTCAAAGAAAAGACGGGCGTACTCGCCTAGGGGAGCTGATATGAAAACTCTACTGGTTGCAGAATATAGAGAGGGTGCGTTGCTGAACGCGACCTACGAGCTGGTTGCCTTTGCTGAAAAGCTGGGGGCCGAAAGTGCGATGTTTCTGGTTGGCAGCGACACCGCCCTGCCAAAGTACGACGGCACGCTTTATCTCGCCGATGTTGCTCAAGCCGGTGAGTTCAACCCGGCCGTGCATAAGCAGTTGCTGCTTGATGTGATCGCCAAAGAACAGCCTGAGCTGATCGTCTTCAGCCATTCTTCGTACGGCTGGGATCTTGCGCCGCGGGTTGCTCTGGCGCTGAACGCAGCCCAGATCTCGGAAGTTGTCGATGTTGCGGGGAACACTTTTGTGGTGCCTGCCTGCAATGCCAAATTGCGGCGGGATCTGCAGTCGAAGACCGCTCAGACCGTGGTCACGCTGCAAGGCGGCGCCTTTGGCCTGAGTGCCGAGCCGAGCGGGACGCCGAAAGTTGAGAAGATCGAAACCGCGACAGCTTCGCCGCTTGAGTTCGGTGGCTACGAAGCGGTTGAAAAGGGCGGGGTTGATCTGACCAAGGCCGAGATCATCGTTAGCGCCGGTCGCGGGATCGGTAAAGCCGAGAACCTCGAGATGATCTCGCAGTTGGCCGAAGCCCTCGGTGGCGAATATGGTGCCAGCCGTCCGGTGGTCGATGCCGAATGGGCCGAGCATAACCGCCAGATCGGCACCACTGGGCAGACGGTTTCGCCAAAGCTCTATGTCGCCTGCGGTATCTCCGGGGCGATTCAACACCTGGCCGGGATGAAAAAGTCCGAGTTTATCATTGCCATCAACACCGACAAGGACGCGCCCATTGGTGAAGTCGCAGATGTTCTGGCGGTCGCTGACCTGAAAGAACTGGTGCCGGCGCTCACCGAGAGAATTCAGAAGCTCTAACCGCTGTGGCTGTAGAAAAACAAACGTCTGTCACAGACACCAGTGAGACGAATAGTTAGAGCCGAAACCTTTAAACCCGTTTAACGCTCGTTCGTTTTGCTCACTTAAGCCGCAAAGGCGCAAAGGAAAGTTATCAAAGCTGGTGTTGGTTCTCTTGGCGACTTTGCGTCTTTGCGTTTAAATGTTTTTAAGACACAACCGATAGCAGATCAAGGACTTGAAGAAGGTTATGGAATTTACCCGCGAGATTTACTGGAACCTGGGCAAGGGCGCCGGAACCCTTATTCCCATGTATGCGTCGGCGTGCATTGCGATTGCCGTCCTGGCCTGGGGCTTTCTACAGCGAGTCAAGGTTTACCGCCAGGCTCAACCCTTAAACCGGACCGATAACCTCGGAGAGAGAATTGCCGGGTTGGTCAAAGCTGTACTGCTGCAGACCAAGGTGCTGGCGGTGAGAGGCCCGGGAATTGCGCATGCGTTGTTCTTCTGGGGCTTCTTCTGCCTCTTTATCGGCACCTGTCTGGTTGCGCTGCAGGCGGATTTCACCGACCTGTTTTTTGGGGTCAAGTTTCTTAAAGGCCCGTTCTATCTGCTCTTCTCCATTGTGCTCGACCTGGCCGGTCTGGTTGCTATGGTGATGCTTGCGGGGCTGTTCGTGCGGCGTTACCTGGTGCGTCCGGACGGCCTGGAGTCAAAAGTTGATGATGCGGTGATGCATGGGCTGTTATTTGCCATTTTGCTGACTGGGTTTTTTATTGAGGGTGCGCGCATGGCGGTGACTGAACTGGGAACGCCGCTGGCGCTCTGGTCGCCGGTGGGGCTGATGGTCGCTAAAGCTGTGGCCTCGCTCGGGGAAGCGTCTCTGCGCAACCTGCATCTCGGCTTGTGGTGGCTGCATCTGGTGTTGGTCGTCGGCTTTATCATGTTGATCCCCTTCACCAAGTTTCGGCATATCTTTACGACCAGCGCCAATTATCTCTTTGCCGATCAGGGCCCCAGGGGCAATCTGGTGACTTTAGATCTGGAAGATGAAGCGGCCGAGACCTTTGGCGTGGCTGAGATCGCCGAATTCACCTGGAAAGACGTTTTTGACGCCGATGCCTGCACCCTGTGCAAACGCTGCCAGGATCGCTGCCCGGCGTATGCGACAGATAAGCCGCTCTCGCCGATGAAGGTGGTGGCCCAGATCGGCGAGCTGGCGTTTGAAAAGCCGGAAGCCAATCTGATCGCAACGGTGTCCAAGGATGCCCTGTGGGCTTGTACCACCTGTCGCGCCTGCCAGGAGATCTGCCCGGCCGCAATCGAGCATGTTAACAAGATCGTCGATATGCGGCGCAACCTGGTGTTGATGGCAGGGGAGTTCCCCGGCGAAGAAGTTACGGTCGCTGCCGACAATATCGAAGTCAATGGCAATCCGTTCGGGTTGGGTTATGCCACCCGTGGTGACTGGGCCGAAGCACTTGGGGTGAAACCTCTGGCCGAGGACCCGGAGGTCGATATCCTCTACTTTGTCGGCTGTTACGCGTCTTTTGATAAGCGTAATATCAAGATTGCCACCAGCTTTATCAAGCTCTGCCAGGCGGCCGGGGTCAAGGTCGGGATTCTCGGCAAAGAAGAAAAATGCTGTGGCGATCCGGTTCGGAAACTGGGCAACGAATATCTCTACCAGGCGCAGGCGGCCGAGAATATCGAGCTGATGAAACGTTACAATGTGAAAAAAGTGGTGACCACTTGCCCGCACTGTTTCAACACTCTGGCCAAAGATTACCGTGACCTCGATTTCGCTCTCGAAGTCGAACACTACACCGTCTTCCTGGAGCAACTGGTGACCAGGGGCGCCCTCAAGTTGAGCGCCAGTAGTTTCGATTGTACCTATCACGATTCCTGCTACCTGGGACGCTATAACGATCTTTACGAGCAACCGCGTGCGTTGCTGCATGTCGCCGGCGGCAAGCTTATCGAAATGTCAAAGCATGAGCGCGAAAGCTTCTGCTGTGGCGCCGGGGGCGGGCGAATTCTCGCTGAGGAGAATCTTGGGGAACGGATCGCCAATAAACGCGTGGGCATGGCGGACGCGACCGGTACCGGTCTGCTCGTCTCCAGCTGCCCCTTCTGCCTGACCATGTTCGAAGATGGGATCAAGGGCCTGGAGAAGGACGAGAGCCTGGTCGCTAAGGACATTACCGAAATATTAGTCGAGCGGTTATCGTAGACCGTGAAGTCTTCTCCAGAATCTGTTGACGTCAGTGGATGGCAGTCATGAGTGAGATAGTCCAGGATTTACTCAAACATTTGACCCTTGAGTCCCTCGAGGAGAATCTGTTTCGCGGTCAGAGTCGCGACATTGGCAGCCCCCATGTCTATGGTGGCCAGGTTCTCGGCCAGGCGCTGTTTGCGGCCAGTCATACGGTGGCAGGCCGAGATGCACATTCGTTGCACGGCTATTTTCTTCGTCCCGGAAACAAGAATGCTCCGATCGATTACGAGGTGGACCGGATTCGTGACGGCAAGAGCTATTCGACCCGGAGAGTTGTCGCCCTGCAGCGCGGTAAGCCGATCTTTAATATGTCGGCGTCCTTCAAAATCAGTGAGGAGGGACTTGAGCATCAGTGCGTGATGCCAGAGGTACCGGACCCGGAAACCTTGCCGAATATGACGGAGCTTGGCAGAGAGGTTTTGGCCGATATCCCGGATAAACTGGACCGGTTTTTGAGGTGGCAGCGGCCCATCGAGTTACGCCCGGTACGCCCCACGCATTTGCTTGATCCTGAACCAGCGCCCCCGATGCAGGATATCTGGCTGCGGGCCGACGGTGTTCTGCCGGATGATCCGGTGATGCATAAAATTTTGTTGGCATACGCCTCCGACTATTCTCTGCTCGGCACGGCCTTGCTGCCCCATGGCCTGACCTTCACCCAGGGCGTGATCCGGGCCGCAAGCCTTGATCATGCCATGTGGTTTCATCGCGACTTTCGCATCGACGAGTGGCTGCTCTATAGCATGGACAGTCCCAGTACCTCGCACGGCCGGGGTTTCAGCCGTGGCAACCTCTTTAGTCGCGATGGCAAATTGGTCGCGTCTGTGGCGCAGGAAGGGATGATTCGCAAGCTCTGATCATAAATACAGGTTCTGCCACGAAGTCACGAAGTCACGAAAAAACAGAGAGAACCAGGTGAAAAGGTATTTTCAAACCTTCCCTTTGTGTCTTTATGTCTTTGTGGCAAAAATTGTGGGTTAGCTTTTACCTGCTATCGGAGGGTATAACCTTAACCTTGAGGCGATGAATGATGAAGACGAGAATTACCGAATTGCTGGGGAGCGAGTACCCGATTGTGCAGGGCGGCATGATGTGGGTCGGAACCGCCGAGCTGGCAGCGGCCGTCTCCAATGCCGGAGGTTTCGGGATTGTTACCGCCTTGAATCAACCGACACCACAAGCTCTGAGCCAGGAGCTTGCGCGCTGCCGGGAACTGACTAGCAAACCCTTTGGTGTCAATCTGACGATTCTGCCCGCTATCAAGCCGCCGCCCTACGAAGAGTATGTCAAAGCGATTATTGGCAGCGGCATCAAGGTGGTTGAAACGGCCGGGCGCAATCCGCAGCCGTTCATGGCTGCGTTTAAGGCCGCCGGTATCAAGGTGATTCACAAGTGCACCTCGGTGCGTCATGCCTTGAAAGCCGAAGCGGTTGGCTGTGCTGCGGTCAGTGTCGATGGCTTTGAGTGTGCCGGCCACCCCGGTGAGGATGATGTCACGAACCTGGTGCTGATCCCTGCGGTCGCAGCAAAACTGTCGATTCCGATCCTGGCTTCCGGTGGCATCGCCAATGGGTACCAGATGGCGGCGGCGTTTGCCCTGGGGGCTGAGGGTATCAATATGGGGACCAGGTTTGTCGCGACTCAGGAAGCCCCGGTTCATGACAACATCAAGCAGGCTATGGTCGACGCCGACGAAAGACAGACAACCTTGATCTTCAGAACTTTAAACAACACCGTCCGCGTGTTTAAAAATAAGGTTGCCGAGGAAGTCCTTGCCATCGAAGCGCGTGATGGGGCGACGGATTTTGCCGAGATCCAGCCTTTGGTGGCCGGTACGCGTGGTCGCGAGCAGGTTCTGGAGGCGGGCAATGTTGATGGCGGCATCTGGGCGGCCGGGATGGTGATCGGCTTGATCAATGATATCCCGAGCTGTGATGCTTTGATCCAGCGCATCGTGGCCGAGGCGCGCGAGGCAGCCGAGTCGAGGTTGAGTGTGCTGTTGAGTTGAGCCATCTTCTCGCGCAAACAATTTGTTCGCTTTGCTGACATATTGTTTCGGTCCTATGCCTAAAAAAGTTTGTACTTGCCACTAAGACATAAAGGCTCCAAGAAGTACGTTTTATAGGGTAAAGAACAATCTTTTCGATCTTGCCATTATGATGTTTACAGAAAAATACCAGGATTGACTCCGTGTCTTGGTGACTTAGTGGCTAACTTTTGTTTGGGTTGTAACCCTGTATTGTTTTTTGGCGGAGTCTGACCGAGTCTGTTGCTTGAAAATCTATCAGGAGTCATAAGTTGTTAAGAAGTTTTGCTGTTTTATCCCTCATCGGAATATTATGTCTGCCGTGCCAGGCGCTGGCGCTTGAACGGCTGCGCTTGGCGACCACGACCTCAACCGAAAATTCTGGGCTGCTTGATCTCTTGCTGCCACCCTTTGAAGCCGCACAGGACTGTCATGTCGATGTGATCGCCGTCGGTACCGGTAAGGCGCTCAAGCTAGGTGAAACTGGTGATGTTGATGTGGTGCTGGTGCACGCCCGTGCTCAGGAAGAGGCCTTTGTTGCCGCCGGGTTTGGCGTTGCCCGCAGTGACGTGATGTATAACGACTTCGTTGTGCTCGGCCCGGCAACCGATCCGGCGGGGCTCCGCGGGGATGCTGATGTCACAACGGTTTTTGCCCGCATTGCGGCATCCACCGCCGACTTTATCTCACGGGGTGATGAATCGGGCACCCATTTTCGCGAGCGGCAACTCTGGCGTGAAGCCGGTGTCACTCCCGAGGGCAGTTGGTATCTTGAAGCCGGTCGCGGCATGGGAGAAGTTCTGGTGATGGCGAACGAACGCATGGCTTACACCCTCTGTGATCGTGGTACCTACCTGGCTTTCAAAGACAAGCTTGAACTCGAAGTCATCCTCAGCGGTGATCGTCGGCTGTTCAATGCCTATGGTGTGATTCCGGTGAATCCGGCTCAACAACCTCATGTCAACTATCTGCTGGCCAAGGCTTTTTGTGATTACCTGGTGTCTGCTCCGGCGCGTGCGTTGATCAGCGGTTTTCGTAAGAGTGGTGAGCAGCTCTTCTTTGTTGCGCAATAGGGAGGAGCGTTGCAATATCTGTTTGATTCTGTGGCCGCGGCGCTCAACCTGATCCTGACGTTTGATCCAGAGGTCTTATCGACCGTGGGCGTCTCTGTCTACACGTCAGTCTGCTCTTTGCTGCTGGCGTCGCTTCTCGGAGTGCCGGCCGGGATGCTGCTGGGAACCAGTTATTTTCGCGGGCGTCGCCTGGTGGTGACCCTGCTCAACACCCTGATGGCCCTGCCGACGGTGGTCGTGGGCCTGCTGTTGTTCGGCTTGTTCAGTCGTCAGGGTCCCCTGGGGAGCTGGGGGTTGCTGTTTACCCCCTGGGTGATGATTGTTGGCCAGACCGTGTTGGCAACGCCGATTGTCGCCAATTATACCCTGGTGGCTGTGGCCGGTGCTGATCCAAGAATCCTGCCGACGGCCCTGACGCTTGGGGCCTCACCGCTGCAGAGTCAATTGCGGCTGCTGCGGGAAATCCGTTTCGGCGTCATGGCTGCGGTGATTGCTGCTTTCGGCAGAGTCATCGCCGAAGTCGGGGTGGCCATGATGCTGGGAGGCAATATCCGTGGTTATACCCGGACCATGACGACCGCAATCGCGTTGGAGACGAGTAAGGGCGAGTTTGCCTTCGGGCTGGCGCTGGGGCTGGTGCTGATGACCGTGGCCCTGATGGTCAATGTTTTTCTCAATGTGCTGCAGCAAAAGTAGATGATGTCACCGATCCTTGCGTTAGAAAATATCGATTCTCGTAAAGGCGAGTTTACGCTGCGGGTTGAGCGGCTCGCTCTGGAAGAGGGGAACGTCTATGCCCTGACCGGTCCTAACGGTTCAGGCAAGAGCACTTTACTCCGAATCATGGCCCTGCTTGAAGCGCCCGCTGGCGGTACCCTCTGTTACGCTGGCGCGGAAGTGAGTGGCTACAGTGCCAGACGGAGGATGCGGCAAGAGCTTTCGCTGGTGGATCAAGCCCCGTACCTCTTCACCGGCACGGTGCATCAGAATCTGGCTTATGGTCTCAAGCTCCGTGGCGTTCAGCGCCATGAACAGCGTCTCCGCATTGCCGAAGCGCTGGCGTTGCTGGGGATCACGGAACTTGATTCCCGGCATGTCTCAGAGCTTTCTACTGGTGAGGCGAGGCGGGTTGCTCTGGCCCGTGCCGTGGTGTTAAATGTCAGACTGCTGTTGCTTGATGAACCGACAGCCAATGTCGATAACGATAGCCTGCCAAAATTTGAAGCTCTGGTCCAGAGTTTGCGGCAACGCGGCACAACCGTTGTTTTTGCAACCCATGATCCAGCGTTGCCCGAGCGCTTGAATGCCAAGGTTATAGCTCTGAACGCCGGCAGGATTGAGCCTGCACGCGCTGCTGGTCTGGCGGTATGATTTATGGAGAGTGTTGAATGGCTGTGAGCTTTGCAGAGGCCCGGTGCCTGATTCTGGACAACTGCGTCTCTCTGGAGACTGAAGACCGACCGTTGCTTGATGCGCTCGGTCAGGCTTTGTCTCAGGACGTCGTTGCGTCCCGGGATTTGCCGCTGTGGGATAATTCGGCCATGGACGGTTATGCCGTGCGGGCCAAAGATTGTGTTTCCGGGGCCACTTTGGCTGTGACCGGCTGTATCCTGGCCGGAGGGCAGCCCGAACCCGCCATCGCACCTGATTCCGCAGCCAGAATCATGACCGGCGCGCCGGTGCCGCCCGGTGCCGATGCGGTGGTTCCGTTTGAGCTTGCTGAGCTCAAGGGCGAGCGCCTTTCAATCCCGGGCAAAGTTTGTAAGGGCGATCATATCCGTGCCCGGGGGGAAGATGTGGGCGCCGGTCAAGCTGCGCTCGCTAGCGGGAGCGTGCTTGGTCCAGTTGAACTCGGCGTTCTGGCCGCTTTGGGGCAGAGTTTAGTCAGCGTTCACCGTCAAGCCCGCGTTGCAATCCTCTCCACCGGCGACGAACTGGTTGCTCCGGGACAACCGCTTGCTGCCAGCCAGGTCTCCGACAGCAACTCTTTTGCCCTGGGTGCTGCGGTCAAGGCGGTCGGAGCCGTTCCCCAATTACTTGGCATCGCCAGCGATGACCGCGAGAGTCTCATGGGCTCGTTGCTTAAGGCGGCCGGGGCCGATGTTTTGATCACCTCTGCAGGGGTTTCCGCTGGTGAACGGGATCTGGTCAGAGAGGTGCTCTGCGAGTTGGGCTGGCAGGAGCTTTTCTGGAAAATTCAGCTTAAGCCTGGCTACCCGACTGCTTTTGGTCTCCTCAACGGTCGGCCGGTGTTTTCTCTCCCCGGCAACCCGGTGTCGGCGCTCATGGTCTTTGAACAATTTGTGCGTCCGGCGCTGCTGAAGATGATGGGCCACCGCAACATTCTCCGGCCGCTGCTTAAGGCGGTTCTCAAGGAGTCGGTCCGCAAGAAACCCGGTCGGCTCAACCTGCTGCGCATCCGGCTCTGTCAGGAGGGTCAGCAATTGGTGGCGTACAGCGCCGGGGATCAAAAGTCAGGGATCTTGTCGACATCACTGCAAGCCAACGCGGTGGCGATGCTGCCGATGGAACGGCATGAGTTCGCCGCTGGCGAGGAAGTAGAGGTGCAGTTGCTGGGTGCTTTTTTGCCTGAACCCAATGATCAGATATAACTTTAATAAGTCTATGCAAGGTGCCGTAACAAAAGATTAAACCGAAAAATAGTTAGCCACCAAGTCGCTAAGACACGAAGAAAACTTTACCTTTTTTAGCCCTCTTTCATGGCTTTGTGCCTTAGTGGCCAACATTGTTGTTTGAATGATAAACAGGGCCAAAACGGAAAAATGGTTAGCCACCAAATATCCAAGACACGAAGAAAGCCTTACGTTTTTTAGCCCTCTTGGTGGCTTTGTGACTTAGTGGCCAACACAGTTTATTGCTTGGGTTATAAGTCCGATATTCCCCGAAACTTGCTGCGAGGTCGATACCTGGTTTTTCTCGCAGTTTCTAAGAATGGTTGAGGTTGTAACGTGAAGATTACGGTAAAACTATATGCCGTCTTACAGCTCGGTCGTTTCAAAGAAAAGAGCTTTGACTTTTCGACCGGGATCGCGGTCGGTGACGTTATTGAAGAATTAAAATTGCCGTCTGAACATGTCGATATTTTGTTGGTCAACGGATCTCATGTTGATGCCGGGCACATCCTGAAAGAAAATGATATTCTTTCACTGTTGCCCATGGTTGAGGGTGGTTGAGCGTAACCGTTTGATCAAGCATTAGAGCTGAAACGGGAGAGATGCTTATGCGTTTTTTGACAAACAAACCGGCCGAGGACCCGGGCTCGGTACTGTATCGCCGCTGTACGGTCGACCTGAATACTGCTGATATGAAGATGGAGGAGTTGCCCTGCCGCAACCTTGAGGATGTGCTGGGTGGCTTTGGCCGTTCCTTTCAACTTCTGGCCAAACGCGATATCCAGGCAGCCTATGTCGAGCAAAACCCGCTGATTGTCAATGTCGGTCTGTTGACAGGCAGTCATGCCATGACCGGGCTGCGGACTTACTTCTCGGGCTACAGTCCGATCAAAGGTTCGAAAAAAGGCTTGCCGGCGGCAATGTGGTCTGCTGGCAGCGGAAAGTTTGGCGCCAAACTGAAATGGACGGGGCTCGATGAACTGATCTTTGAGAATCGCTCCGCGCAGCCGGTTTACGTGGTGATTCGTCAAGGCGCCGATGGTCCCGAGGTAGAGCTTAAGCCCGCAGCTCATCTGCTGGGACTTTCGACTCACGACAAGATCATGGCGCTGCAGCAAGAGTACGCGGATGCCCATTTCGCGGCGATTGGCCCGGCAGGGGAACATTGGCAGAACGTTTATGCCGGAGCGGTGGCGTTGAGCACGGAGAATCAGCTCAAATCAAAACGGGATAAATGTCGCTTTGCCGGTCGTGGCGGCATGGGCAGCCTCATGGGTTATAAAAATGTGCTCGCCCTGGTTGCTCAGAGTCGCGATCAGCTGGGCAAGACTCCCGAGCCGGTTAAAAAGGCCAACCTCAACGTGATCAAGGGTGGCGGCTCAGCGCGGCTGCAGCCGATCAAGCGTGGTGGTGGCGGAGGGACCTGGGCGGCGTACGATGTTCTGCAGGCTTTTCATGCCGTGCCGGTCAATAACTTCCGGCCACAAGGCAACGACCTGCCGGAACGACTGTTTCGGACGCAGGTTGAAAAAAAGTACCTGATCAAGTCCGAGGCCTGCTATCGCTGCGGCATCACCTGTCACAACAATATATCCAAACGGAATGCAGACGGTAGCGAGGGCGAGTTTCTGGCCAAGTTCGATTATGAGCCTTTGAATCTGCTTGGCACCAATCTTGGTTTGCACGACGCCGGTCAGGCCGCGGCCCTGATTCAACTCTGTGATAATTACGGGATGGACGCCATTACCGTGGGGGGGACTGTTTCCTACCTGCTCAGTTACAACCAACG
>JAQYVY010000001.1 GCA_030145195.1 Desulfuromonadales bacterium | reverse complement strand
TTCGGTGTCGAAGTGACCAGAACTAGGGAGATCCTGAGTCTGACGCCTATCACAAAAGTGCCACAGACACCGGATTACCTGCTTGGCGTCATCAACTTGCGTGGACAGGTTGTCCCGGTGATCGATATGCGCCTGAAATTGGGGATGCCAGCAGGCCAAGAGACAGAAGATACCTGTATCATCGTCGTTGAAGTCCTGGTTGATGGCGAAGCCATCATCGTTGGTGCCTTAGCCGATGCCGTTCGGGAAGTTCTGGAACTCCGCAACGACCAGGTTGAACCACCGCCACATCTTGGCAGTAGCCTGAAGACAGAGTTCATTACCGGCATGGGCAAGTTCGGTGAACAGTTCTTGATTTTGCTGAACCTTGATCGGATTTTCAATACCGAGGAACTGATTCTGGTACAGGAGGTTTTCGAGCAAGACCCCGCCGAAAAGGAAGAAGTGTTTATGGAGAGTTGAGCACGACAGGGCATGAACCGCTCCGTCACTCCACGAAGAACAACGGGACTGGTATCAGCATTAACGACCGGGCAGCAAAAGCTGCCCGGTCGTTTTGTTTTGCAGGCCCTGGAATCGATACGGAAGGATCTCCCCTAGATCTCAGAGAGTAGCGCCAACGCCTTTGGAGCCAGGAGTTTCTGCTACCTTAGTTAACAGGGTTTGCTTTGGGTAGGTGGGCATGGCTTTGACCGAAAAAGCTCTTCTCGGGGAGCATGCAAGCCCAAACTGACCCTTTTGCTCTTACCTTATGACACACATATGTCACGACCCGACAACAGCCCTTCTCCAGAACGTGTTGTCTTGTGCAGACCAAAATAGAAAAGCCCCGACTGACAACAGTCGGGGCTTTGAGAACTTCTGAGTATAGTCTGATTAGCGCTGGCGAATTTCCTTGATACGAGCCGCCTTGCCCTGAAGATTGCGCAGGTAGTAGAGCTTAGCCCGACGAACCCGGCCAACCATCATGACTTCAATCTTGTTAACCAGGGGACCATGCAACGGAAAGATTCTCTCAACGCCCATGGCGTTGGAAACTTTACGCACGGTGAAGGAAGAACTTACGCCGTTATTGCGACGCTTGATGCAGACGCCCTGAAAAACCTGGATGCGCTGTTTGTCACCCTCGGTGATTTTAACATGCACGCGCAAGGTATCCCCCGCCTTGAAGATGGGGGTATCTTTTCTCATATGTTCCATGCCGATATAATTGACAATGTTCATTATTTTTTCCTCCTCAGATAAGCGAACAGACTATTTACCGTAAAAGCTCTGAGCGAGTCAAGCTTAAAAGTAGTTTTTTAGCCGGAAAATTTGGCGATCTGTCCCGACTCACCGACCAGTCGATCAAGCATGATCGCAGCCGCAGTGCGTACTGACAGGTGGTTGTAATGACCGGAACGCAATGCCGCAAGCTGCGGCCATCCGTGTTCATAGAGATTATCAGCCAGGCCATGCCCGGTGCCAAGTACCAGCATCAACGGTTGAACCGCCGCCAGCTCCCGCGCCGCAGGATACTCTAGACCTTTTTGATGCCGCGCACCGGAAAGAATCGGCAGACCATTTGGCCCAGCAAGTTGCTGCCAGTCGGCAAGGGCCTCGTCTAAGCTATCCATAACCTGCAGGGCATCCAGCGCCCGGCACCGATCCGGATTATAGGTGGCACCAGCACCGTCGCGCCAGTGCGCGGTGATCCTTGAGACCAGAGTCTGTTGCTCTACAGCCGGAGTCACCAGGTAGTAGCGCGATAGGCCATAAGTTGTGACCAGCCGTGCCAAATCATGAATATCCAGATTGGTCACTGCTGAGGTTACGACATCACCGCGTCGGTCGAGCACCGGGTAATGCACTAAAGCCAGGGACATTGGTTGCAGCATCAAGACTCTGCATCCTCGCCGACAGCCTGCAATTGCTGCAAAAAATTGCGGTCAGCGTCGGTCAGAGGTGCGTTTTCCAGCAGATCTGGCCGTCGAGCCAAAGTCCGGCGCAACTGCTCACGGCGTCGCCAGTCAGCAATCGCCTTATGATTGCCAGAGGTCAGAACTTCGGGTACCCGCATACCCTCAAACTCCGCAGGTCTGGTATATTGAGGATATTCGAGCAAGCCATCACTGAAGCTATCGGCCAGAGCGCTGCCTGCGGCACCAAGGACACCCGGCACCAGTCGTGCGGTGGCATCAAGAATCGTCAACGCCGCCAACTCGCCACCGGTCAGAACAAAATCGCCCAAGGAGAGTTCTTCATCCACCAGAGAACGAACCCGCTCATCAAAACCTTCGTAACGACCGCAGACCAGAATCAGTGACGTCTCCCGAGTCAATCGCTCGGCATCAGCCTGACGAAAGGTTTTGCCTTGCGGCGACATCAACAACACCCGCGCTTGCGGCTGTCGAGTCTTGAGCTCAGCCAACGCCCGCGCAACGGGATCAACCTTCATGACCATGCCGTCGCCACCACCGTAAGGGGTGTCATCCGTAATCTGGTGCTTGCCTTCAGCCCAATCGCGCAAATTGTGCAGGTTGACCTGAATCAGGCCTTTGTCGATGGCCTTACCGAGGATACTGGCCCCAAGAGGCCCTTCAGCGATTGCAGGGAAGAGTGTGACAATATCGAATTGCATGGGCTCAGGAGGCGCTGTCTGGCTCAGGTTCTGGAACCAGGCCTTGTGGAAGGTTGACGAAAAGTTGTCCTTGCTCGCGGTCAACTTTTTCCAGAAAGGGCTCTATCGCCGGGATCAGGACTTCGCCGAGAGGGCCATCAACTTCAAGGATATCGTGCGCTGGCGTGGAGAACATTCCAACCACCCGACCCAGAACACCCTGTTGGCGATCCACCACCTCCAAGCCATCAAGATCGGTCCAGTAGAACTGGTCGGCGGCAAGTGCTGGTAGGTCGTCCTGATGCATCCAGACCGACAGACCAACGAGAGATTCAACATCATCGAATCTTTCAAGACCGGCGAGTCGTAATAAAACGTTCTGTTTGTGTGGAGAACTGCGGACCGTCTCGTACCGGGCAAACTGCCCTGCACTGTCCTCAAGATAAACCTCCCGGGCACCTGGTAGAGCCAGGAGCCCGGTCGGCAATGGACGAATCTTCAGATCACCGCGGAGACCATGAGTGCCAATCACGACACCCACCTCCAGCAGCTCATTGTCTTTACTTGTCATCATTCAAGTATCTGTAGCGCGGCTCGCCTCTTCTCACGTGTAGCCTTGGCGTTCAACAACGTACGCATGGCTTTGGCCGTACGACCTTGTTTGCCAATAATACGCCCCATATCTTCCTGGGCAGCTGCCAGCTTGACGAGAATCGTCCCGTCGGCATCCTCATCTTGACTGATGATGATTGCCTCCGGGTTGTCCACCAGAGCCTTGGCAATGTATTCGATGAGCTCTTTCATGGCGTCCATCCTTTGTCAACAGGTCAAACCTGTCACAACCGCCGCAAAAACTCAGGGTTTCAGACCTGCTTGAATTTGGCCCAAATCCCCTGCTTACGCAGCAGTTGACGAACCGTATCGGTCGGCTGAGCACCTTTTTTCAACCAATCGAGTGTCCGCTCTTCTTCAACATTGAACATAGGCGGATCCTGCTTCGGATCATACTGCCCCAATTTTTCGATAAACCGACCGTCGCGAGGGAACCGCTCGTCTGCTACCACAACTTGATAGAAAGGTTTCTTTTTAGCACCACCACGGGCCAGTCTTATTTTTACTGCCATCGACTTCTTTCCTCCTGAGCTTGCGACTCTTTTTGAAAGGGATAAACCCTATGTTGTTAATCTGTTGTTTGATTATTATGCAACCCGGCACTGAACCGGGCAAAAAGTTATATGAAAAAGTTACCAGGGGCTACATTGGCAAACCGCCGCCTCGTCCCATCAGACCGCGCAGGCCTTTGGGGCCCATCTTTTGCATTTTTTTCATCATCTTCTGCGCTTCGCTGAAACGTTTCAATAATTGATTAACATCCTGGACTCGGGTGCCGCTGCCGTTGGCGATGCGCAAACGTCTTGAGCCATTGATAATTTTATGATTCTGCCGTTCCTTACGTGTCATCGAGTCGATGATGGCTTCAACCCTTTTCAACTCATCGTCGGGAAGCTGTGCGCCCTTCATCTGCTTAAGAGCCTTACCTGCCCCCGGAATCATCGAAAGCATCGACTCCATCGACCCCATTTTTTTGATCGACTGCAACTGCTCTTTAAAAGTATCAAGGGTAAAGCCCTCCTCACGGAGGCGCTTTTCCATGCCAGCAGCCTCATCCTGATCAATCGCGGCTTCGGCTTTCTCAATCAGGGAGAGAACATCCCCCATACCGAGAATCCGCTGAGCCATCCGTTCGGGATGAAAGGTCTCCAGGGCATCCAGCTTTTCGCCCATACCAACCAGCTTGATTGGCTTGCCGGTGACTGCCCGAATCGACAGAGCAGCGCCACCGCGAGCATCACCGTCCAACTTGGTCAACACAACGCCGGTCAAATTAAGGCGTTCGTTGAAGGCGGTGGCGACATTAACCGCATCTTGACCGGTCATGGCGTCCGCCACCAACAGGGTTTCGCGCGGCTCCAGATAATCGCGGATTCGCTCCAGCTCCTGCATCAGGGTGTCGTCAACGTGCAAACGACCGGCGGTGTCGAGTATCAGTGTATCGTAACCCTGGCGGTCGGCAAATTCATGAGCCTGACGACAAATATCCACCGGGTCCTGATCGGCACGACTATCAAAAACCGGGATATCGATCTGGCGACCGAGAGTTTTAAGCTGTTCAATTGCTGCCGGGCGATAAACATCGGCCGGAACCAGCAATGGATTACGTTTTTCACGACGCAGTTTCAGCGCCAATTTGCCGCAGGTCGTGGTCTTACCCGCGCCCTGAAGGCCACAAAGCAATATGGCGACGGGCGGCCGCGCGCCTAGGTCAAGCGAGTTGTCCTCGGTGCCCCCCATCAGCAGACCAAGTTCATCTCTGACAATCTGAATAACCTGCTGACCCGGGGTCAAACTTTCCAGAACATCATGACCAACGGCGCGTTCACGCACAGAAGCCACAAAATCCTTGACCACCTTGAAGTTGACATCCGCCTCAAGAAGAGCCAGACGGACTTCCCGCAGGGCCTGCTGAATATTCTCTTCAGTCAGTCGACCACGACCACGCAATTGTTTAAAAACTGCGTCAAATTTTTCTGTCAGGGTATCAAACATCTCTACTGCCAACCTACTGCCGGAACCTTCAGGCAGACAAATGATGCACTGTAGTTAACCACCATGTACCTTGTCAAGCGAAATCAAGGAGATTCAGGGGCACGATAACGCAACAACCAGATAACCTTTGTCGCGCCGCTGATACAGTTCCGCAGGCGGTAAACCAGCGACTGTCAATATTTGTAGAATAGCCTCTTTTGCCTCGGGAGCAAAACGCAGAGCCAAACCACAATCTGATGTCAGCTGCCGAGGCACGGGAATAAGCAAGAAATCAACAGTCCCCTGCTTGAGCAGTTTTTCTGCTTTCAGCACCCGGTGGATTGAGTGAAATATGGCAACGAATTCGTTTTCTTTAACCATCAAAAGTTCCTGTAACACCTATCAAAAAGGCAGGCATAGTGTCACGTTTAAGCTATCAAGGCAAGCCAAGACTTATCCAAAATTGCCCACAAATCCGCAGAGTACAACACCAATGAATAAAAAATGAACTATCACGCCCTGAGGTGAATGCTTTCTGATTCGGACTAAAAACTCTCTTGACCCTGAAAAATATTATACTTGACGCATTATTAGTATGCGCAAGCAATCTTTCTCTGGCCCGCCAAACAGCCCTCCCCCTTCTGCCGCCCCCAACCTGGAGATGCAACAACCTGCAATCTTTGCCAAAAACACGGCAAACCACGCGGGAACCAAACGTAAGCCTAGATTAATTTGCCAGTTCAAACTTTAAAACTTGAATTACCGCAAGCAATTATACTATTTTAATCAAAAGCTAAGGTCATTACCCTGCGGCTTGATGCGAGGCAATTTACCATAGTTGGAGAAAAAACTAATCCATGAGTCACAGCCAAATTTCACACACTGATGAGTTCATTAAGCACAAGCGCAGAACGTTATTACTGCTCTTGGGCGGATGGTCGTTTCTGATCCTGGTCTTTCTCGGCTGGGACATCTCGGTCACACTCAGCAATATGTACGAAGCAACTTTGCTTCAGGCAAGGGCCATCTCCGACAAAGATACGCTGTATCGACGTTGGGCCTCCACCAGCGGCGGCATTTACATGAATACGGTCGGCGGCGTCAAACCGAACCCCTACCTCGCCGACCATCCCTATCGAGACCTGACAGCCCACTCCGAACATCCTCTTCGGGATTTAACTGCAGACAATGGGATTAAACTGACACTGGTCAACCCCGAATACATGAGTCGGATGGTTTCCGACCTGCAGGAACAAAGTTTCGGCATCCGCACCCGCATGACGCACCCACGGCCAATCAACCCGCAAAACGCGCCCGATGCCTGGGAGGCCCTGGCTCTCGAAAGAGTTTTCGAGGGTGAAGCCGAGGTCGAGGGCGTCGTGGAAATTGGTGGCGAAGATTTTCGCCGGCTAATGACTCCCCTTATAGGTGAAGAAGGTTGTATCCGCTGTCACACCAGCGATGACTACCACCGCGGCAACATCTTCGGAGGGTTAAGCGTAGCCATTCCCATGACCTCCTTTCGCGAAGGTGCTGTGCTCGATATCTTTGCCCACGGCGCAACCCACCTGTTTATCTGGATTTGCGGAACAGCGGGAATCTTCATCGCCTGGCGTAACCGTTTCAAGACCGAACTGGCACGGCAGCAGGGGGAGATTGAACTGCAAGCTGCGAAAACCGTGGCAGAATCTGCAAATAAGGCCAAAGGTGAGTTCCTCGCGAATATGAGTCATGAAATTCGCACCCCGATGAACGCCATCATCGGCATGACCGAATTGACCCTCGAATCCACACTTGATCGCGATCAGCGAGAATATCTCGACATGGTGCATTCTTCCGCAAACGACCTTCTCAAAATCATCGATGGCATCCTCGACTTTTCAAAGATCGAGGCCGGACACCTTGACCTTGAGATGATTCCCTTCGACCTGCATGCCACGGTCACGCGGACGATCAAGGCCTTAAGTTTCCGCGCCCAAGAGAAGAGCGTCGATTTGTTTTGCCACATCGGCGAGGACGTTCCAACCTCCATTGTCGGTGATCCAGTTCGCTTGCGCCAAGTGCTGATCAACCTGGTCGGCAACAGCATCAAGTTCACAGACAGGGGCGAGATTTCCCTGCACATCCAGAGAGAGCACCCCAAAGAACAAGACACCGCAGAATCTTGTACGCTCCGCTTCACGGTCAAAGACACCGGCATCGGCATTCCCAAAGAACTGGCTCAGCAACTCTTTGAAAGCTTCCAACAGGCTGATTCTTCAACGACACGAAAATATGGCGGTACCGGCCTCGGCCTGTCGATTTCACGACAATTGGTGCGACTCATGGGTGGTGAAATATCAGTGGAAAGTTGCGAGGGGGAAGGAAGTTCCTTTGCCTTTGCTCTAAACTTCAACCTTTCCGAAGAGCCTTCGAGCCAAAGGGCTTCACCCGATTTCTCAAATTCAGCCAGCTTGACAAAGGGAGCGGTTGAAACTCAGCAGTCCCGGATTCTGCTGGCCGAAGACCACCCCTTCAATCGCAAGGTTTTACTGGCGATGCTCGAACGCACCGGGTACTGTGCCGACTGGGCCGACGACGGGTTGAAAGCCTTAGCCGCCTGGCAAACAGGAAGTTACAACCTGATTCTCATGGATGTCCAAATGCCTGGGATGGATGGCCTGGAAGTGACTCGAGAAATTCGCCGGCAAGAAGCAGAGTCAGGAGGGTATACCCCAATTATCGGGGTGACTGCACATGCGATGAGACAGGATCGGAAAAATTGTTTAAATGCTGGCATGGATGATTATGTAACAAAGCCGATAGATCAAAAAACCTTATTTGCCGCAATCAGCAGACTTCTCAATAAAACCGAACGAGAAACAAACGAATGATTCCAATAGAAGAGAAAAAGCAGATATTGGCCGAAGTTGAGGCTGACAATGGCTTCATGAAAGCGTTTGTCGAAGACTTCCTCAATGATGTCCCTCAGGATGTTCAGGCTCTGGAAGATGCGCTCCGGGAAGAGGATCATATCAGGGTGGAACGCTTGGCCCACAGCCTGAAATCGGTTGTCGGTTTTTTCAAGGCCCTGAGCACCTACGAACTCGCTAAAGAATTGGAGAAACTCGGCCGGGAAGGAAACCTCAAGGATGGCACCAACAAATTCGAGGAGCTCAAGATCTCCCTGGATAACTTGGGAAAGTTCCTCATCTCGACACTCTGATGAGGCCCCCTGCCGAGCAGACTGAATCGCCGCTCAAGCCTCTCTTTTGCTTTTAAACCTCCAGTCCACTTTCCCTAATGCGCCTCCCGCCAGTTACGCCCGCTACCAACTTCCACCAGTAGCGGCACAGAAAGAGCAACAGCCCCTTCCATTTCCTCTCGAACCAGAGCGGAGATGATCTCAAGCTCTGCCTGCGGGACATCAAAGACCAGTTCATCATGCACCTGCAACAGCATGCGGGTCGTTAGCCCTTCGGCCGCAAGGCGGTGGGCAATGCGAATCATCGCCACCTTGATGATATCAGCCGCTGAGCCCTGCACCGGATAGTTGATGGCGTTGCGCTCGGCGTAACCGCGCACCGAACCGTTTTTACTGTTAATCTCCGGAATGGCGCAGTGTCGCCCCATAAGCGTTGTTACATACAGCTTTTCCCGGGCTTCGGCGATGCAGGCATCCATAAAAGTGCGAATTCCAGGATAACGCTCAAAATAGGTGTCAATAAACTTCTGGGCCTCGCGGCGGCCGATGCCAAGCTGCTTGGCCAGACCAAACGCGCTCATGCCATAAATCACCCCAAAGTTGATCGCCTTGGCTTGTCGACGCTGCTCGTCCGTCACCATCTCGGGGAACAGCCCCAGAACTTCGCTGGCAGTACGGCGGTGGATATCCTCGCCGCGGGCAAAAGCGTCCTTAAGAGCCGGTTCATCAGCCATATGAGCAAGGATGCGCAGCTCGACCTGGGAGTAATCAGCGGCCAGAAGGAGACATCCCTCCGAGGGGACAAACCCTTCGCGGATGCGTCGGCCCTCCTCAGTGCGAATCGGGATATTCTGCAGATTGGGATCGCTGGAGGAAAGCCGCCCCGTGGCGGTAATCGCCTGATTGAAGCTGGTATGAATCCGCCCTGTTTCTGGATGAATCAATTTTGGCAGCGCGTCGGTATAGGTCCCCTTCAACTTCATCAGCGAGCGGAAGTTGAGAATCTGAGCTGCAACTTCATGGTCTTCCGCCAGCTTGGTCAAAACTTCAACATCGGTCGACCAGCCAGTTTTGGTCTTTTTGCCGCGTGGCAAGCCTAGTCGCTCGAACAAAATTTCACCCAGTTGTTTCGGTGAGCCAATATTAAATGAGCTCCCAGCAATTTCATAAATCTGTGCTTCGAGCACTACCAGCTTTTTCTCCATCTCCGACGACAGGCCACCCAGAAACTCGGCGTCAATACGGATCCCAGTGCGTTCCATATCGACCAGCACCGGCAACAAGGGCATTTCGATATCAAAAAAGAGAGCATCGAGTTTTTTGGCAGAGACCATCGACCGTAGCTTCTCATAGAGACGCAAGGTGATGTCTGCATCCTCGGCCGCATAAACAGTCGCTTTTTCGACTTCGACTTCATCAAAGCAAAGCTGGTTCTTGCCGCGACCGACCATTTCACTGTAACTGATGGTGCGGTAGCCGAGCAGTTCGGATGCTAAGCTGTCCATACCGTGCGAATTGGCCACCGGATTAGCCAGATAGCTGGCGAGCATGGTGTCATAGAGCGGTTTTGCAACTTCGACTCCGGCCCGGGCTAAAATAAGAATGTCATACTTAAGATTCTGCCCAATCTTCAAATGCCGGTCGGATCCTAGCAACGGTGCCAGCGCCGTAAGCACCGTTGTAGCAGAGAGTTGCTCCGGGGCACCGAGATAACGATGATCAACGGGGATATACCAGGCCTCACCTGGAGTGACGGCAAAAGAGAGCCCGACCAGTTCTGCTGCATGAGGATCAAGACCGGTCGTTTCGGTATCGAAGGCAAAGTGATCGGCTTGCTTGAGCTGATCAACCATTTCCGTCAGCGCTGCTTCGGTCAGCACGCAACGGTAGTTAGCACTATCGACTGCGGCACGTTCATCGACCGAATACTCCTGCTGCAATTTATGGAATTCGCACTCCTTGAAAAGCTCGGAGAGCGCCGCACGATTTGGTTCCGACAGGGCAAACGCCGCGTAATCAGTATCTAGCTCCACATCATCGACCAGAGTGACCAACTGCTTCGACAGCCGGGCCTGGTCAGCAAATTTTTCCAAATTTTCCCGGCGTTTGCCTTTCAATTGATCGAGATTGGCCAGCAGGGTCTCAATATCACCATATTGGTCGATCAACAGCTTGGCCGTCTTCTCGCCGATCCCCGGCACACCGGGCACGTTGTCGGAGCTGTCGCCAGAGAGAGCCTGCACTTCGATGACCTTATCCGCACCACCGAAGCGCTCGGCAACCTCTGCAGGTCCGGAGATTTTGTCTTTCATGGTGTCGAGCAATCGCACCCGGTCGTTGACGAGCTGCATCATGTCTTTATCACCAGTGACAACCGTCACCTCCATCCCTTGTGCGGCAAAGTACCGGGCCAGGGTGGCAATAATATCATCCGCCTCGAAACCAGCTTTCTCGATGCCGGGCATATTGAAAGCTTCGACCACCCGTTTGATATAGGGGATTTGCGGCACGAGGTCTTCTGGCATGGCCGAGCGATTGGCCTTGTATTCCGGATAAAGATCCTTGCGGAAGGTTGGCCCCTTGCTGTCAAAGATCACAGCGAGATGATCGGGAGCCTCGTCGCGCACCACCTTGAGCAGCATATTGGTAAAGCCATAAATAGCATTAGTGGCCATCCCCTGTGAGGTGCTGAGATGACGGATGGCATAGTAGGCCCGGTAGATATAACTGGAACCGTCAATCAGGTAGAGCCGTTGAGGTTGATCGGACATGGGGGAGACCTTTCCTTGATGCCATCTTAAAGTTTTTGCGAGGGTGTCTGCTTTGAACTGGGATCGAGTATAGCGGTACGGAACAAAAGTTTAAAACCAAGTCGCCATTATTCCACAAGAGCAGGAGAAGGCAAAGGAACATCTCAGAGATAAACCAAACGGCTCGGCACAACCTCTTTTACGCCTATAGGACTGCGGACAGCCGCAACATAAGCATTCTTGCTGATCAAAAAACGCTATCATCGAGGTTAATAAGTTCCTGGAGTGAAAGTGATATCAGTCCGTTCCAGGTTGACAATGCCCACTGGAATGATTAAGTTTTCAATCAGTTGCCTTTGCAATCAAGGAGTTCATTCCATGCCTGATAATGAGCAGTTCAATGATTCACCCCATGAATTCGAAATTGACACCGAAAAGATCACCGAACTGATTGAAGAGCACGTCAATGAGTCAGGAATGGTGGTTGCCTCCGAGGTGTTGCCCACCGGCTTGCCGATTATCCCGTTGCGGCCTCGGCCAGCCTTTCCTGGCATCATGATTCCGCTGGTTCTCAACGGCAAGGCTCAGGTGGCGGCCATGCATCAGGCCATGGAGCATCAGGGCCAAACCCTCGGCCTGGTCATGGTCCGTGATCTCGATGAGGAAGACAGCGCCGATAACCTGCACGAGGTTGGCGTTGCCGCCAAAATCGTCAAAGTTCTTCACACTGAGAAAAATTCTGCGCATGTTTTGGTCAACAGCCTTGAACGCTTTGTCCTCGAAGAAATTCACGCAATGGGCAAGACCCTTTATGGCCATGTCCGCTACCACTTCGCGACCGAGCTTTCGGGCAATGCCGAGCTACGCGCTTATTCGATGGCGATCCTTTCAACACTCAAGGAACTGGTACAGATCAATCCACTCTACAGCGAAGAGATCAAACTCTTTCTCAATCGCTCCAGCCTCGACGACCCGGGCCGACTGGCAGACTTCGCCGCCAACCTGACCAGCGCCGACGGCCAACAATTACAGGAGATTCTTGCCACCCTCGATGTTCGCAAACGCATTGACAAGGTGCTGGTGCTATTGAAAAAGGAATTGGAGGTTTCACGTCTGCAGACCAAAATCTCCAAACAGATCGAAGAAAAGGTTTCTGCTCAGCAACGCGAATTTTTCCTGCGCGAACAACTCAAGGCCATCAAGCAGGAACTGGGTCTGGAAAAAGAAGGCAAAGACACCGAGATCGAGAAGTTCCAGAAACGCCTTAAAAAACTCAAGCTGAACGATGAAGCGGCTCGCACGGTTGAAGATGAATTGGAAAAACTCCAACTCATCGAACCTTCATCTCCCGAATACAACGTCAGTCGCAACTATCTCGACTGGCTGACCATCCTGCCATGGGGCGTCTTCAGTAAAGACTCTTACAATATTGGTCGCGCCCGGAGAGTGCTTGATCGCGACCACTATGGCCTCAAAGACGTCAAAGAGCGGATTCTCGAATTCATCGCCGTCGGTAAAATGAAAGGCGACATCTCTGGATCAATCCTCTGTCTGGTTGGTCCTCCGGGCGTTGGTAAGACCTCGATTGGCCACAGCATCGCGAGTGCTCTCGGTCGCGAGTTCTTTCGTTTCTCGCTGGGTGGCATGCGTGATGAAGCAGAAATCAAAGGGCACCGCCGCACCTACATTGGTGCCATGCCGGGCAAGTTTATCCAGGCCATGAAGACCGTCGGCACCTCCAACCCGGTCATCATGCTTGATGAGGTTGACAAAATCGGAGCCTCGTTTCAGGGAGATCCGGCCTCGGCCCTGCTCGAAGTCCTCGACCCGGAGCAGAACGGCAGCTTTCGCGATCATTACCTTGATGTCCCGTTCGATCTTTCCAATGTGCTCTTTATCGCCACGGCCAATCAGCTTGACACCATTCCCCGGCCCTTGCTTGATCGCATGGAGATGATCCGTTTATCTGGCTACATCCTTGAGGAAAAACTCGAGATCGCCAAACGGTACCTGATTCCCAAAGCACTCAAAAGCCACGGTTTGAAGCGTGGTCAGGTCACAATTCAGAAAGCAGCACTCGCACAAATCATCGATGGCTACGCCCGAGAGGCTGGCGTGCGTAATCTGGAAAAACAAATCAAGAAAATCATGCGCCGCTCGGCCATGGCCTTTGCTGAAGATGAAACGCTGGGGAAAAATCACATCATCAAGCGCAACCTGGAGGAGTACCTGGAGAAACCGGTCTTTACCGCCGATGAAATATTTGAGGGGGTTCCCGGCGTAGTCACCGGATTAGCCTGGACCAGCCTCGGTGGTGCCACCCTGCAGATTGAAGCGACTGCCGTGCTGGCCAAAGCCAAAGGCTTCAAACAGACCGGACAACTCGGCAACGTCATGATTGAAAGTTCAGAGATTGCCTACTCCTACGTTATGGCTCACATTGCCGATTACGGTGTTGAGTCGGAGTTTTTTGACAAACACTTCGTTCATCTGCATGTTCCTGCTGGCGCCACGCCGAAAGACGGCCCTTCGGCTGGCATCACCATGGCCACAGCCCTGGTGTCGATGATGACCGGGAAGATCGTCAAAGAGAAGCTTGGCATGACCGGGGAACTGACCTTAACCGGTCGGGTTCTGCCCATCGGCGGCCTGAAGGAAAAGGCCATTGCCGCGCGACGGACCGGGCTCAAAACTCTGGTCTTCCCGGAGGACAATCGCACGGACTTCGAAGATCTACCGGATTATCTGAAAGAGGGCCTTGAGGTGCATTTTGTAAAGACCTTTGATGATGTCTATCAGGTTGTTTTTTGATTCTTTAAGCCTGACCTTGACATAAAAACCCTGGGACACTTCCACCAAAGTGTCCCAAGGTTTTTATCCAGCCTGCAGCGCCATCAATACCGACAACAGCCGTGCGATCCTGCCAGCTTTCTCACATCCCTTGTCGACCAGAGCGACAATCACTCGGCACATAATGTCAAAATATCAACTGCGTCCCCTTACCCCGTCCCCTTACCCCTCATGTATATTGGAAGCTGAATTCATCAGTCAACAGCTGCCCGCTTGTGACTATTTCGGCTTCCAATCGATAATGTCCCGGCGTCAGCAATTCGGTGCTAATCAAATAAGCGCCGTTAAACGGATGTGCCTTGCGCATGATCTGAAAACCTTTTTGGCCAATAATAGATGTGACAACCTGGGCGTCTTTAACAATTTTCCCCTCAGGGCTGGTTATAAATATAACCATAGACTCGGGCTGTCCTGTTATGTCTGCCATGACAAGTCTCAAACCAAAATCCCCCGGAAGAAAGGTGAGTGAGTAATCATAAGACTCACAAGACTGCACCTTTTGTTCCTCAACAGTACCTTCAAACCCTTGTATTGAAGTTGCCAGTGTGTCGACAGGGACGGCAATAGTCATAGAAAAGAGCACCGAACACAGTCCCTTTAATATTTTCTTCATGGTTGCGCTCCTTATGCTAAAAAAATGCGGTGCGTTGAAACTCGTTTAACTAGTGATCATCATGTATCCCAACACATTACCGGTTAACTGCCGAAACCCTAAGAATTGGTAAGATCATGGAACAATGCTATTCGTTTGAAGAATTGAGAAGAGACCTTCTGCTCTGCAATTTAAAAAATGTCTCTGTTGTTATGAGGACTCTACATTGCCGTGATTGCCGCAAGATTACTTTGAAATTACTTTTTTGCAATTAATTGCATCCGAAGGTTGGGTTAATAGACTCCTGAAGTGGGACTCAATCATATCGAGAAGTTCGCAATTGGACCCGACATTGAAACCCCAGTCGACAACTACGAGAACTGCATTGAGGTGTGAGAAGACAGCCCGTTAGATATTTAGTTCACGCCACGAAGCGGGCTAGCAGATGTTTTCAAAAGAAGGTAAATGGCTTGCGTCAAACATTAGCCAGGCAAAACTCTTTACAAAAAATAGCTTAAATTTTACAGGAGATGTCTGAGAAGGGTTACATGTGTGGGGGTGTCTTGTTTCATTCCCTCAAAACATGTTAGCGGCACCACACTGTGCGCCACAGACGAAAAATAGCCTGGACGACAAACCGTCCAAGCTACTAATTTAATTGGCGCGCGATACAGGATTCGAACCTGTGGCCTCTGCCTCCGGAGGGCAGCGCTCTATCCAGCTGAGCTAATCGCGCATAGGGCCTGCTTTATAACCCAATTCATAGGCTTTTGCAACCGCTAATAAAAGTAACTCAAGACAGTTGCCGGAGCGGGCGACTCCCTGTTATCATAACACTTATGTTGCGACTTTTTACGACCATTCTGATCTTGTCATACACCCTAACGACACCAGTGTTCAGCGCCGATGAATCGGTTGCGGAAAAGTCCGTCGGCCCTCCGGCAGTCGCCGTGGTTTCGGTTCAGGACAGCTTCCTGATCGAACCTTTGGCCCCCAACGTCTTCGCCGCCATCGCCAAAGCCGGCAGCAAGGCGACCACCAACGCGCTCTTTGTTATCGGCAAGGATTCTGTGGTTGCGGCCGGAGCCCACATGACCAAAACGGTGATCGACGACCTCTATGCCGCCATTGTCGCCCGCACCGACAAACCCGTCAAACACTTTGTACTGATGCATCACCATGCGGGATATACTTACGTCGATTTCGACTTCCCACCCGGCCAGGACGTCCTCTTGAGTTGGCAGACCTGGAAAAATATTGACGCGGAAATTCGCAAGCCTGAATACTCTTCGCTCTTTTTCAATGAGGGACTCACCCTGAAATTAGGCGAGCTTTCAGTGGTTCTGACAAACATCGGCAAAGGCCATACCAATGGTGATTTGGTGCTCTACATCCCCGAGGCAGGAATCGTCTTCGCCAGCGACCTCTTCTATATCGATAGCGTCGGCTACATGGGCAGTGGCTACATGACCGACTGGCTACTGGCGCTTGATTTCCTTGAGCAGATGGGTGCTGAACAAATTGTTCCCGGCTACGGCCCGGTCAGCAACTCCAGGGAAGTGTATGAGTTCAGTCGGTATTTTCGTGATTTTCTGACCGAGGTATTGCAACACATTGAGCACGGGGACACTCTTGAACAGCTACTGGCGCATTTCGATCTGCCCGAATATCACAACCTGGACGGCTACGATCAACTGATCAAGCTAAATTTGAAGCGCGCTTACGAAGACCTGAACAATAATTTCAGCCGATAAGCGAGTGCTCGGGGAAAACAACAAAGGGCACCGCATGCGGAATGCATGAGTGCCCTTTCGTTCGTTTAATGACTTAAAATGATCAGCCCTGCTCTTCTTCTTCATAAGTCTTGCGAACCAACACCAGAACAACTCCGGCAAGCACAAAAAGTGCGATCACAATACTGCCCCAGAGCTTGCGCTGCGCAAGCGTGTCATCAATAACTTCGACGGCCGATGCAAGCTGGTCCAGTTCCGTCTGAACCCCGCCGCTCTCCTGACGAACACGTTCCACATCGACCCCGTGAAAAATCCGATGAAACTGATTCCGCAGATTGAACAGCCCGGAAGCCAAAGAGTCTGTGGCGAAGCCGAGACGATGCAACCGTTCCAGATCATGGTCCATCGCTTTGATGCGAGTATCCACCCCCGTGAGCGACTCCTTGATCTCAAGGGCACGATCATAGTCGTGACAACGGGAACAATCATTCTCGTTAATCAGTTCGAGTCCAGCCTTTTGCACAGAATGGCTGCCGTGGCAGATAACGCACTGAGCGCCCCCAGCGTCCAACGCCTGTCCGTGCATTCCGGGGAGATAGGCGTCAAGCACGCCGACATGACAGCGGCCACAAAAGGCTGGGACAGCGTCATATTCAGGCGCGCCGATGAATCCGCGCTCGGGACTCATGGCCAAAGCAAAATTGGTTGGATCGCCGCCATGGCAATCGTGGCAAGAGATGCCCTTGGCGGCATGCACGCTGCTTCGCCATGCGGCAACCGGTTCTCCCAACGCGCCGGGTTGACCGGAATGACACTCGACACAGACCGTATCAGCAGCAAAGGCCACAACCGGGCACCAGAGAAGAATCACCAGAACAACAGACCGGAAAACCACGCAACTCATGAGTAATGCCCCCAGATGGAAATGGCTACAAACCCAAGAATTCCGAGCACATAGCAGGTCATAAAAAGAGGCCTTTGGGCAGGACGTCTTTCGGGTCCGCAATCAATAAAGGGCAGAAGCGCGAGGAAGGTCATAAACAGCCCCTGAACCCCCAGTCCGATAATTTCACTGGGGAAAATTTTCAACGTCTGGTAAGCCCAGAGAAAGTACCATTCCGGCTTGATGTGCGGAGGCGTTAAAAATGGGTCCGCCGGCTGAAAAGCCGACTCAGGAAAGAACATGCCGGGGGCATAGAAAATGATCGCGAGCAAAAAGGCGATAAAGAAACAGATAACAGCAGCATCTTTGACCACATAGTTGGGGAAGAAGGGAATTCCGCCCTGATGCTTTTCGTACTCGAAGAAAGGCTGTGGCTCGCTCGCACGATACTCCTTGCCAAACGGTGGAGAAGAGACGCCGCGCCGTTTCACACAGAACAGGTGTACGGCGATAAGACCGAGCAGGAGCAATGGCATGCCAACCACATGCAAGGCAAAAAAACGGCCCAGGGTCTGGTTGCCGACGGTCGCTCCGCCGCGCAAAAATTCCACCAGGAACTCGCCAGCAACCGGGATCGCTCCGGCAGCATCAGTCGCAACGGTCGTTGCCCAGAAGGACAACTGGCTCCAGGGCAACAGGTAGCCGGTCAGACACAACCCCATCGTCAGATTGAAAATAATAAACCCAGACAACCAGGTGAATTCGCGACGCCCCTTATAACCCGCCATAAAAAGTACTGACAACATGTGCAGTAGCAGGGCAATCACAATAACATTGGCCCCCACGGCATGCAGCATCCGGAACAACCAGCCGTAAGGGACTTCGTTCATGATGTACTGAATGCTGGCAAAAGCTTTTTCGGCATCGGGGACATAAAACATCAGCAGCAGGATGCCGGTAATGATCTGCAATTTAAAAAGCGCAATCAGGACCGCACCGAGGGTATACCAGACATTAACTTTTGGGGGCAGCAGGTAGCCCTTCAATTCACTGGCATAGATTTCCCGTACCCCGAGACGAACATCAATAAAGTCAACCAGCCATTTTACGGGTTGCATAGCAATCTCCTATCCGACCCGAAGCTGGTCGCCATCAAGTTCAACAGCAATGGATTCAAGTGGTTTTGGCGGCGGTCCAGAAAGGACTTGACCCTCAGCCGAGAAACGCCCGCCATGACAGGGGCAAAGGAACTCACCTGCAGTCTCCTGCCAGGCGACCACACAACCGAGATGCGTACAAACCGCCGACATGGCAACGAACTGACCGGGAGCTACCTGCAATAAAACCGCTGGTTTACCTCGATGCTGGAAGAAATGGGCTTTACCTGAAGCGACATCACCCCTTGGGATCAGAACTTGATCACTACCGGAACCCGCAGTAGCGGGAGAGAGAAAACGGAAGACCGGCCAAGCGGAAGCGGCCCCGATCAGGGCTCCCAGTCCAGCGAGCAGAGTCATCAGAAATTTCCGCCGTTGTAGCGGCAAAGGGGCATTCGGATCCATTCAACACTCCTAAAACAATAGGCTCTTTAAGCCTTCAAAGTGATCCAGAAGGGTCACTCAAGAAACGGCGACAAGCACACTCATTATAATTGAGATAATGACTCTTTCAAGCCAGACGAACGTATTTCAGACAACAGGAGATCTCTTACGGTTTAATCTCAGCATAAACAGGAATGCGCAATTCTTTTTGCGGACCGCCCTCAATTGGCACCAGAATGTAACCACTGAAACGCTGCTGTCCCGGCTTCGCTGTCAATTTCAGATCAATCGCAATTTCGGTGCCGACCTCAAAGGGCGCATCTTCCATTTTCACGACCAGTTCCGGCGCTGTGGAACGGGGCGTTCCAAGCGTCATGGTCTCTTTCCCCTGATTGCGGACCACCACCTTCGCCTGCACTGGCAGCTTGGGAGCAACTGTCCCAAAATTGACCTGAGTCGGTTTGATCGACACAAGTTCGCGAATTTTGCCTTTGACATAGAGTTGCTTGGTTGGATAAACCGGATCATTGGTGTACAGATAGATCGTTTTACTTACAGAACCACTAAAACGCGTACTGTCGAAGTTTGCCTGCACTTCCCCTGTTTCACCAGGCTCCAGAATTTTGTCAGAAACCAGAGCAGCAGTACAACCACAGGAACTGCGGACTCGATCGATCATCAAAGTCTCATCGCCAACGTTACTGAAGATGAAGACGTGACGAACCTTCTCCCCTTGAGAGATCTCACCGAAATCGAAGCTGGCCGCCTCTACCTCCAGCGATGGCGCAGCAAGAGCAGTCGCGGCCAAATGAGTGACAAGAACAAAAGTCAGCAGGGAAAAAAATTTACACATCGAATCGCTCCTACAACGAAGGTTTAAGCCATTGAGCTGGTTGCCGAACAAGATTATAGCACAGGATTTACCACGGTTTTACCAGGAAGCACACAACCTGAAAAAATTGACACAAATCAGGGTCTTTGCTATAGAATAACGCGAGATGACTACCTCAAGCAAATCCACAAAGAAACTGTCTTTATCGCAACTTTACTCAGCTGAGCAGATTGCGACCAGAGTCAAAGAACTTGCCCGCCAGATAGACCACGATTATCGTGGCCGTGAGATTCTGATAGTCGCAGTTCTCAAGGGGGCGTTTCTCTTTGTTGCCGACCTTGTCCGGGCCGTCGAGACACCAACTATTGTTGACTTCATTCGTCTGGCCAGTTACGGTTCAGCGACTCAGTCTTCCGGGATTATCGAACTTCGCAAAGATCTGGAAATTTCCATCAAAGACCGTGATGTTCTGGTCATAGAGGACATTGTTGACAGCGGCCAAACGCTGGAATCGCTCCGAACTCTGTTGCTCAACCGCCAACCGGCGAGTTTGAGGATTTGCACTTTGATCGACAAAAAGGCCCAGCGCATCGTAGAAGTGCCGGTTGATTATGTAGGCTTTTCCATGGACGACGGCTTTATCGTCGGCTATGGCATGGATCTGGACGAAAAGCATCGTGACCTACCAGGCATCTGTCTGGTTCAGGACATCTGACTCAATTAGGGAGAAACTGAATGGTCGTTCAGTGTGAAGCATGTCAAACCCGTTTCCGGTTAGCTGACGAAAAGATCAAACCTGGCGGCACCAAAGTGCGCTGCTCCAAGTGTAAACAGATCTTTACAGTCACACCGCCTGAACCCGTCCAGGAACCCGTCCAGGAACCCGTCCAGGAACCCGTCGATTTCGGTTCTTTCAACATGGAGAAAGTCGCCGCAGAGAGTATGGGGGAAGAGACAGCAGAGAGTCCTTTCGAGCAAACGACAGAGTTTGCCCTTCCACAAGAAGAATTTGCACCTCCAGCACCAGAGCTGGGTTCCTCAACCGAAGCTTCCGAACCAAAAGAGACTGGGCTCGACTTCAGCCTGTTAGAGCAGAAAATGGGCGACAGCGATAATCTCGGCGAAGAGTTGGCCGCCGACTTCTCCTTTGCCGACACCAGCCAACCGGTTGACGATGATAGCGACGATAATGAGATGCCTGCGGCCGAAGAAGAGAGTCTACCCTTCGACGTGCCGGGGGTTGCAGAGGAATCGAACCAGAGCGATTTCGCGACGGCCTTTGATGACTCAGAAGTTGAACAAACCGACTTTGGTGCGGCTTTCGAAGAACCCGAAACAGACCAGCCCGATTTCGGCGCCGCCTTTGAAGAATCGGACGAAGCTGCCGGACCGGGGGAATTTTCTTTCGGCGAAGAGAGTGAATCCTCAGAGGTCTCTATATCAAGCACAGAAGAAAATAATTTCTTCACAGACGATAATTCTTTTGAAACAAATGAATTTTCTGTTGACGAAGAACCTGAGCAACCTCAGGAGCAAGCCGGCGCAGATGATTTCTCCTTTGACGACAACGAAGATGACAGCACCTTTGGCTTCGATGATGCGGAGGAAGCGACTGCCACTGAAACGGCAGAGGCTCTAACTTTCAAGGCAGAGGAGGCTGCAGGTCCCTCCGAGTTTTCCTTCGACGAAGACAGTTCTCTTGATGAAGAAGAATCGAGCTCCGAATGGGGTGATGAGTTCTCAGGCACAGAAGACTCCTTCGACTTTGAAGAGCCCCAGTTTGACACCACCAGTACATCGGCAGAAGATTCGAGCGATCAGGACGGTCTACAGTTCGGCGAAATAAATTTTGCTGAAAGCGATGAGGGGTCAAACTCATCGGGTCTTGGAGCTGACTTCTCGCAAGCGACAATTCAGCGCGAAGAACCGCCTGCGGCTGACGCCAGCCCACGATCGCAGAGCGAATCGAGCCCAACGAGAGACTATGACGACGAGCATCCGTTACCAGCGGCTCCGCAACCGCAACGCAAGGGTTCGCTTTCACGCATCCTGACACTGCTGGCATTACTACTTGTCATCCTTGGTGGGGCTGCTGGATTCCTTTACATGCAAAACGGTTCGTTCAACGTGCAACAAGTGGCTGAGTACCTGCCCTTTCTACAAGAATACATTGGAGCCCCACCAGAATCGGAGCAGGCACCCCGGATCGGAATCAACATTTCCGGAAGTTCCTATGTCAACGGCAAGGAAGGACAACTTCTCGTTATTCAGGGAGAAGCCGTCAACAATTACTCGGTCTCCCGTTCGGCGATCACTGTCAAAGGGGTGTTGCTTGACAAGCAAGGCAACACGATCCTCCAGCAAACCGTTTCCAGCGGCAACTATATGGACGCTGAGATGCTGAGAGCTTTACCCTTCGCAGCAATAGAAGAGGCCATGAACAACCAGTTCGGCGCAGGTCTTTCAAACATGAATGTTAAGGCAGGAGCCTCGATCCCATTTACCATTGTTTTTCACAACATGCCGGCCGAAATCGCCAACATAAACGTTGAGGTTGTCGACTCCATTCCTGGCGGCTAACCAGCCACCAGCATAAAACACAAACAAAGAGAAAGCCGCACCTTGTAACAAGGTGCGGCTTTCTCTTTAAACATTTTCAATTCTTTTCAGTACGAGCATCAATAAAGACGCGCGCAACAAAAAAGGGAGGGACGATCCAAGACCACCCCAAGAAGCTTAGGGAGCTTCGATGGCACCAACCGGGCAGCTGTCTACGCAAGCACCGCAGTCAGTACAGCTAGCAGCATCAATCACATGAACATCGCCCTTCTCGCTAATGGCGTCAACCGGGCAAGTATCTGCACAAGCTGCACAATTAATGCACTCATCGTTGATAGTGTAAGCCATTGTTATTACCTCCTGATCTGTTTTGTTAGTGGTTTTTATTGAAAACTCAGGCAGGAGTTTACCGCAACAGCTTTCTCCTGTCCAGAGCAAACATGTGCATTTTATTCCGAAAACGACTTGCAATTATTAGCCCCTTCCATTACCCTCTACAACACGTTTTAACTCTGCAAAAGCGTATAAAACCTGACTTATTAAAAATTTAAGCCTGACTAAAAAATCAGCCTTAAAACAGCTTTTGTTTCTTCTGCAAACAAAAAAAACAAATTCAAAAGTCTTGGGAGGATAGCAAGCATGGACATTCTGGCACTGAACTGCGGCAGTTCATCCGTTAAATACCAACTTTATGACTGGGCAAAGAAACAGATCATCGCCAAAGGCATGGTCGAACGCGTCACGATTGGTGATTCTTTCATTATTCACGAAGTCCCAGGCAAGGAAAATTATCGAGAAGAGTATGAATGTCCCGACCACAGGATCGCCATTCACCTGATCATCAAGACCCTGACCGACAAAGAGCATGGTGTTGTCACCAACATGAACGAGATTTCCGCCGTTGGCCACCGGGTGGTTCACGGCGGAGAGAAATTCACCTGTTCGGTTACAATCGACGAAGCAGTTCTCGACGCCATCAAGGAAGTCCAACACCTGGCACCTCTCCACAACCCGCCAAACATTTCAGGCATTGAAGCGGCTCAATCAGTTCTTCCTGACGTACCGCACATTGCCATTTTCGACACAGCATTTCACCAGACCATGCCCGAGCCAGCCTACACCTACCCTCTGCCCTATGAATGGTACGAAAAATACGGGGTACGGCGTTACGGCTTTCATGGCACCAGCCACCTCTACGTCTCCAAACGAGCGGCTGCAATGCTGGGCAAGAGTCCGAAGGATTGCAACATAGTCACCATGCACATCGGCAACGGCGTCTCCCATGCCGCTATCAAAAACGGCATATCGGTGGACACCTCTATGGGGCTGACGCCACTTGAGGGTGCAGTCATGGGCACGCGTTGCGGCGACATTGACCCTGCAATCCCGGCATTCATCATGGACCAGGAAGGTCTCTCGCCCAAGGAAATCGACAGCGTGTTGAACAAAAAATCAGGAATTCTTGGCATCACAGGTCAATACACTGACCGGCGAGATGTCATTGAAGGCGCAGAGAAAGGCAATTGTCCTCGATGCCAACTGGCCCTCGACGTAGAATCTTATCGTCTGAAAAAATATATAGGATCCTATGCTGCGGCAATCGGCGGAATTGACGCAGTCGTCTTTACTGCCGGTGTCGGCGAAATGGGCTGGTTGATTCGTGAAAAGGCCGTTGAGGGGCTGGAGTTCATGGGGATCATTCTCGACAAAGAGAAGAACCGCAACACCATGACCCGAAAGGCAGAAACCATCGTCACCACTCCCGACTCACCAGTCAAGGTTTTTGTTATTCCAACCGATGAAGAACTGGTCTTCACAGAAGACGTTGTGGCGATTCTGGAAGGGACCTACACTGATCATATGAACTTTGAATATAGCTTCGCCAGTGAATCGTTCCAACTCTAAGCAAGCTTGCGTTGGAACAGTGCTAAGCGATGAGCACTGAAAACGAATAAAGGGTCGGTGAAATTCACCGGCCCTTTTTGTTTTATTCCAGAAAAGCCAGGAGTTTACTCCTAGCCTTCCTAGCAACCTGTCGGACTATCAATGAACTGGCTGCAGATTCGCCTTTTGGGCCCATTTCTCAGCTCCTTTTCGACCAATAGCTATGGCTATTACTCTCAAAGAAGCTAAAATCTGGTCTCAAACATTCAAATTTTCGCTTCAGCCCTGATAGTGCGACAAGCTGCTAGGTTCGTTATTCAGATTCGATTTAAGCTTTTAACTTATCGCCCAGCACTCAGAACGGTCCTAACCTTGCGCCTGCACGGCAGTGATCGCCGAAACAGCGACAATATCTTCGACCGAACAACCACGCGACAGATCATTAACCGGCTTGGCCAAACCTTGAATAATCGGGCCAACCGCTTCTGCACCAGCAACCCGCTCGACCAGTTTGTAGCCGATATTCCCGGCATCAAGAGTGGGGAAAATCAAAGTATTGGCCTTGCCTGCGACGGCAGAGCCAGGAGCCTTCTTCTCACCAACCTTGGGCAGCAGGGCCGCATCAACCTGCAACTCACCATCAATCTGCAGGTTGGGATCAAGTTGACGGGCAATCGCCAGAGCATCCAACACCTTGTCGCAATTCTCATGACTAGCGCTGCCTTTCGTCGAAAAAGAGAGCATGGCAACGCGCGCATCAACACCGAGAAAACTTTTGCAACTACTGGCAGTCGAAATCGCAATTTCAGCCAGAGCTTGAGCGTTGGGATTAGGGTTGACGGCGCAGTCAGCAAAACAGATGACGCCATTTTCACCAAAATCGGGGTTTTTGGTCACCATCAGGAACACCGACGAGACAGTATTCATTCCTGGCGCAGTACCAACAACCTGAAAGGCAGCGCGCAAAACATCGCCAGTGGTGTTAAACGCACCGGCCACCATGCCGCCAGCATCACCTTTGCGAACCATCATTGAGCCAAAGAAGAGGTTATCATCACCGATCAGAGTTTCACGCGCTTGCTCGGCGGTCAGACCTTTTTTTTCACGCAACTTCACGAGCTCAACAACATAAGAATCCAACTGCGCAGCCTGTTTCGGATCAATCAGCTCAACACCACTCAAAGAGACTCCCATTTCCTGGGCTTTCGCTTCAAGAACGGACGGATCACCCAGCAGCACAACTTGGGCCAGATTATCCTTGGTAATCATTTCGGCAGCCTGAATCATACGGTCATCATAACTTTCAGGCAAAACAACCGTTTGGATATTGGTACGGGCTTTAGCCTTGATTTGATCAACGAGATGCATAGATCTTCCTCCTCAAACAGGGTTTTATTTAAAAAAAGAATATACCGGAAGCCCCTGTAATCGTCAACTTTTTCCCACAACCAGGCAATGGCCACAGGGACATTCAATAGTAGCGGTGACAATAACTATGCTTTATAATACTCGTTTAAAATAATTAAGTGACCCATGACTTCTGAGAAACGTCAAAATCGTACCATTATCGGGTTTATTCTGCTGTCGCTGCTGTTACACCTGCTGCTGTTGTTAACCCCGAAAGATCGGCTGTTCCCGCAACCAGCAGTGCCGGAACCTGTGTATGTTGAGGTTCGTCCCCCACAGCCCCGTGATCGCGAACTTGACCTGCCAATACGCAAAGAGTTGGTAAAGCCACGCGAGAAGCCAGCCAAGAGGCTAGCGGAGCAAAGCCAGGTGGTCGAAAAAGAGCGGGCACCTGAGGGCAAGGACATAGAAGATCGACAGCAGTCGGTGCGTGCGCAAAAACCGACGCAGCAGACACCGCCGCCATCACCAGCCGAACCAAGGGCCAAGCAACAACCTGCGGAGAAAAGCGCGTCTGAGTCAACCAGGCCGACCACACCGGACGGGTGGTTACAGAAACCGGAGCAGAAGCCAGCAATCACACCGAATGTGCCAGACCTGAAGAGTCTCACACAGATCTCACAGAACACCCTGGCCCAGATCGAAAGCGACTGGCGACATAAATACCGTGAGGATATTAGCAAGGACGACACCGTCTGGATGGACACCGAGCAGGACCTGCTGATCTCTTTTATGCGCCGGTTCCGCGACAATATCTACGGCGTCTGGAACTACCCGGCGGCAGAAGCGGAACGGGGGCGCGAGGGGACCTGCCTGTTGCGTATTACAATTAGTCTCCAGGGGGAGATTGAGGATGTGCAGGTTCTGGAAAGTTCCGGTTTCCGTGCCCTCGATGAAGAGGCCGTGCGCGCGGTTCGAAAGGGCGCTACCTATGGACCGCTGCCCAAGGCTTATCCTAATCAGGATTTAAAAATCATGGCCTTTTTCCAGTACCGCGCCGACAAACGCATCCGACGCACCAGAAGGCGTCCTGGGGATATTTATTAACTGTTAGAACCTGCCGAAAAAAAGAACGGGACAATCTTTAACAGATCGTCCCGTTCCCTTTTGCCGTTGCGACTTCGTACCACGTGTCTCCTGCTACCCGACCTCTTCCCATTTGAGCTTCGGTTTGCGCGCCGCAGCAGTCTCATCAAGCCTTCTGACCTTGGAACGAATCGGGGCATCATGCAATAGCTCCGGGTTGTCGCGGGCCTCACCAGCAATGGCGATCATCGCATCACAGAATTCATCCAGAACTTCCTGACTTTCCGTTTCGGTTGGTTCGATCATAATCGCCCCCTTAACCACCAGAGGGAAATAAATCGTCGGCGGATGATAACCGTAATCAATCAGACGCTTGGCCAAATCCAGAGTATGGCAGCCACCCTCAAGATCTTTGTCAGAAAAGACCACCTCATGCAGCGAGCGATTTTTGTAAGGGAGGTCGTACACCCCTTCCAGTCTCGCTCGAACATAATTGGCGTTAAGTACTGCCATCTCGGTCGCGTGCTTTAAGCCTGTCGGCCCCATACTACGAATATAAGCGTAGGCTCGCACCATGATGCCGACATTGCCATGAAATGCCATCATGCGGCCGATGGAACTCTCATTGACTGATTCAAGACGGTAACTCTTACCATCACACTCCACACCTGGGCCGGGGAGATAAGGAGCCAACGCTGCCGTCACACCGACCGGACCAGAGCCCGGGCCACCGCCGCCATGGGGGGTAGAAAAGGTCTTGTGCAGATTGAAGTGCATCACGTCGAGGCCCATGTCACCAGGTCGGGCAATCCCCATCAACGCATTGAGATTGGCGCCATCACAGTAAACCAGTCCGCCACGCTCATGAACCAGTTTACAGATCGCCTCGATGTTGGTCTCAAACAGCCCGAGGGTATTCGGATTGGTGACCATCAGTGCAGCAACGTCATCATTCATGTGTGCTTCAACTTCTTCCAGGGTCAGCACCCCATCAGAAGAAATTGGCACAACATCATAGCCAGCCAAGGCTGCCGACGCCGGGTTGGTGCCATGTGCGGTAGCAGGAATAAGCACTTTGGTGCGCTTGCTGCCACGAGCCTCATGCCAGGCACGAATCACCAACATACCCGTCATTTCACCCTGAGCCCCGGCAGCTGGCTGCAAAGTGACCTTGGCAAAACCAGAGATTTCTGCCAACGACTCCTGAAGTCGGTACATCAATCCCAGCATCCCCTGAGTCAGGTGCGCCGGAGTCGCCGGGTGAATATCAGCCAGACCTGGCAGCCGAGCTACCACCTCATTGACCTTGGGATTGTACTTCATGGTACAGCTACCGAGCGGGTAAAATCCGGAATCAACACCATAGTTCCAGGTTGACAGCCGGGTAAAATGCCGTACCACATCAACCTCGGACAACTCCGGAAAGCCACTGATTTCTTCACGGCAGAGCTCGGCCGCAAGTTCTGTTTTCGGAACATCCAGTTTCGGCAGGCTGTAGCCCTTGCGGCCAGGAGCAGAGTGTTCAAAAAGCAGTTTTTCGTTCAAGACAAGTCCACTGGTACCAATGATCGTCATGCCGCACCTCCCTGTAGTGCAGCGACCAGCGCATCGATTTCCTCGCGTTGGTTCTGCTCCGTCACGCAGACCAGAAAACAGTCCGCCAGCTCCGGATAATCATCAGCAAGCGAGAGACCTCCGAGGATACCAGCCTGCTCAAGACCGACCAGCACCTCTGCGACAGGCGGCTTGGAACGAACGACGAACTCGTTAAAAGACGGGCCAGCAAAAGCGATGCTGAAATTTTTGAGCGAGGCAAACTGTTGACGAGCATAAGCGGCTTTCGAAAGATTCTGCTCCGCCATCTCACGCAGCCCTTGTTTCCCGAGCAGGCTCAAGAAGATCGTGACCATCAGAGCACACAGTCCCTGGTTAGAGCAGATATTCGAGGTCGCCTTCTCGCGTCGGATATGCTGCTCCCGAGTCGCCAGAGTCAGCACAAAACCGCGCTGTCCATCCAGATCTGTTGTTTCGCCGACCAGTCGTCCCGGCATCGACCGCACGTCCTTCTGCAATACAGCAAAGAAGCCAAGATACGGCCCACCGAAAGAGAGGGGCAAACCGAAGCTCTGACCGTCACCGGCAACAATATCAGCGCCCAACTCGCCTGGAGACTTGAGTAATCCCAGAGCCACCGGCTCAGACACCGCTGTGACCAAACGCGCACCGTGCTGATGAGTCAGCTCAGCGGCGGCAGCAACATCCTCAATCACTCCGAAATAGTTCGGGTAACCAAGAACCACCGCTGCTGTCTTATCATCAAGCTTCTCCGCAAGGTCAGCACTGTCAGTTCGACCGTCGTCACCGACCGCAACTTCGACCAACTCAAGACCGAGATACTTGCAATAAGTGGCGACCGTCGCCCGATAACGCGGGTTGAGCGCCCGCGACAACAACACTCGCTTCCGCCGGGTTAAACGAACCGCCATCAGTACCGCCTCAGCAGAAGCCGAAGCGCCATCGTACATTGAGGCATTGGCCACATCCATACCGGTCAACTGACAGATCAGGGTCTGGAATTCGAAGATTGCCTGCAAAGTGCCCTGGCTGATTTCCGGCTGATACGGCGTGTAAGCAGTATAGAACTCGCTGCGGGAAATCAATTGATCAATGACAGCCGGGATAAAGTGGTGATAAGCACCGCCGCCAAGAAAGCTTTTGTAAGTTTCGACGGTGGCATTCTTCTCAGCCAGGCCCTTGAACTCACGCAGCAGTTCTATCTCACTGACCGGTTCAGGCAAGTCGAGGGGACGCTTGAGACGCACGGCCTCCGGCACCTCGACAAACAGCTGCTCAAGCGTATCGACTCCGACACGTCCAAGCATCTGGGCCACGTCCCCGGCGGTATGGGGGATATAACGCATAGCGATCAGCCCTCCTCGTCGATATGGGCTTGATAAGCTTCTGCATCCATCAGATTATCCGCAGCTTTGGCATCAGCCATACGGATCTTGATCATCCAGCCGTCTTCGTAAGGCGAGGTGTTGATAATCTCGGGAGCATCGAGCAAATCGGTATTAATTTCTTCAACGGTACCGGAGACCGGTGCATAGACGTCGGAGACGGCTTTCACCGATTCCACAACACCAAAGGCTTTGCCCGCCTCAAGGACCGTACCGACCTCGGGAAGCTCGGCGAAAACCACATCACCGAGTGCCTCCTGTGCAAAATCACTAATACCAACGATGGCCAAGTCTGCCTCAACCATGACCCATTCATGCTCTTCTGTGTACTTGAGTTCTTCCGGAAAATCCATGGCAACCTCCTTACCTTTAGGTGTCTACCCCTGAACCAACAGGGGTAAGATATATTTAAGCTAAAACGTATATATTTATTTTACAAAGGGTGGCCGGGCAACCTTGGCGCACATACGGCGATTGCGAATGGCAACCTGCAGCTCGGTATCTGCGCCAGCCACATCAGGTGCCACCAACGCCAGAGCAACGCCGACCTTAAGGGTTGGTGACATGGTGCCGCTGGTCACCACACCAACTTCGCGGTCACCGACAAAGAGTGGGTATCCCTCGCGTGGGATACCCCGTTCCTGCATCATCAGGCCAACCCGCCGACGCGGTACACCGCCAGCCTTTTGTGCTACCAAAGCGGCTTTACCGACAAAGTCATCTTTGTCGAGCTTGGTGATCCAGGCCAGTCCGGCTTCCAGCGGCGAAATCTCCCGAGAGAGCTCATGGCCGTAGAGGGCGTAGCCCTTTTCAAGCCTCAAGGTATCGCGAGCACCCAGGCCGATCGGCAGCAGGCCGTAGGGAATGCCAGCCGTCATCAGTTGTTGCCAGATTTCGACAGCAGCGGACGCGGGCAGGTAAAGCTCAAAACCGTCTTCGCCGGTATAACCGGTGCGGGAAATAATCATCGGCACGCCCGCCACGTCACCCTCGCAAAAATGGTAATAAGCAATATCAGCAAGCGCGACATCCGTAAGACCGGCAAGGATCGCCACGGCCTTCGGCCCCTGCAAAGCAATTTGGGCAAACTCTGCGCTACGATTGTTCAAGGTGACATCGTTCATCGCCGAGTCGGCCAGGACCTGCTGCATCCAGGCAAAATCTTTATCCGTATTGGAGGCGTTGACACAGAAGAGAAAATGGGTTGCGTTGAAGCGGTAAAGGGTCACATCATCGACCACTCCGCCCTCCGGGTAGCACATGGCCGAATACTGAATCTGACCGTCGACCAGCTTCGCGGCATCATTGATGGTCAGCTGTTGAATAAAGTCCAGGGCGTTAGAGCCGGTCACTTCAACTTCACCCATATGCGAAACATCAAACAGGCCTGCGGCCTCGCGCACAGCCACATGTTCTTCAATCACACCGGAGTACTGAACCGGCATATCCCAGCCGCCGAAATCGACCATCCGGGCGCCAAGCTCACGGTGGACTTGATTCAAAGGGGTTTTATTCAATGGCTCTCTCCTTAAATAAATGATGTTGCATCACATTTTGTCATATTAAATTCAAATTCACGCAAGAATCGCCGGTATTTTGTCCTCATGCCCGAGCGTCATCAGATGCACTCCCTGGCACAGCTCTCTCGCCCAGCCAACGGTTTCGCGAGCGATGGCAACGCCTTCAGCTAGCGGATCGACGGCCCGATCAAACCGATCCAGCAAAACCTTTGGAACCTTGACTCCCGGAATATTATCATTGAGGAACCTGGCCATCTTGGCGTTGCGAATCAAAAGCACACCAGCGACAACCGGCACGTTCAAAGGGATCATGGCCGCCATGAAGCGCTCCAGAGCGTCGCGATCAAAGATCGACTGGGTCTGGAAAAACCGGGCGCCACTATCAATCTTTTTTGACACCTTCTGGAACATCAACTCGAAGGGCTCCGCTGCCGGATTAACCGCGGCACCGGGGAAAAAGTTTGGCACGCCATCGAGGGGCTTGCCGACCATATCAAACCCCGCCATCAGACCGGCGGTCATATCGAGCAGCTGAACCGAATCAAGATCAAAGACCGGTCGGGCATCAGGGTGATCGCCGAATTTACTGTGATCACCAGAGAGCAGCAGCAGGTTCTCAATACCAAAGGCGGCGGCACCGAGCAGATCAGACTGCAAAGCCATGCGGTTGCGATCACGACAGGTCAGTTGCAGGACCGTCTCCGTTCCCGCCTGCTGCAATTGAGCCGCCAGCGCCAACGAAGACAAGCGCATATTGGCACCCTGGTTGTCAGTGACATTAACCGCAGTGATGCCTTCAAACTTCGCAGCCTCTGCCAACGCCGGAGCCAGATTGGTCCCTTTGGGCGGCGCGATTTCTGCCGTTACCACGAACTGGCCGCTGGCCAACTGTGTCGATAAATGTGACATGCCGATTATCGCCCGCCGTCTTTCAAACGATAGCGACCGGGCTGGCGACGACGGCTCCAGTTCTTCGGCGGCACCCGACGGGCAAAGACTCCCTGGCGATTCTGCTTCTGCAAACGCTCATAGATCAGACGCCAGGCACATTCGATCTCAGCGTCGGCTTCACAGTGACCATCCTCCATGCCGCCACAGGGTCCATTGAGCAGGCCCTTGGCACAGGTAGTCACCGGACAGATTCCGGCCGTTTCGTTGAGAATGCAGTCGCCGCAGAGCGAGCACATCTCCTCATAGTGGCCGAAGCGGCGTACATTGCCGAGGAACATGGAGTTCAAGCCGCCGACCACACGTTTCTCAATCGTGGAGGAAATCGACTGGACCCCAGAACCACACGCCAGCACCACCATCGCGTCCGCTTCCTGCACGGCATTCTTGTGATGACGCAAGTCACGGGCCGCGCGCATGATATGACAAGCCTCGTCGATCACCACACTTCCGGTGACAGTCTTCTCTTGCTCAGTCAGCCACTCCTGAAGCTTGAAGATCTCCTCTTCGCCACCAGACTTGCAGGTCGTGGCACAAGCGGCACAACCAACCAGGAACAGCTTGTCAAATTCAGCCAGAGCCTGTTGGAGTTCTTCGAGGGGTTTTAGTTCGCTGATAATCATAAGGGATACCAAACAGGGACAACAATTCCACCGGATCAAAGATCGCGCTAGCCACCACCAAAAGTAGGCGCCTTCAGGCGAGACACAAAGGCACCAAGAGGTGTCTTTTAAAAAAATAAGCCCGTCATTTCAGCATTGATCTTTTCAAGCCTTCAACAAGAGCAAGATTTTCTTGGTGTCTTGGTGGCTTAGTGGCTGATATCCGGCCACAGCCCGGACGAACAAATCGTCTCGGGCTGCAAAAGGGACTTATTGGATAGCGCGGCGTTTGGCGCCTTCGACAGTATTGTAGAGCAGCATGGTGATGGTCATCGGTCCGACGCCGCCGGGAACCGGCGTGATGGCGCTGGCACGTGCTTTAGCCGCTTCGAATTCGACATCACCGACCAGTTTCTTCTCGCCAACCCGATTGACGCCGACATCAATCACCACCGCACCTTCTTTGATCCATGAACCCTTAATCATCTCAGGACGGCCGACGGCAGCGATCAGCACATCAGCCTGACCGACCTTGGCGGGAAGATCCTTGGTGCGGGAATGACAAAGCGTCACCGTCGCATGCTGGGCAAGGCACATCAGCGCCACCGGCTTGCCGACGATATTGGAACGTCCGACCACAACGACTTCCTTGCCAGTCAGATCAACGCCGGTATATTCCAGCATCTTCATCACACCGTAAGGCGTACACGGCTGATAGAGCGGGTTGCCCGTCATCAGCCGACCGACATTATAGGGGTGAAAACCATCCGCATCCTTGGTCGGAGAGATGGCTTCGAGTATTTTGCTTTCATCAATATGCTCGGGCAACGGCAGCTGCACCAGAATACCGTCAATGCGCTGATCATTATTCAGCTCCTCGATCAACGCCAGTAGCTGTGCCTCGCTCGTCTCAGCGGGCAACTTGTGTTCATCGGAGAAGATGCCCGCTTTCTCGCAAGCCTTCTCTTTCATCGACACATAAACCCGGCTCGCCGGATCTTCGCCCACCAGCACAACCGCCAGGCCGGGGGTAACCCCCTGCTCTTTCAATGCTACGACATCAGTAGCAATCTCTTCACGAATTTCGGCAGCAATCGCCTTACCATCAATGATTTTTCCCACGTAAAAACCTCCTTAAAAAGAAGCTATGACTATACTCAACGAGGGGGGGATTGTAAAGATGTGAACGGGTGTCAATCTGGGGAAAAACACGATTGAACCTTCAAGAATTTGCTTTCACCGCTTATCACCCATCAAACAGTAATAATTAGGCAAGGTTAGCGCTCTGCTTTAATATTTGGCCGGAAGGCTAAGTGTTGTCTCTGTCAGTGAAAAGAGGTCAGCCTCCGACAATCGGACAGTCCACTCATAACATCATCAATTTCCAACTCAAAGATCCCGTCCATCTCCAACGCCACAGATGCCAGATGAAAAGGAGTTCCCGGTTTCCGTGTGAGAAACTTGCATGCGCAGGCTCTTTTCACATTTCCTCCTTATTTCCTCCTTATTTCAGGCGCTATTGTTTTCCTACTCAACAAGTCACCGGAGGAGAGTCACTTTGTCTACAGTCATGAATAGGAAATATAGGCCACGAACAATATTTTTTAGAATCTGGTCTACAGCACTCATCACTTTCATTGTTTTGGCCCTTCCGAGCCAGGGACACTGCGTAATTCAAGCAGAGCAGGTGCTTTCTCTTCAACAGGCTGTGATCATAGCATTGAAGAACAACCCCGGCTTAACTCAGCAAGTGAATGCGGTGGAGAGTGCAGAAATTTCGGTTTCTCAACAACGGACAAACCTCTACCCAGACCTTAAAATCGCAGCCACCGGATCGAAGCGTTTCGACAAGGCGTTTGACCAAACCACGAGTCAGAGTGAAAATCGAAGCTTTACTTCAATTGGTACCGAGCTGTCCTCATCGCTTAACCTGTTCAACGGATTTGCCGATATCGCCGCGCTCAAAAGTGCCGAACTCGAATTGGGTGCCGTACGGGAAACTCTTTCCCGAGAGGAGCAGACCCTGGTTTTCGAGACGCTCTCAAATTTCATTCAGGTGCTCACGGATCAGGCCTTGATCCACGTCGAAGAGGAAAACCTGGAAGAGAACCGCACGCTACTGGAGAGCATCGAGACCTTCTATCAGGCGGGCAGACTTCCGATCAGCGATCAGTACCAGCAACAGGCTGAAACCAAGCAAGCGGAACTGGATCTGCTGGAGGCACAGCGTGCCCTCAACGTCAGCAAATTGCTCCTTATGCAAACCATGGGGTTGACCCCAACGGTCCACTACCAAGTCGCTACACCCGATTTTGAGAAGCTGTCACGGCCGTTCGCTGATGAAAATCTCGATCAACTGACCCTTCTTGCTCTGGCAAATCGCCCTGATGTCAAAGCCCAGCAGCAGCAGGTTGAAGCGACGCAACAACAGATACGCCAAAGCCAGGCCGGTCACTTACCCAAAGTTGATCTTTTTGCCAGCCTGGCCTCTGATTACAGCAGTCTCGCTGATGAGACCCATTTTTCAGAACAGTTCATGACTGACAACCTTAACTCCTCGGTCGGGATCTCTTTTTCACTCCCTCTTTTCGATCGATACCTGACCCGTAACAAAATTGCCCAGGCCAAAATTGAGCAACGCAATCAACAATTAACCCTCAAGCAAACACAGTTGCAACTCGGTCTCGAAATATCCCAGGCCATCCAGGAGTATCGCACAACCCAGAAACGGGTCGACGTCGTCGACAGCAAGTTAACCTCTGCCCGTCAATCTTTTCACGCCTACGAAGAGCGCTACCGGGTGGGGGCCTCGACCCTGGTGGAACTCACGCAGTCACGGCTTCAGTACGTAACGGCAGCCTTTGACCAGATACAAGCCAAATACAATTTGGTGACCCAAGAAATTGCGGTTGCCTACTATCTGGGAAACTTGGAGCCGCTGCTCGCTGATCTGCAACTGGAGAAAAACTAAAATGAAGGAAAAACGAAAAATCTCAAAATTTATCAAATTAGCTGTTGTGCTAATCGGAACTCTGACCCTGGTGAGTCTTGCCTGGTGGGCGTTGGCGCAGCAGGGGCCACCGGGGTCAAGACCCTCATTCAAGTTCGCTCAGGTGAATCGGGGGAACCTTGAGGTCCTCGTCTCCAGCACGGGTACCCTGGCTGCGGTGGAAACGGTGGAAATCGGCACTCAGGCTTCGGGGACGATTGAGCAACTTCTGGTCGATTATAATGACCAGGTCAAAAAAGGCCAGGTGCTGGCGGTACTGGATCAGTCATCGTTCAACGCTTCGGTCAATAAAGCCAAAGCAGAGGTACTCAAAGCTCAGGCAGAATTAAAACAAGCAGAAAACGAGTTCAGGCGGAACGCTCCGCTCTTTGATAAGGGCTATATTTCCGAACAGGAATTTCTCCCCATCACAACGGCCGTCGCTACGACCAAAGCCTCCCTGCAATCAGCCGAGGCCAACCGGCAGCAAGCCCAGATCAACCTGGAACATACGGTGATTCGTTCGCCGATCGACGGCACGGTCATCGACCGCAGCATCGATGCCGGGCAAACGGTTGCGGCCAGTCTCAGCACCCCGACCCTGTTTTTGATTGCAGAAGATCTGGCGCAGATGCAGATCGAGACCCAGGTCGATGAAACCGATATCGGCCAAATCCGCCAGGGGCAACCGGTACGTTTCGAGGTGCAGAGCTATCCCGATTCGATCTTCGCCGGCACTGTCCGCCAAATCCGCCTTCAGCCGTCAACCGTCGACAACGTTGTCACCTACACGGTGATCGTCGATGCGAGTAACGAATCAGGGCAGCTGATGCCGGGTATGACGGCAACCGTCGACTTTATCGTCCACCAGTCTGAAAATACCCTGCTGGTTCCGGTCGCCGCGCTCAAATTCACACCCGATTCGAATCGCGATAGTAACGACGGCAGCCAGGTTTTCAGCCGGCAGGCCGATGGCCGCTTACAGCCGGTCCAGGTCACTGCGGGAGAGAGCGACGGACTGTTGACCGAGATCGCTGGCGAGGAACTGGCTGTCGGGATGCAGGTTGCCATCGGCATGAAACTGGAGGGGGAAGATGTAGAAGAAGAGGCTTTCTCACTGTTCAGTTTCATGAACCAGGGGCAGGGAGGACGGCCGGGTGGCGGAGGAGGTCAGGGCCAGAGGCCCGAAGGTGGTGGAGGGACGCGACCATGAGCGAAGCACAGATCAGTCTCAGCCATATCTGTAAGGTTTTCTCCTTGGGCGATGTCGAGGTCAAGGCTTTGGATGGCCTCTCTCTAGGGATTCGTCAGGGAGAATTTGTCGCCATTATGGGCAGCTCGGGTAGTGGAAAATCGACGCTGATGAATATACTCGGTTGTCTCGATACACCGACCAGCGGTAGCTACCGCTTTGAAAGCGTTCCGGTCGAAACCTTGAATCGCAGGCAGTTGGCTGATCTGCGCAATACCAAGATCGGTTTCGTCTTTCAAGGCTTCAACCTGCTGGCCCGCACCACGGCGCTGGAAAATGTCGAGCTGCCGCTGCTCTACGATCGGCATCGTATAGTTGCCAATCCTCAAGCACGCGCCATCGAAGCGTTACAGCGCGTCGGCCTGGGTGACCGACTCGACCATGAGCCGAACCAGCTCTCCGGTGGACAGCAGCAGCGCGTTGCCATCGCCCGTGCGCTGGTCACCAATCCGCCGATTATTCTGGCAGATGAACCGACCGGCAATCTCGACAGTCGCACGACCCTCGATATTCTGGCCCTGTTCCAGAAGCTGAATCGCGACGGTCTGACACTGGTGGTGGTCACCCATGAAACAGAGGTCGCTAAATATGCCGGGCGCCTGATCGAGCTGCGTGACGGTGTGCTGTTGCGCGATGAGATCAACAGGCAGCCACGCGATGCGCAGGCCGATCTGGCAGTGCTGACCGGGGAGGTATCTGATGAGGCTGCATAAGTTGATCTTGGTCGCCCTGAAGAGCATTGCCCGCAACAAGATGCGCAGTCTGTTGACCATGCTCGGAATTATCATCGGTGTCGCCTCGGTGATCACCATGGTCGCTCTGGGGGAAGGCTCGCAGAAGGATATCGAAGGGGAGGTTGCTTCCTTAGGAACCAATCTGTTGATGGTGCGGCCGGGCAGCATAGATACGGGCGGCGTGCGCGGTGGAGCCGGTTCGCGGGCGAGCTTGACGATGAAGGATGTCGCTCGGTTAGAGAAAAATGCGACGCAGTTACGCTGGGTCTCTGCCGAGGTTCGCGCCAGCGGGCAGGTGATCGCCGGAAACAACAATTGGAACACGACGATCACCGGTGTTTCGCCTGATTATCTGGCGATCCGCAATTACGCGATCGAAAGCGGAACCTTCTTCACCGCTCGGGATAGTAAGACGCGGGCCAAGGTCGCGGTGCTGGGCAAGACGGTAGCCGATGAGCTCTTTCCCGATAGCGATCCCATCGGTGAGCGTTTGCGCATTCGTAATGTGCCCTTTAAGGTGATCGGCGTGATGGCCGAAAAGGGGCAATCATCCACGGGCAACGATCAGGACGACATTATCTTCGCTCCCGACAACACCGTGCTGTATCGCCTGAGTAACGGTAAGACGATTCACGATATATCGGCAAGCGCTATCAGCTCCGAGGCGATGGATGCGGCCAAGGAGGAGCTGACGACCCTGCTGCGCTCTGAACACCGACTCGCCACTGATGCTGAGGATGATTTTATTATCCGCGATCAGACCGAGATCGTCGAGATGGCCACCCAGGTCACCGGCACCCTGACCCTGCTGCTTAGTTCTATCGCCGGAGTTTCATTGCTGGTTGGAGGGATCGGCATCATGAACATCATGCTGGTTTCGGTGACCGAACGCACGCGAGAGATTGGCATTCGTCTGGCCATTGGCGCCCGGCCCTTCGATATTCTGGCTCAGTTTCTTATCGAAGCCGCCATCCTCAGCCTGCTTGGAGGTGCAATTGGTATCTTCTCTGGCTTGAGCGCAGCTTGGGGAGTTGGCAGTCTGCTGGGAGTCAGCGCGGTGGTAAACCCCGCAGTGGTGCTGACAACCGTGCTTTTCACCGGGGCTGTTGGAGTGTTTTTTGGGTTTTACCCGGCTCGTAAAGCCGCCAATCTCAATCCTATTGATGCACTACGCTATGAATGACAACCCACTGTGCCTGGACTCTCTGAGCACACTGGAGAAGGTACAGAGAGTAAATCTCACTCTCGCTCCTTCTTCTTCGCCGACATCACCCGTTTACACATCTTGCCGAAGTTCTTATCCTTGCGCCGCTTCTCCACCATCGTTTCGTCGGCACGTTTCTGCTCGGCTTTCAGCTTGAGATAATTAGTTAGTCGACGAGGATCCAGCTCATCACGTTCGGCGGCGGCCGCCACCGCGCAACCGGCTTCGCCCAGGTGTTGACAATCGTTGAAACGGCAGTTGCGAGCGACCGCCTCAATTTCTTCAAACAGTGAGGCGACCCCCTCTTCGCAGTCACTTAGCTGCAGTTCGCGCATCCCGGGACTGTCGAGCAACAGGCCACCCCCAGGCAACAGGTGCAGGGAACGGGCGGTGGTGGTATGGCGCCCTTTAGCATCTTTATCGCGGGTGGCACCAACGTCCTGAACCGCCGCGGAACTTAAAGCATTAACCAGCGTCGATTTACCGACCCCGCTTGACCCGACCAGAGCCACCGTTTGCCCGGTGGTACACCAGGGCCGCAGGACATCGATAACCTTGGTCTCTTTGGCGTTGACGGCCTCAATCATTAAGCCAGGACGCAGCGTCCTGGCTTGGGCACAAAAACCCTCCACATCCTCAACCAGATCCGCCTTGGTCAGAACCACAACCGGCTCAACGCCTGCGTCCAGCGCCAGCGCCAGATACCGTTCAAGGCGAGAAAGGCTGAACTCCTGGTTACAGGAAGAGACAATAAACAAGGTATCGACATTCGCCGCCATCAACTGCACGCGAACCTCATGCCCGGAGGCCATACGTTTAAAGAGGCTGGTGCGCTCCAGAAGACGCAGCGGCTGACCCTCTTGATCAATCAGCACCCAGTCACCGACCGTGGGCAACTCCTGCACTGAATATTGCAACCAGGCATGAGGCAGGGCAAACTGCTGACGCCCGGCTTCACCCACGCCATCAATCAGGTGGCGGTTGATGCCGAAGACCCGCACCGGAGTGGTTGTTTCCAACTCTTCGAGGGTTAACTGTTGCTGGAAAAAATGTCGCCAGCCGAGTTCTGGCAACGAGTATGCTTTTTCCGTCATTCGACTCCCCTGACAGGTTGAACCTCAGGCGCTTAAGTTGTCCTGAAGCTGTGAGTAATCATTGATGAGTGATTGTAGCGAAGTCAGCGGTGGTGAGCAAGCATCTGAAGGGGTTTAAATAAAAGGACAAGCAGTGGCCCCAGATTATAACCCACTCCTGGAATAAAAAGCGCCCGAAACCAGTTGGTTCCGGGCGCTCAGATTCAGCGTAACAGGATTCTAGGCAAGCCCCGATTTATCAACCAGGATTTGCCCGTTATTCGTTGGCAGCCTTGGGGCAACCAGCGCAACCGCCGCTACTGACCGCTGAAGGACAGGCTTCAGGTTTAGCACCGTAGCCCTGATCGTACCAGCCACCACCCTTAAGGGCGAATCCGGCCTGGGAAATCAGTTTGCTTACCGCACCGCCGCATTTCTGACATTCGGTGAGTGGTGCATCGGAAAATTTCTGTCGAGCTTCAAAAACCAGCCCGCACTCTTTACATTGATATTCGTACATCGGCATAACGTATCACCTCGTGGGAAATTTCGACGCCAATCTAATGGCTTTGCGCGCAAATGTCAACCCCATGGAGCCCTTCATCGCTCCGTCCTGTCATGTCTAAGATGATTCCAGGAGATCATTAAGAAGGGAACTTATTTCGGAAAAATCAGCATCTTCGAGCAACAAACGCTTATGACGGGACGTGTCACCGGAGACTATCTTAACACAACTCTTGGGTAAGCTGCAGAGCTTGGCAAGAAAATGACAACAGGCCTTATTGGCGGCGCCGTCCACCGGCGGAGCGGTGAGTGCGACCTTTAGTTCTTCGCCATGGAAACCGACGACCTTGTTACGACTGGCACGTGGCTGAACAAAAAGGGCGACTTCAACTCCTGCTGCAGTTTTGCGCAGGCAAGGCAAACTCACTTGAAGGGGTCCTCGTTCTCGTCATCCGGGTCTGGAACAAAATCGAAAGCCAGTTCTGGAGCAGAATTAACCGGTTCCACCCGGGGTACAGGCTTTTGCTCAAAGGGCAGAGGTTCTTCCAGCAACTTGGCATCGGCACCCTGCCCCTCTATCTCCATCGAGTTCAGTTCGAGCATTCGGACATGCCTTTCGAGCAGGCCACGCAAACCGGTCTCAAAATCGATCTTCTGGCGCTTAATCTCCTGAATCTCTTCGATCAACTGAATACGCCGATCCTCAGCATTGTGCAAGATGCGCTCGGCCTTGATCTCGGCTTCAGCCATCAGCACATCCACCTCACGGCGAGTCGTGGCTTTCAACTCTTCGGTGAGCTTCTGCGTGGTAATGAGAGTATTTCTGAGCATTTCCTCACGTTCACGCATCTCGGCAAGGCTGGCGTTGGTTCTGGCCAGTGTCTCTTCAAGATCCTGATTGTCCCGCACCAGCCGCTCCAATTCCTCAGCCAACGACTCCAGGAAGCGATCAACTCCGGCTTTTTCGTAACCAAAAGGTCGCGTCTTGAATTGTTGCTGTTGTATGTCAATCGGACTGATTCGCATGGGCGCGTTTAAAACCCTCCGTAGGTCAGGTTAAACTGCAACTTTGCAAGAACCTGCTGAAGCACACCAATCAGCAGCAGCAGCACAATCGGAGAGAAATCCATGCCGCCGAGCTGGAGGGGTAAAATCCGACGCATGCGATCCAGAACCGGATCGGTGGCACTATGCAGGAAACGAACAATCGGATTGTAGGGATCGGGATTGACCCACGAGACAAGAGCCCGGGCAATCACAATCCAGAAATAGATAGAAAGAAGCGCCTGCAAAATCTGAAACACCGCTGAGACCAAGATATCCATAATTCTCCTCAAGCCATTGTAACCTAAATAATACTGATATATATCGCGTTAGCGAGAAAGCTGTCAATTGTGATTCATGATTCAACCAGCAACAGCATTGATTTGTATCACGGAGACAAGTAGAATGCTTTTTTGAAATTCCAAATGGCACTCATTATTACAGGAGTTTTTCTTATGATTCGGACCAACAACCTCAATATCAGCGGCTTGACTCCGCTTATCGCCCCGGCAGATCTGAAACAGGTACTGCCCCTTTCGGAAGCGGCAGCAGAATTTGTTTCCAGTTCTCGCGAGCAGATCAAGGATATCCTCTGGTCTCGCGATTCGCGCCTGTTGGCCGTGGTTGGTCCCTGCTCGATTCACGATCCGAAAGCGGCTCTCGAATATGCCCAACGCCTGGCCGAGCTGAACAAGGAGCTGCAGGATCAGATTTTTCTGGTGATGCGGGTTTATTTCGAAAAACCGCGCACCACCATCGGCTGGAAAGGTCTGATTAACGACCCTGACCTCAACGGCACCTACCAGATTTCCAAAGGCTTGGGCGTGGCCCGTAATCTGATGCTCAAAATTATTGACATGGGACTGCCAGTTGCCACCGAAATGCTCGACCCGAACACCCCACAATATATGGCGGACATCATCAGTTGGGGCGCAATTGGAGCCCGCACCACCGAGAGCCAGACCCATCGCGAGATGTCCAGTGGCCTCTCCTTCCCGGTCGGGTTCAAAAACGGGACCGATGGCAACCTGCAAATTGCAATCGACGCGATGGGTGCCGCCTGCCATTCCCACAACTTCATCGGCGTCAACCGCGAAGGCCGCATCTCTATTGTCAAGACCACCGGCAACCCCAACGTCCACATTGTCCTGCGCGGTGGCAATGACCAGCCGAACTATCAGGCCGCCGACATCGCAACAACTGCAGAGAAGCTTGAGAAGGCTGGAATCAAAACCTCTATCATGGTTGATTGCAGCCATGCTAACTCCTGTAAAGACCACAACCGTCAGGAAGCCGTTCTGGCTGATGTCATGGAACAGATCGCTAACGGCAACGGCAACATCGGCTCAGTGATGATCGAAAGTTTTCTCGAAGAAGGCAACCAGAAGATGGCGGCAAAGCTTGAGGATCTGACCTACGGCGTTTCGATTACCGACAAGTGTGTCAACTGGGAGACCACCGAACGCATGTTGCGTCAGGCCCATGCCAAACTCAAGGAGTGCGGCGGTCGCAAACTGCCCAAGAGCTGATGAACGAGCAAAACTGCGATCCGCCCTCCGTAGGGAAATCAGCCTGTTGTCCACCGCCGAAAGTGGAGGCCGCAACCTGTTGTCCCCCGACCAAGGCGACAGAGCCCTGCTGCCCCCCTAAAGCAGAAACACCCGCCTGTTGCCCAGCGGTTGCCGACGACCGTCCCGGTTATAAACTCTGGGCCTTTGTCAGCGGTTGGCATGACAGCCCGGTCGGGCGCATCCCTCAGATCGCAACCAAACTGACCGCCAGTGACATCCTCGGGCGCTGGCAGATGCGCTGGGGCCTCGGCCGCATGCGCTACAGCATCGCCCCCGGGCTTTACGCCATCGGCACCCCCTCGTCAACCAGCCCGGTGCTGGTTACAGCCAACTACAAGATGACCTTCGACCTGGTGCGGCGGGACCTGCACAACCACGATGTCTGGCTACTCATCCTCGACACCAAAGGCATCAACGTCTGGTGCGCGGCCGGAAAAGGTACCTTTGGCACCGATGAAATCGTGCGACAGGTGCAAACGACCAAACTTGACCAGGTGGTCAACCATCGCACCCTGATCGTGCCGCAACTCGGCGCGCCTGGGGTTGCAGCACACTTTGTTCAGAAACGCTGTGGTTTCAAAGTTATCTACGGGCCGGTGCGTAGCCGCGACCTGCAGATCTTTCTTGCCTCAGGACACCAAGCCACCCCGGAAATGCGGCGCGTCAGCTTCAATCTTGCGGAACGACTGGTTCTCACCCCGGTCGAACTGGTCAGCATGTGGCGGCAAATCCTCTGGAGCATTCCAATCCTGTTCATTCTCGGCGGAATCAGCCCAGAATTCTTCTCCTTCGCCGCGGCATGGCAGCGCGGCGGTGCCGCAATTCTGGCCGGATTTGCGGGTTTGCTGGCTGGCGCGGTTCTGTCGCCACTGCTGCTACCCTGGCTGCCGGGACGCGGCTTCGCCTTCAAAGGTGCGGTGACCGGATTTTTGGTAGCAATTCTCGGCACCATTATCTTTGCCGCACAGCTTAACTGGTTGAACAGCCTGGCCTTGCTGCTGGCGCTGCCAACTATTGCTTCCTGGTGTAGCATGCACTTTACCGGTTCATCGACCTTCACCTCGCCATCGGGCGTAGAAAAAGAGATGCGCCATGCGATTCCAGGTCAGGCGGCGGCACTGCTGGTCGGGGGACTTTGCTGGATTGCTGCAGTATTTTAGATTGACGAACACATCCATTAGAACAGAGGAAGGACCAAGCAATGGCTGAGTTGCGGTATATAGAGGATGTTGTCACCTTGGAACTGGATGCTGAAATCTGCATCGGTTGTGGGATGTGCCAAATCGTTTGTCCACATGGGGTGCTGGTGGTTGAGGAGCGCAAAGCACTCATCACCGACCGTGATCGCTGCATCGAATGCGGTGCCTGCGCCGGGAACTGCCCGGTCGAAGCCTTAAGAGTTAAAGCCGGAGTCGGCTGCGCCAGTGCAATCATTCACAGCTGGCTGACCGGGGAAGAACCGAGCTGCGACTGTGGTGGTAGCTGCTAATAATCTCTCAGGAGCGGTTCACCATCGCTTCCACTTTAATACGAACATCATCGATATTGACCCGCACCACTCTTTCACCCTCACGCTCGGCGCGAACCAGGCCTTCTTCTACCCACGCCACTAACTCACTCATTTGCAAGCCAAATTTATCCGTAGCGTCCGCCATCGAATACCAGGTTTTAACCAGAGACATAAGAACCTCCTCGACTCAATATCTAAATTTACGACCAAGTATTCAAAAACTCAGTTTGACTGTCTACAGTTTCATTATACCGGGGAAAACAAACTTTACTTGAATTGATTAGTAAACCCCTCACTCTTTGCTGATCACAAAATCATCGTACCAGGCGGTGGCCGCTTCACCGGTATTGTCGGTATCGGTCATAATGGCGACAGCACCAACCTGTGGCGGCTCTGCACCAAAGGCCCGGCGGTAATCCTCGACAATGTTGCGCCGTACCGAAACCCACTCGCCAACCTTCCCTGCGCCACTTTCCACCGCGATCATCATGGCATTGCTGGTAAAGGCATTTTTCTGGATGGCTTCTTTGGGCAATTGATTCGCCCAGATGTAATTGAGCGTCTTGGTTTTCGGAAAAAACCAATGCGGGAAGAGCACATAGACTCTGGCCGCATAATCATCTCCGCTCTTGGTGCGGCTGTCGCCTTTGGCAATCACATTGCTGATTTTCCAACGCCAGGAGATAAAGGGATATTCGGCAGGCTCGTACTCGATAGTATAAGCCAGTCCAGATGCAGTACCATGACTTTCGGCCCTAAGCACCTTTCCCGTAGCGTCGTCAACAATACGATAGTCCGTTTCGCCTTCGAAGCTCTTACCCTCCCAGCCTGACAGAGTATCATCAGCGAAATCACTCAGTAGCCGCTGGCTCGGTTCCGCAAAAGCGCCCCCGGCCGCGAAGAGCAGCAGGGCCAAACAGCTCAGGCCAAGACGCCAATAACAAACCGGAAACAGACAAAGCTTAAAGCGGTTCGCGTGAACAACAATTTTCATAGAGATTGCTCCCTTGATCATTTAGGCTCTGCCCTCATTATACATTCATTCACGGGATTTATTCGAAGTTGCGTTACAGCCCAAAAAAAAGCAACACCAGAGCAACAAGCATCACGGCACCCCGAAGAATGCTCCGGACACCGTTCAAACAGCTTTACCTTGCGTCTTTGCGTTAAATTATCGGGTTTGAATCAGCTTCTCAGGCGTAAGGATCAGTCGACGCAGCCAGACGTTTGCGACGGCTTTCACCCTCGTTGATGACACGAATGGCGCTGGCGCCTTCGATCGGGCACTTGGTTTCGCAGATGCCGCAGCCGATGCAGAGTTTATCGACCACCTTGGGGAATTTGAGCCGACGCAGCTCGCCATCGACCAGCACCTCCTTCTCTTCGAAGACAATCGCCTTCTCTCCGGTCGGGCAGTGTTCCTCGCAAACCAGACATTCTATCCCCTTGGCATAAGGCAAACAGCGATCTTTGTTGAAGACGGCCCAGCCGATCACCGCCTTCTTCTTGCGCGGCAAATCCAACGGCGCAATCGCTCCGGTCGGACAAACCTGGCCGCAGAGGGTGCAATTATATTCGCAATAACCGTTCCGCGGCACCACCAGCGGTGTCCAGAGGCCAACCGGACCAGCTTGCAGCAGGGCGGGTTGCAAGGCCAGACCGATACAGACCTTCATGCATTCGGCACAACGAACGCAACGTTGCAGGAACTCAGCTTCGGCAACCGCTCCGGGAGGGCGCAACAGATAAGGGTTCTGATCGCCAACCACCGGGCCGATCTTGACCACCGGTGCGATGACCACCCCACTCGCCAGCGCGGTCAATACTCCGCGACGCTCCAGGTCAACCCCCGGTCCGACCGCAGGAGTCGACTTCATGTTAAAGCTCACCCGGTCTGCTGGACAATAGCCGGTGCAATCCATACAGAGCAGACATTCACCACGGCGGTAGCTTCCGGCACTGACAGCACCGGAACGGCACAGGGTGTCGCAGTCACGACAATCAGCACAGAGCGTTTTCGGCGTCCGCTGCAAGAGGGCAAAGCGAGAGCAGAGGCCAAGCAAACCGCCCAGCGGGCAAATATTCTTGCACCAGAAGCGCTGTTCCACCCGCTCCAGCAGGATGATTGCGAGGAAGATCAACAGGGTAAAGAGCCCCAGCGCAAAGACCGGCTGATGAAAAGCCATCAGGTAGTCGCGAAACAGTGGGTAGGCATCGTTGACCAGCGGGGTCTGGTGCTCGTAGAAGAAATCGAAAGCGCGATTCAGCCCGTAATTGTAGGCCGGGTAGAGTGCCAGCGTCAGCGACCGCAGAAAGATCGCCAGCGGATCAAACAGACCCAGCAGCTGGACGCCAAAGAGCGTCGCCACACTCAGTACGATCAACAGGTAATATTTGACCCGCCGCCAGCCGGGAGAGAAGGCTCTTCGGCCACGACCAACCAGCTTGCCGCAGCCATCGAGGGTCGCGCCGAGCGGACAGACCCAGCCGCAGAAGAAACGTCCCAGCACAACGGTCAGGAGCAAAACCAACAGCGCCGGCCAGAGCAAGGTCAAGTTAAACGGGCCGGGGGCCAAGAAATCGGCCAGAGCCGCGAGGGGATCAATCCGAAACAACAGACTGACCGGATAGGGCAGCTGATCAATGCCGCGATACTCGGTCTGCAGAAAAAGCCAGAGGAAGAGCGCCAGGCAGAAGCTCTGGCTGATGCGCCGGGCGTATGTCCAGGATGACACTTTCAAACCATGCGCACCTGTTTGAGGTCCATGACACCCAAACCTCGTTTCGCCGCAGCGACAATAGTCGACACGTCCTCAGGCTTGAGATCAAAGAGGGTTGTGGCATAGGCGTCGGCGGCGACGATATCAGGCGAGGCGATCAAAGTTTGGGTGTTACGGACATCTTCAGTCCGCCCACCCTGAGGTCCGTTGGCCACGAGGATGCGGGTGGCATCAATCACCGTCAGGTCGCAATGAATCACCGAAGAGACATCGGTGAGCGCTTCGGCAATGTTGCTGTGCATCCGGCCTCGGTTGCCGCCGATCACCCCCATCAGGTTCTTCATGCCAAGGGTCAGTCGGGAAATTGAGTGATGCTTGGCCACCGGAACATTGATCAAACGGTCGGCCTCCAGAACCGGCTGGTAAAATTCCCAACGATCAAACGCGCGACCACCGCGAATCTCCAACTCCTGGTAGGCGCGTCGATCCATATATTCGAGGCTGACCCGGTCAGACTTGATGGTTTCGACCGCCGCTCGGATCCCGCTCTGAGCATAACAGCGGCGCTCGTCATTGCAGGTTCGATCAAAGATGCGCACCTGCTTCGCCCCGACTTCCAGACAGAGCAGCACCAGGGTTTTGACCACCTCGGGATGGGTATTCGCCGCGAGCTCCACGCTGCGATCCCAACCGATATTCGGTTTGACCACCACCACCTCACCCGGGCTGACAAAAGCCTGCATTCCGCCCAAAGCAGTGATGGTCTGCCTCACCAACAGCGCTATATCGCTCCCCTTGCGCACCGCCAGCGGGGGGCTTACTGCCGCATGAACCGGCAGAGCCAGGAGATCAAGCGACGGCAAGGCGCCGACGGCTGCCGTGGCAACGGCAGTCTGGATGCTCCGTCGGATGAATGTTCGACGATCGATATGACTCATGGCAGCCTCTTTTTGGAGAGAAGCAACAGGATTACAACCAAAACAAAGTTTAACGCAGAGACACAAAGCCGCAAAGAAAGATGATTCTTGAACTATCAGATCAACAGCTTTAGCCGCTTTTACTCTGCATCTTTGCGTCTTTGCGTTATTTTTTTACAATAGACCATCAATTGAGTTGGAAACAAAAATCAAATAAGCCGCCGCTCTTTCAAAAACTTCCGCGCCACATCTCTGGGGGCTCCAGCAACGCTCTCCGCTTCCAGCTTCTGCATCGTCGGTTCGTCAATCACGCCGCCCAGTTTATTGATCAACCGCGCCAGCGCTGGAAATTTCTTCAAGGTATCCTTACGCACGACCGGGGCGGCTTCCGCAACCGTTCCTGCCGGAGCGACCCGTGGATCTGAGAAACCAAACGGCTTCAACCAAATCAGGTTAAGTTCCTGATTATAACGCTCCTTGACCTTTTGGTAGAGAAGCACAGAATCGGCAATCGGCTGGTCTTTAAGAAGCGTGACCTGACCAACGCCGGTGTACTCGACATACATATCCAAGTCGGCGCGAAGCAACGCATCGTGGGCTTCAGCGTGGCCAGCACTCGCAACCACCTTGACCGTTGTGCCGGTTCGCTCGCTGATCAAAATTGACAACATCTGGGCCAGGACCTGCTGCTGCGGATTGTCCAATGCTCCGACCACCAGGGTTTTGCCAACACAGGCCATTGCCGATGGCACGGCCACCCCGACCACAAGCAGCAGGGCTAGGACAAGAGTGATGACAGAAGAGAGATAGCGTTTCATGGGTACTGCTCCTTAAATATTTAGACCGACAACCTTAAAGACAGGTGACGATTCTACTGCCTGAACAATTAAAACCTTAAAGTATAAAGCTAAAGCAAAGACTTAAGCTGTTTTGCTTTTTTTTGACTATAAGCCCGGAGTGCTTTCCCAATCAGGCAAATCGACCGGGCCAGACAACGGCTCCGGGGCACTGACATGACCGAGGCTGGCGTCTCTATCCTGATCGAAAAAAGACTCTTTAATTGCCGTCGGGTCAGTCGTCCCCCACCAATTGCGCGGCAAGGTCACGTCCCCCGGCTGCTGCCAGCCAAGCTTGACATTATATTGCCGGCTGCCGGTAATATTGTTCTGCTCAATATGCGCAAGGTTGTCTGACTTGGTCACGACAAAAATGCCGATCTCGTTATCGCGGATATCGTTGTGGTGCAAGCTTACTTCACTGCGGCGTTCTTCGTAACGCAAACCATGCCGGTTATCGTACATCTGGTTTCCGGTCGCAATCAGGTTCACCGTAGAAAACCTCAAACCGTCCACATTGTGCCGAAAGATCGAGTTGGTAACCTTCGCCCGACAAAAATGCACTTGCAACCCACTGTAGGCATACTCGGAAATAATGTAATCAATCTCTGCTTCACGAGCGAAATCGAGATACAGATATTTCCAGTCAGCGGCTTTCGGCTGCGCAGCGGCGCTGGTAAAAACAATCGGCTCAGCGGCGGTACCACGGGCCACCAAAGCCCCTTCGACCAGCAGCTCGCTGTCGCCAATACCGTCGCCATCATGATCGTTTGGTGCAAAGACAATGCGCGTCCCCGGTTCGATCACCAGCCGCCCACTCTTCTTGACCGTAACCACACCGTCGATATAGACCTCGCCACTCCAGACCACATCGCTTTCGATCACACTGTCTTTCAGTTTAAGGCGAGACACCCCCGAAACGCAACCGGCCAACCAGGCCATTATCAGGAGTACCGCCGCCAAACGATTGAGAGACCGGACAGACATCGCTTAGTGGTAACCCTCGACCGAAGCATCGACCGGCTGTACGACCGGTGCAATCGCGCCAAAGCTCTGCTCATATTTGCCGATGCTTTCATGCAGGGCGGCCATCAGGCGCTTGGCATTTTTCGGCGAAACAATCACGCGCGAGCGCACATTGGCCTTTGGGGTCTGTGGCTGCACAAAAAGAAAATCGACCACGAATTCTGACTCGTTGTGGTTGATCACGGCCAGATTGACATAAGCGCCATCGGCAACATCGTCACTCAACTTGACATCCAGTTTGACCTCTTGCGGTTTCTTCTCTTCCATAGTGTTCCCCTTTCCTGTGACCGGCATAGCCTGGTCCTGATATATAAAAACAACCAAACGACAATCCAAACAAAGACAACGCTTTTTTTGCAAAAGCAATAAGGTCCAAAAATAAAACAACGAACGCAATGACGCTAAGAAAAACCAGAAAAGACGCAAGGGGTAAACCTTCTGTCTTTTACCAGCGGTTTTCTTTGCGCTCGTTCTTTTAAACTCTAGAGGCACCTAACTTCTGGTGCGTTAAATCTTTGTCCGGGTTGTACCGCCCTTAATAGATCGCGATCGGCTCCACAACAATGTGGAGATCATCCAACTTCTGGCCTTCTTCCAAAGTCAAACCATGGTCGGCGCTGACTTCGTACATCCCAAAGAGTTCATCTGGTGCCGGGGAGTCGCCATAGGCTTCGCGGGCACCGACATAGTAAGTCCCCGGTTCAGGCAGGTTGACGATAAATTGCCCATCAGCAGCGGTTGGAGTGGAGATCGCCGCCGGGCGTTGATGCCCGATCACCCGATCCACATAAGCGAACACATGAACACCGGCAACGCCCTGGCCTGAAGTATCAGTCACTTTACCACGCAATACCGGACCAGTGGCCCGACCGAAGGTTTCACTGTCGGTCTCACCCTTGAGCTTTGCAACCACTGACAGTTCGACCTGCTGTAGCTGTCCCGCCCGGGCGGTGAGCGGGTTGCCTGGATAAACGCCGAACAGGTCGCCTGCCTGCACCGGACCAACCCGCTGGCCGTTGCCGCGTTGGCGGACAACCAGGAAATAGTTGCTCTCCGGCAGACCATCGAAACGGAAATAACCATCTTCCGCAGTCGGCAATGAGAGCCGATAGCCCTGCCCTTTAAAATCTTCGGTGGCATCCAGATAGAGATAAACAGTGGCTCCGGCCAGAGGCGTGCCGTTATTCAGGACTTGACCTTCAATCGCTGCGCTGTAGCTGTCGTCATAACCAATCGCAGTCGCCGCCGCCACGCTTATAGCCTGCAACCCGGCCCAGACCGTTGCGGCTTTGAGGTTAACCGGATTCCGCCCACAGAACGCAAACTGGCGTTGGTCGGCACTCCAGCCATAGAGCGCATAGCTGCCGGGTGGAAGTTCCAGTCGATAGGAGCCGTCCTCATCACTTGGCGCCGACCTCATCACCGGCTCAACGGTAAAATCGAGTCCGGGGTAAGCGGCAACGACCACCCCCGCCAACGGCTCGTCATCGGCAACAACCCGACCTTCGAGGGTGACCGCCGGCAAGCTGACAGGAAGCAACAACAGCAAAAAAACCCAGAAAACTCTCACGGTGTCCTCTCTAGTCCAGCGCCTTTCACCGGAGCTTCAAGCCATGGCGCGAAATCAACCCAATCGAGTTTGTACACCCCTGGTCCATAATCTTCATAGCTCACTTCCGGCTGGTCTTTACGATCGTGAAAGAGCGGGGCATTCCCCTCTGGGCCGGTTTTCTCGAGCTGGGCCGTGTCATCACCCCACCAGTTACCGCTAACATCGACAAAATCGTTAAACTTTTCCGGGGCCTTTGCCAGCATCGGGTTCTGACTTTTTCGGGCCGCCGATTCCCGCTGCATGATCTTTTTCGATCCGGAACGGCGCTCCCAGTCCGCGCTCTGATAAATCCCAAGCTTGACACCCAGCTTGTTATTCAGGAAGTTATTATTCTTAACCTCTGGATAAGACGAGAAATCACAATACATCGCCAGTTGATTCTGTTCAAAGCTGTTCAGAAAAACTTTGGGGTTCGATTTTCGGTAGTTGTAAAGCGCGGTTTCATTACTGCGAAACAGGTTGTTTTCCAGCAGCGGCGAGCCATACTGGTCGTTATGAACCGCGGTTTTGTTATCGACAAACGTGTTGTTTTTTAGTGTCGGATAGGAAAAAGAAAAATTCATTACGCCGTAAGTGTTCTTCTCAAACTGATTCTGTTCGATCAACGGTGAACTCTGCGTCTGGTTGCAGTAGATGGCGGTCTCGTTCTCAACGAAACGGTTCTTACTGATCCGGTCGGTATAGCGTTGCAGCAAAGCAATGCCCTGCTTGTTCTTTTCGAAGTAATTATTGGTAATCGCTCCCGTGCTGTTATGCGAGGCCAGAATGGCCGAACGCGTCTGACCGATAAATCGGTTGCGTCGAATCACGGCCCCGGATTTCATCTCGTTGGCAACCCCTATCTGGTTATCCTTGAAAACCGAATCGACAATCACCGGACTCGATTCGCGCATCAACCTGATGCCGAATTCCATGCCCTCAAAAGTACAGTTTTCGACCCTGAAATCCGTGGCAAAGCTGGTGATGGCAGACTTGGCAGAGTTAAACACCGCCCAACGAAACAAGCTGTCAGGGGAAGCCTCCATGAGCTCGACCCCCTCCCATTCGGCCACGCTGGAAAAGACCACCGGAGCAGCCTTGCTGCCCAAGACCTTCAGAGTTCCCTGAACGCTAAGCTTCGACTGGGGATTTTTAACCACAAGCTGCGTCCCGGCAGCAAGCGTCAAGGTCGCTCCCGGAGCGACCAAAATTGACTCGCTCAGCTCGACCTTGCCGGACCAGCGAACCTCCCCGGTCAAGTCTTGACCGAAGCAAGAGCCACTCAGAACAATCAGGACCAACCCCGAGACGAGGCTACTCAGTACCTTTCGGTGCCACATGGATTTTTACCTCCATCACCTGCTGTGTAAGTTCGACTGACCGCACTGCACCGCTGGTTGTCAGCAACTTGCCATAAAGTTCATCCCCACCAGCCGGGCCGCCAAAAGCCTGCCGTGCCAGCAGATAGTAGGGTCCCGCATCCGGCAGCGTCAGTTCAAAGTGGCCAGCGGAGTCGGTTGGTGCTGAGAAATAGTCTGGAGTACCAGTCATCTCAGCTTGACGATAGGCGAAGACATACAGACCCGCCCGTGCCTTGCCAACCCCATCGATCACCTGGCCGCGCACACCATGAAAAGCGACAAGATCCTCTTCAAGCATCGACAGCCGCGTCACGGTTTCGATTTTCACTTCATGCGTCTGCCCCGCTTCGATCCGAACGGGGTTGCCATAATAATAATTAAAATAATCACCGGTCTCAATCGGCCCGAACTGACCGCCGCGCGTGCGCTTGCGGGCCAACAGGTAATATTCGCCGGGCGGCAGGTTGAGACGGAAGCTGCCCTTGGCCACCGGCTGGATGAAATATCCCGGCCCCTTGAAACCCTTGGACGGATCTTTATAAACGTAGAGATAAGCCTGTTCCAGCAACTCATCCTGATAACTCAGCTCACCATAAACCCCGGAGCGCTTGGCCTCTGCCACCGGTGCCTGTTCGGGGATCTGGATCAGGTTAAACCCAACATTGCGATAACCCTCTGCCGGAATCTGGATCGGACTGCCGCTGTAGTAACAGAACAAATCTCCCGGTTTGAATCCACCCGAACTGTTGCTGGCTGTCAGCACATAACTCCCTGGCGGCAGGTCAAGTTGATAGAGGCCGTCCAGATCGGTTGGCGCCGAGACAGCCACCGGCTCGCTCCCGGCAATATCGGCAATCTGACGATAAGCCCGAACCGTTATCTCAGGGATCAGCTTACCACGCCAGGCCACTCGTCCACGCGCGCCACTGTCGGCAACAGCAGGTATGCTGAACAGACAAATCACAACGCAGGCACAAAGAATCCGCAGCCAGATCATGGTTTCACCTCCGTCACGGCGCTTTCACTCCAGGGGGCAAAAATCACTTTATCCAAAGGAAACGTCTCTCCAACATCGACAAAGGTCGCCTGATCTTTGCCATCATGAATAAACGAGGGATTTCCGGTCGGACCGATTTTAACCAACTCGGCCGTGCCAACATCACCCCACCAGTTGCCGACGACCTTCACCGCGCCAGCCATGCCTTTGGCGCGCCGGTCATCCTCGGTCACGCTCCGCATCCCCTGTCCGGCAAAGGCGCTCCGCGCCGAGGTTTCGCCGATCCTGGCCTCTGCACCACGTTCCGTTTCCCAAAGAGACGACTGGAATTCCAGTTTAAGGGCCAGTTCATTCGCCAGAAAATCGTTGCCCTCGATCTGCGGATAAGAGGAGTAAGCGACCAACAAACCAACCCGGTTTTCCTCGATGCGGTTTCCAGTCACCAGCGGGTCCGAGCGTCGGTACACGTAGAGACCGGTCTGGTTGCCACGCAAAAGGTTATCCCGGATCACCGGGCGGGCGGCCCGATCGACCTGTATTGCAATCTCGTTCGCCTCAAAGCGATTATTGCTCACCACCGGATCGGTGCCATGATAGGCAATAATCAAACCCGTGGCATTTTTGACAAAAACGTTGTCATAAAATTCTTTCGGCTGAGCATGATAAAGATAAGCGCCATAACGATGATTATTTTCGAACCAACAACCAACCACCGAGGTCGTGCTGTCATCTTTGAGAAAGAGACCAACTTTGCTGTTATCAATAAATCGGCAGTTCGAAACCTTGCCCGCGGCCTTGCCACGGAGTTCGAGACCGACTTTGTTGCCAGAGAAAGTCAACCGCTCCAAACGGGGTGCCCCGCCCTGCACCAAGAGACCGGTCGAAGCACCGTTGATGACGCAGTCGGATAAGAGGGTTGTGGCATCGTTGCCCTTAAGCAGTAACCCACCCCAGTTCTCTCCTGAGAATTCAACATCCCGAGCCAGCAAGCGTCCGGAAACTTCCAGCCTGGAGCCGGAAAAATGAATCACCGAACCGGGGGCAACAGTCAGCGTGACTTCAGAGAGGACGCGAACGTCTTCAGTGAAAAACCGCTCACCCGTCCATAAGGTGTCCTGGTCAACAACCAGGGCTGACGCGGGTTGCACGCCAAACAAAAGCAACAATATGAACAGACAGCGTCTCACCAGAATTCCTTGACAATGATCGAGCCGAGGTCGGTCTCTGTTCCTCGGGTAACAGCCACCCTGTGATCGGGCTGGTCATCAAAGGTTCCCACCCATTCTCCCGGTTCCAAAGGACCCCCAAAAGCACTGCGTGCGCCAATGTAATAGGTGCCGCCATCACTGAGATAGAGAGCGAACTTGCCGTCTTCACCCGTTGGCACCGACATATGGACCGGTTTACCAACCATGCGGCTGTCGAGATAGGCAAAAACATAGACATCACTGACCGGCTGATCTTCAGCATCAAGCACCAGACCGAACAGGCGCGTATCCGTTTTGGCAAAAACCCCGTCAGCCTGGCGTTGGGCATAAATTTCGGCATCAACTCCAGCCAGGGAGAACTCCGCCAAAGACAATCTTTCACCGCGACGAACTTTCACCGGGTTGCCCGAGTAAGGGGCATTCAGATCCCCGGGAGAGAGGGCACCAGAGCGGCTGCCATCTACGCGCTTGCGAGCAACCAGAGAGTAACGACCGGCAGGTAGGTCGATAGAAAAATACCCGGATTTATCAGACTGCACCGCCTCGCCGTATGAGGGGCCAACCAGTCCGGAATCGGTTTCCGTGTAGATATAGACAAAAGCCCGCGAAACCGGCTCGCCCTGATAGGTGATCTGGCCGGAGAGTCCGGTTGCGGCATCAGCCATCGGCAAGCCTTCACGACCCATTTCATGCAGGTTAAAGCTGGGTATTGAAGAGACGCCTTTTGCAACCTGGTGCGGATTCGCCGGCGACTCAGCCATCAGCATGCGCGTCCGGCCGTCGTCTGTGGTTTCCCGCTTCTTGCCAATCACAAAATAGGAGCCTTGCGGCAGGGAGACTTGATAGCGCCCGGCGACATCGGTAACCACCACGGCAAAGGGCTGGACCGAACGATCCTTGTCGGCTTTGAGATAAATCTCAACCTGCGCCGAAGCCAGCGGCTGATCCTGAAAGAGCATCTGGCCGCTCAAACCGCCCTCACCATTGGGAGAGCAGGCGCACAACAAGCCGAGCGAGAGGAGCGTGAGAGTTATGTAAAGATATTTTATCATTTTAGAATTCATTGTTTATCTATGAGCCAAAAGCAATACATTGATTGTGCCACAAAGAGACGAAGACACGGAGGTAAGCAGATCGATAAGAACAACTTTTTCTGTTTTCTCCGTGTCTTTGTGTCTCCGTGGCCAAGGGTTCCCTATCAGTCAGATTTCCCGGTCCCGTTTTTGAAAACCGGAATCAGCGCCAGCAGGTAGAGCAACGAGCCCACCAGCAGAGTCACGGTGAAGCCAGCATTCATGGCAACAACCACCGCCAGGATCGCACCAAGCACGCTGGTCGCACTGTTGACCCCCCAGCTCCAGGGAACCAGAGTATTCTCCTGGTGAAAGAGACGCATTCCAAGCGGCAAGGGCATCCCCATCAGGAAGCCCAAGGGCACTAACATCACCCCGGCCACCAGGCAACGAGCAAAGACCGGCAACCCAAGCAAGGGGTCAAGCACCAGGGAGAGACCGAACACATAAGCAATAGAGAGCAAAACCAGTGCCAAGAGGAGCCCCGGCAGCCAACGATACAAGCGCTCAGTTGGAAAGCGGGCCGAACAGAGTGCGCCGACCCCCGAACTGACCAGCAGCGAACAGAGGATTACCGCCAGAGAGTAGATCGGCGGACCAAGGAACAGAATAAAGCGCCGCAACAAACCGATCTCGATAAACATAAAGCCGAGACCAAGACAGGCAAAGTAGAGCACCCGCCAACCACTACCGGCGGACTTCAGCCCATCACGACGCCAGAGCAGCAGCGGTAAAACCAGAAAAGCTGTCACACAAGCGCCCACGACCATCAGCAGGTTGCGCAGGGTTATAACCGCTCGGTCTTCGAACTTGCCCTGTTCAGGAAAGCTCAAAAGCTTTATAAAATCAGCAGGTTTAAGCATGTAATAGAAAAAGGGGCGATCATCGGTCACCGGTCTGATATCAAAGGGAAAAGCAGCATGAAACTCAGGACTGCCGTTGGCGCGAATCAGCTCATGAAAAGCGCCGCCGCCATCACGACGATCTGGTAGAAAAACTTCCTGGAACTCAAGGTCGGCCATCAGCTCCCGCAACTGCAGCAACTCATCAGCGGTGAAGGGTGTTCGTTTGAGCATGAAGTTGGCCAGGCCGCGTTCGCGAACAACGGCGATATGAGCGGCCGGGTCGGCGACCCCTTGTGACTGTAACAAAGCCAGCCCGAGTGAGACCAGACGCAAAGTTTCCCGCTCAAAAATAAAGCGAGAGATTGTCAGGATTCCGTCATCCTCAAGATGATCCCAGTAATCAGTAAACGCTTCCAGAGTGTAGAGATTGTTTTCCGACAAGGTGAACGCGCCTGCCGCCGGGGCCATCCGACCAAAGACCGCAGAGGCCTGTATGACATCGTAATGGCCAGGATCGCGCCGCACGAAGCTACGGCCTTCATCGACAACCGACCGGACCTTGGGATGACGATAGAGTTCTCCGGTTAGAGACCCAAAATGGTCGTTGACGGCATCAACAATTAACGGATTGACTTCGACGGCCGTCACTTTTTCAGCGCCTGAAGCCAGCGCGGTCAGTACATCTTTGCCGCCACCGGGTCCAATCACCAGAGAGGTCGGCTGGTCTTTGAGCTGATAAGCCAGACCGATGACGTTTTTGCGGAAGAAGTCGAGCCCGGTCTGCCGGTCCCAACGGTACATGGTGGTGTAACCGGTGTCATCAACGACCATGCCGAGTTGATCGGGCACTGGGCCACGGTAGGTTCGCGACAGGCCCCAGGCTTGGTCCTTGGCCTGTCCTTCGGCGGGGTAGACTGCCACTCGAGAAAAGGAGTTCCAGGCGCTCCAGAGCAGGTTAGGCTCATAGCGACCGCGCACAAACTGAATCTCGGCAAAGCCGGTCAGATGATGCACACAACCGACACCGAGCAAACCAACCAGCAGCAACAACGCCGCCCAACGATGGATCGCCGCAACATTTCGCGGCAACAACAGGATCGCACTGAACACGCCAACCGCCGCAATTAACAGCAGCGAGGTGATCCCACCAAAGATTTTAAGCAAAAGAATAATCAGTAAACAGCCGCTACCGGCACCGAGCAGATCATAAAAGTATAGTCGGCTGAAATCCCCATGAAAACGCCCAAAAAGCACCGTCAGGGAAATCCCGGCAAAGAAAAACGGCAGCGCCGTGACCAGGTAAAGACAGGTTAAAGCCAGCAGCAGCCCGAGCGGCAGATTTTGGTCAGGCACCCCTTGCTGAAAAGGTTGGTAAAAAGGCTGATGAAAAAAAGACAAAACTTTAAAGCCCAGGTGTGGCTGCCAGCGAAACAGCACGAAAACCGCGAAGAAGAGTGCGACACTCAGGCCAAACAGGACCGCACCACGAGCTGCCAGGAAACGTGCATCCGCGCCCTGGAACCAGCGTGGTCGCAGCTGTACGGTCAGGGCCGCCACACCCATGCCAAAGAGTGCCAGCGAGATCGCCATGGAGGCGAAGTGATACCACATCAGTACCGAGAAGATCCGGGTCAGGATCAACTCGTACATCAGAGTCCCCAGACAGAGGGAAAAGACTCCCCAGTAGACCGAACGATTTGCGGGTTGATTGATCATAGTAATTTTTGCCTTAGAGCTTCGCCGGCTCGACCAGAGTCAAGGCGTGGATTTTATGGTCGCGGCTGCCGACCAGCAACTGGCCTGACCAGAGCAGAGGACGGCCCTGGATTTCCCGATCAAGCCGATAGGTGGTCAAGAGCTGTCCACTATCAGCATTGAGGACTTGTAACGTGCCACTATTATCACCAACAAAGACCCGACCATCGGCAATCAACGGTGTAGCATAAGACGGTCCAGAGATTGCGACCCGCCAGAGCACCCGCCCGGTCGCCGCTTCCAGTTTCCACAGCGCGCCGCCGGCCGTGGCCACGAAAACCGCCTGATCATGATAAACTGGCGCGGCGTAGTAGCAAGTTTCAGTCAGGTCACGCTGCCAGACGATTTGCCCGTCCTGGTCATAATGGTTGACGCTACCCTCCCGGCTGACCACGACCACACCTTGCGGCGTCAGCGCCGGGGAAGAAAGCAAAGGTGCGCCGAGAGACCGCTGCCAACGCAATTCACCAGCGGTGGTCAGGGAACTCAACGTGCCATTGCCACTGGAGAGATAGAGCGTCGTCCCATCCCAGGTTGGCCGTGCCCGTAACGGTTGGCCTCCGGCAAAATCCCAACGGCGTTCGCCAGTTGCAACGTCCAGGGCAAAGAGAGTGCCATTCCAGGCGGGTACCAGCACTAGGTCATCAACCAGCAGCAGACCGGCTTGTCGATGATCATCCGCAGGCGAAGGCGAATAGTCGAAACGCCAACGCAACTGGCGAGACGCCACGTCCAGGGCGTAGACTTCCCGGCTCCAGTTCTGAAGAATCAGCAGCTCATCGGACAGGACAGGAGTTGCATCAAGTGTGTCGCCAAAGCTGCGGGTCCAGAGCGTCTTTCCGGTCTGGTCGAGGACATGCAGAGAACCGTCCCAACTGAGGGCGTAAAGTTTTTCGGCAGCAACAACCGGAGCGGCATCGACATACCCGGCCGTAGTGTAGCTCCAGGCGGGCAGCAATTCCAGGCTGTCGCGCGGCCCGCTTTCGGAAATCCATTGGGGCTGGGGCTGTAGAGTAACAGCACCGATAGTCGGATCTTGACTTTGATCGAAAACACTCGCGCGGGCAGCGGCCAGGTCAGAGGCACCCCACCAGTTGTCGTGCAAAGAGACATCGTCCGCATAAAAATCGCCCAGCCGGAAGTTATCAATATTGCTGTAAAAATTGTTGTGATGGACATCAAAGGCGCGGTCACTCTCAAACAGGAAAATGCCGGAGTCGTTGTAGCGCAGGATATTGTGGTGAATATCGACCTTGGAGTTGCGGAAATTGATCCCTTTACCCAGGTTGTGTTCGATCAGGTTGTTGCGAAAGGTGAAGGTGGCCTGGCCGAGCCGACAGCCGTCGATATTATGATGGATGGTGCAGTCTTCGACCACCCCGCGCGTGAAGTGCGCATGCAGCGTATAAGCGGAATCCCGAATATCGCAGTAACGCAGGTGGACTTCCTGAGAAAAGTCGACCCGGATTTCCAGCCAGTCACCCGGTGCCGGGTTCGCTGCCGCGCTGTGAAACCGGATCGGTTGCTGACGAGTGCCGACCGCCAGCAGGCGACCTTCCACGGCGAGCACAGCATCACCGAGTCCATCGGCATCACTATCACGCCGCACAAAGGCGATTTCAGTTCCGGGAGCAATCGTCAGCGTCGCACCTTTGGCAACCTTGACGGTGCCGTCGATCAGGATGCGCCCGGACCAGACGGTATCTTCGCTGATATGATCATTGTGATAGATTCGAGGTGAATTATCAGACAACACTGGTGCGCAACCCGTAAGGGTCAGCAGAGTCAGCAGTCCAAAGATGCAGAAACAGCACTGCACCAACCTCCATACTCTGACATTTGTCATCATTTCCAGGAACAAAGCAAACCCTTATTGGCCACAGATAAAAACGGATAAGTGCTGATCAAAATCCATACCCCGAGAATATTTCAAAAGTACTTGGCAGACGGATAAAAAAGCCTCTTTGCGACATTAATTTGTAGCAAAAAGCCTTTAGTCCTCTCGTCCCTCGTCCCACGTTTCGCGTCCCGGCCTCAACAATTCGTCAAATAGTCGTCAGCACCGGCGCTCTGGTCGTCAGACCTCTATCAGCCAAACAGCTGATACAACCAGCCGAGCACGACTGAAACGCTCAGGCTGACACTCAGAAAAACCACCAGAACCCGTTTTTTGAACATGCCCCCCAGAGCGATGATCGCTGGCAAGCTTGAAACCGGCCCGGCCATGAACAAGGTCAGTGCCGCGCCGGGGTCGATCCCCCGTTGCAGTAGCCCGGCCATGATTGGAATAATCGGGATCTGATTGGTCGGCAGCGGCAAGCCGATAATGGCCGCCAGGAGAAGCGACATAAAACTTTTTTGGCCGACCAGAGCGGTAATCCATTCCACCGGTACCAGAGTCACAATGATCGCTTCCAGCACAATCGCCAGCAGCAGAAATTTGCCGACAAACAGACCGGCATCGAGGGTGCGGTCAAAAATAAACCGCAGCTTGCTGGCGCGCGGCACAATGGTCATCGACTTAACGTGGATACCCGCTTCAGCGCCGATTTGCTGAGCCGAGGCCAGAGTGCCGTCTGGCTTGTACTTGGGCTTGAGCCGTATCAGATTACCGGCCAGATAGCCTTGATTTATCAGCAATTGGGTCACCAGCCCGGCACTCAACCCGAGCACCCCGGCACCAATCACTTTGAGCACCGCCCATTCGGTACCAAGCGCCCGCCAGGTCAGAATCAAGGCATCGGGGCCCATCACCGGCGACGTCACCAGCAAGGCCATCAGTGGCGCCAGCGGCGTTTGAATCATGGCCAGAGTGATCACCACCGGCAAGATCCCGCAGGAGCAGAGCGGCGAGACCATGCCGACCCCGACTGCAACGACAATCCCCCAGGAACCGGCTCGGTTGATGGTGTCGCGGATGCGCAGATCCAGTTTGTAGCCCTTGATGATGCCGACCAACACGATCGACAACAGAAAAAACCACCACATATTGGCGATTTCATCCCGGATCACGGTGAGCATTTGCATGAATATTGAATCAGGCATATTGGTTATTTGAAAACCCTTCGTCAGTAAAGCTGTAAAGCCTCAACGCAAAGACGCAAAGACAAAAAAATTACTAAGGGAACCAAACGAGGCAAGGTTGACCCAATGTGCCGTTACGGGTTTGCCTTTGGCGTCATAGCACTATTATTTCGAGACCTTTTGTACCAGTTGCTGAGCTTCGGCCTGCCAGAACTGTGGTAGCAATTCATCGAGCATGGCATCCATTTCGGCCCGTCGACGAATCTGCTCTTCCGGGGCCAACTGATCCCAACCCCTTTCCAGACGGTCACAAAGCAACCGATAGCGACCGGCACTTTCCAGGGTCTGGGCTGTCAGTTCTATCTCAACAGCAGTCTCGGCCGAGGTTAAAGTCAAGGCATGACGGCCATCACTCTTCACCACCAGCGTCCCGGCGGCTTCACTGCAACCGGTGGTTTCGGCAATGCCATCCAGAGCACAGCTCCGATTGCTATAGACCGCCTGCAACCCTTCGAGACTGCCACCCAGACTCTTCATGGCCGCAAGGCCCAGACACCCACCCAGTGTGCTCATCGGGCAACGATGACCGTGACGGGCGTAGATACGAGCAAAGATTTCAGGTGTTTTAATCATAAAAGTTTGACCAATAAAGGCATATGAGCAAAATCCGAACCTTGCCTCTCGCCCGTTCGCTCCGCTCACTCAAGACGCAGAGAACGCAGAGAGAACAAACCCTTAAGCGTGGTTTTCTCTGCTGACTCTGCGACTCTGCGAGAGATACGCTTTATGCTTTTGCCTTATAGGCTAAAACTCATAATGATGCGGGCAATCGGTATCGCGAATCACATGATATTTGGTCACCATATCCGGGGTCAGAAACTGCCGCACTTCTTTTAGCGCCTTCATAAAGTGCTCGCCGGTCACTATTTCGGAATCGTTCTTGATCGCGTTCACGGTGGCGCGTTTGCACAGGCTTTCGATATCCCAACCAACATAACCTTCGCTCAAGCGCGCCAGCTCATCGCGATCAATACCTTCTTCCAGATTAGGCATTTTATCCATGTAAATGTCGAGCATACCGCGCCGATCCACGGCGGTCGGTGGATGGACGAAGACCTTGCGATTGAATCGTTTCTTCTCTTTGATCACGGCCTGGTCGACGGTGTCGATCCGGTAGCAGGAGCCAAGCAACATCACCCCTTCAACCTGGTTAATACGATCGATCTGCTCGATAAAAAGCTTGGTCAGCTCTTTGTCGGCGAAAGTCGGCGGAATAGCCCGCAAATTACCCGGACTCCATTCGTAGTCGCAACCGGCCCGCGGCGCCAGCCATTCACAATCGGAGATGAAGAGCACGCAGGGGGCTTCGTGGATAGCCATATCGAAAGCTTCCTTCAGCTCCTCATGTTTGCCGAGCATCTCCTGACCGGAAACGTAAACAAAGCTGACCCCGGCATCCATGGCGCAGGCTTCAGCCAGCATGGTGATGCCGGTGCCCAGGGGCCCCCAGAGCATCACTCCGGCGGGAATACCGAGATTATGTTTGCGGATCATTTCCGGCTTTTTCAGCGGCAGGCAAACCATTTCCCGCAGCGTTTCTTTGACGTCGGCATAACCGCCGATATCGTCCCAACTGACAATGGGATCACGGACCTCGTAAAAAAGATTCATCAACTTTCTATGCATGAGTTCTATTCCTTCAAAAAGGCCAGGCGATGATGCCGGGCAAAAGATCAATAGGCTGCCGAAAAAGCAACGGGGGATTATTGAACAACTAAAGAGAAAGAGCAACTATCATGCCACCTTGACTGCATCTGAGGGATGCCTATACTGGGTCAACACGACAACGGAGCAAGGAGACGTCATGCAAGACTTCATTCTCGCGATTGATCAAGGCACTACCGGCTCAACCGTGCTGCTGGTCGGTCACGACTTACGTGTCCACGCAAGTCACACTGTTGACTTCCCCCAATACTTCCCCAAACCCGGCTGGGTGGAGCACAATCCGGAAGAGATCTGGGCTTCCGTGCGCCAGGCAATCCTTGAACTTTTTGAGGCGACAGGTATCACCAGCCAACAGATCATAGCGATCGGCATCACCAACCAGCGTGAAACCACGGTGCTCTGGGAACGTGCCGATGGCAAACCGGCAGCCAACGCCATCGTCTGGCAGTGCCGACGTTCTGCGCCCGTCTGTGCAAAACTTAAAGACCAGGGACTGGAAGAAATGTATCGCCAGCGAACCGGCCTGATCCTCGACCCCTACTTCTCTGGCACCAAGCTGACCTGGCTCTTTGAAGAGTCTGCACATCTGAAACGACGGGCCGAAGACGGCCACCTGGCCTTTGGCACCATCGACAGCTTTCTGGTCTGGCGTTTAACCGGCGGCAAGACCCACGTCACCGATGTCTCTAATGCCTCCCGCACCCTGATGATGGATCTCAAGACTCTCGCCTGGGCCGACGACCTGCTCGAACCGCTTGCGGTGCCGCGCGGCATCCTCGCCGAGATTGTGCCTTCATCACAAACGTATGGGCACACCAAAGGTCTCGACTTTCTCCCTGACGGTATTCCGATTGCCGGCATGGCTGGCGATCAGCAGGCAGCGCTCTTTGGCCAGGCTTGCTTTGAACCAGGCCAATCGAAATGCACCTACGGCACCGGAGCTTTTATTCTCGAGAACATCGGTGACCAACCCCTGTTCAGCAAGCACGGTCTGTTGACCTCAGTGGCCTGGCAACTGGGCGGCAAAACCAGTTACGCCCTGGAAGGCAGTGCCTTCATCGCCGGGGCAGCCGTACAATGGCTGCGCGACGGCCTCGGCCTGATCAAAACCTCGGCCGAGATCGAAGCGTTGGCACAACAGGTGCCGGATAACGGCGGAGTGGTTTTCGTCCCGGCCTTAACCGGCCTGGGGGCACCGCACTGGAAAAGCGAAGCGTGCGGCCAGATCAGCGGACTGACCCGCGGCACGACCGCCGCGCACCTGGCTCGCGCTACCCTGGAAGGGATCGCCTTACAAGTTCACGATCTGATGATGGCGATGGCCGATGATCGTGGTGAAGCGGGCTCCATCCTCAAAGTCGATGGCGGCGCGGCCAAAAACGATCTGCTGATGCAGCTGCAGTCCGACCTGATTGGTCGTCCTGTGTCTCGTCCTGAGACTATAGAAACAACGGCTCTTGGCGCGGCGATGCTGGCCGGTCTGGCGGTCGGATTTTGGAATGATACGGATGAGCTTGCGGCAAGCTGGCAGGAAGAGCGTTGCTTTGAACCTCAGGCGGAAAGCTCTTGGAGCGAGACCTTACTCACTCAGTGGCAGGCGGCCATCAACAAGATCTGAAGAAGTGAAAAAACCTGGTTCACTCCCGAATCAGGTCAGTGCCGATCGACATTACAGAGCTGTGACATCAGCGTCTTAATGTAAAAAAACGCCCTTCCAAGCCATGATACTTATAGAAGAGGCAGAAAATTTGTGTGCACTATCCCCAAAAGCCGGTGTATTATGCACAACCGACTGAAGATATTACCCAAAATGAATTATGGAGGCTTTGTTATGAAAAATTGTTGGCGACTCGCGGGAGCCACTCTGATCGTGCTGACCTGTTGGACGGCAACCGCTTGGGCAGAAACACGCTACATCTCTGACCAATTGGTTGTGTCGTTGCGTGAGCAACCGCAGAACAATGCTCCGTCAATCACCTACCTGAGAACCGACATGCCGGTCGAGGTTCTTGAACAGACCGGTGATTTTTTCAAAGTGCGGACCGAAGCAGGAGAGACCGGTTATATCAAGCCGAGTTATCTGACCCCAAAGACCCCCAAGTCGGTCATTATCAGTCAGTTACAGAAAGACAGGAATCGCCTTTCCAGTAAAGCCGAAGACTTAAAGCAGCAGGTGAAGGCAGCCACAGCGCAAAGCGGTAAATCTCAGCAAGAGCTTGCCAACCAATTGACAAAAATCCGCAAACAGGCGAGCGAATTACAAACCAAGCTGGTAGCAAGCCAAGCCGCGCTGACCAAGACCAGCAACGATTACCAAACGTTGCAAAAAGAAGCCAAGAATGTTGTTGCCATCACCAAACAACGTGATCAGTTACGTACAACCAACCAGGAATTGACGACCACCGTTGCCAACCTTGAGAAAGAATCAGACTCACTGCTGATATCTGGTTCCATCAAATGGTTTTTGGCTGGTGCCGGGGTGCTCTTCTTCGGTTGGATGATTGGCAAGATGTCAAGCGGTCGGCGACGCCGTAACCTGCTTTAAAACTACACAGACGAATTATTCAAGGGACAACAGGGGCTGATCGATGACCAACAATGATGTTTTGCGCCGTATCCGCTATATCTTTGACCTGAGCGATTCAAGCATGATCGCCATCTTTGGTCTGGCGGATCATCAAGTAACCCGAGAACAGATCAGCGATTGGTTAAAAAGAGACGATGATCCGGCTTATCTGAAATGTACCGACAGGCAGTTAGCGCTGTTCCTGAATGGCTTGATCAACGATAAACGCGGGAAAAGAGAAGGGGTGCAACCAGAGCCAGAAAAACGTTTAACCAATAACATCATTTTCATGAAATTAAAAATTGCCTTGGATCTGAAAGCCGAGGATGTTTGTGAGATTATGGCCTTGGCCAATTTGCGCATAAGCAAACACGAATTAAGTGCGTTTTTTCGCCGACCAGGGCATCAACACTACCGTGAGTGCAAAGATCAGATTTTACGGAATTTTCTCAAAGGTGTGCAGCTTAAATATCGCGACGAGGTTGCGTCGCAAGATGAAGGGGATTTGAAAGCGTAGCAATCGGATCTGACCGGACAGGATTGTCCTCTTAGTCCTCGTTGCCGCGATGCTGCTTTTCAACGCGCTTTCAGGGTAGCCAGAAACAAAAAGGGCTTACTTTTGCCAGGGCCAATTATTAAGTTACAGAAAGTCAGCATCACACCAGCAAAATTCAGATGAGACGATAAACAAGAAATTCTCTCTTTGACCTCAATTCCAACCTGCTATAAATCATTAGTATCTCATTTATCTAGGTTCCAGAGAATGGAGTTAAACATGAAGCTTCTTGCTATCAACGGCAGCAGACGAAAAAATGGCAACACCAGCTGGCTTATTCAATCGTTATTAGCCCCCGCCGATAAGGGCGGCGCACAAACAGAGTCAATTTTTCTTGGTGATTATAATATAGGTGCTTGTACCGGATGTGAGGGGTGCAGCAGCTCTTGGGAATGTGTACTCAAGGATGATTTCGCTCAGATTATCAAAAAGATAGATGCTGCAGATGGGATAGTTCTCGCCTCGCCAACCTACTGGTATTCTGTCACCTCTGACATGAAACGATTTATTGATCGTTGTTACAGTCTCATCCAGTTTCCCGTTAACCGAAAGCAATGGATCGGAAAGTATCAGGGGACTGGAAAAGCTTGTGTGACTGCGGCTATCTGTGAACAGTCTGAAGCCTCAGCGATGGGAAACACCCTGTCACTATTGACTGATTTTTCAAAAGATATTGGAATGGATGTTATCGCTTCAGTCAAGGCCTTAGGCTTCTTTGAGGCCGGTAGCATTAAAGCGGATCATGCTCTCTTAGAAAAAGCCGAAACGACTGGACAAAAGCTCTTTGATCGCCTGAAACGATAAGGTTCTATGCTTAAGGCCAGAGCAACCACGGCTGCCAAGACAGATTAAAGGCCGGGCCGCGTGCTTCGATTGCTGGGACAGTAACCACCATCGTCAGCATAGTTGTCGCCTCGAATAAATAAGGTGAGGAGACAGACCATCATGGCTGGCACACCCAAAAACGGCCCCACGATTTTTCGTGGGGCCGTTTGGTTTGGCACACAGTGATCACTGGAAGGAGGCCTTAAAAGCATAAAGCTCCCAAAAACTCTTACCAGTAATAGCCTACATTCAGATTCAGGCGCGTGGTCCGCTCATCATTGTTGCGTACGGTTTCATCAACCATATTGCCATTGCTGAAAATCATGTTCTCAGCGGAGACGATATCAAGATAAGTGTAGACCGGGCCAGAGGCGAACATAGCACCAACCACGTTCTGCCAGATGGTCGGCTGATTGCTGGCCGATGGATCGATCATGGTGTTGTCGGAATAGAGGGTGATGCTATCGAGCCATTTAAGGTCCGTCGGGATGGTGTAGGCGACGTTGGCGATCCAGATATCTGCCTCAGCCGGGGCCCCCCAGGAATAGGTAAAGGCTCCCATGGTGATGATGTCATCGTTGGTGTTGATGATATCTTCATCAGCATTGGTGAAGGTGGCCGGATTCTCCGGATTGTACTCATAGGTCACAGCCTCGAGCTGGACATTCCAATTGCCATAGTTGCCGTTCATGTGCAGTCCGGTCGCCCAGTGGTCGCCGGTATCATGGGTGCTCTGGTTGTAGAGCTGTCCCCACTGACCAGAGACCCCGAGTTCGGTATCGCCGAGGTCGCCATGATCAAAGGTGTAAGCCAGGCGGCCGTTGAACTGGTTGGTCTCTTCGTTGCCATCAGCCTGAGCGCCGGCATATCCGCCGTTCGCGTTGCTGATAACGTCGATCGAGTAGCGATCGGTACTGCCGGAGTTACCCAGCTCCCCGTTCTTGTAGAAGGCCAGGGTGAAATCGAGCGGGCCGTCGCTGTACAGACCCTTGACGCCCATGTCGTAATCATCTTCCAGGCCAACGTAGTAGGCGCCGCTGAACCAAAAATTGTGCGAAGCATAGGGCTGCAGGCCAAACGGCACCTGCTGAATACCGGCCTGGACCTGCCAGTTGTCGTTGACGTTGTAACCAACATAGGCATGATGGACGGTGTTGAAGTAGGAGTAGAAACGGTATTCGGCTGAGAGGATCCAGTCGCCAATCGCTCCATCGGCATTGACCCGGAACAGGTCGAAACCGGCATCACCATACTTATCATCCTGATCTTCAGACCAATCCTTGTAACCGTAATTAAACCGCATGGCCCCGCCAAAAGAGATTGGTTGCTTTTCGGCAAACACCTCTTCGACAACCTCTTTGATCGTCGACTTTGCAGACTCGTCAACGCTCACAGTGGCCGTGGCCGGCGCAGCAGCAGCCGTCGATTGAGCAGTGATGATCGCCTCCAAATCGGCCAGGCGCTTTTCCATCACATCCATCTCCGCGACCTTGGCCCGCAGACCCCGAATTTCCTCGAGCAGAACCTGGTTGTCAATGGTTTCGGCGGCCATACCCGTAGCGGCGACACTGAACACCAGTACTCCAAACAAACAAAACACTCTGGTCAGTTTCAGCATTACATCTCCTCTGCATCATGTTATTCAGCCCGAGGCTGATTTCAAAAAAATAAATTTCCAGCATTGCGCTAACTAGGAGCCTGTCCAAAAATGAGTTACCGGCTGCAAACCCAGCTGTTTGGCCCATATTTCAGCTCCTTTTCGGCCCATAACTAAAGCTATGAGCTCTCAAAAGAACTATAATCTGTGCTCAAACTTCTGAATTTACGCTTCGGCCCCTATTCTCGGACAGGCTCCCAAGGCTATTTTGAGGCTTTCCGGGCGGCGTCCAACCAACCGTTCCAAGTCACCTGATTCTTTTGAATCCATGCTTTGACGTGTCGCTCAATATCTTTCTGCGATTTTTCACCTTCTTGCATGAGCGTATTTTGCGCGTTGATATCATCCAGGTTCAAAGTGAACACCTTAAAGAATTCTTTTGCTGCCGGATTCGCGGCGAGGAATTCTTTGTTGGCAACAATCTGGATGTCGGCGGCCACAAAACCAAGTTTGACTGGATCACTGACAGCTCCAACAACACCACTGACCGTCAGATGTTCTACCTGTGGGATTTGCGCTTCTGTGGGAATGATCTCGGGAACATTCATCCAGACCACGTCTTTGCCTGGTTTGAACTTGAAAATGGTCCAGTTCGGTGCCCAAGTGTAAAAGAAAGCTGGTTTGCCTGAGTTGTAACGTGCCAGGGCATCGGCCATGCTCGCCGAATAGGACGCCTTGATCAGGTTGACGTGATCGTCAAGGTCATAGACGTCCATGTGATGAGCAATTGTCCCCTCGCAGCCCCAGCCGGCAGGGCAGGCTGTCAGGTCGGCTTTGCCGTCGCCGTCGGCATCGAAGGCTGCCTTGACTTCGGGACGTTTGAAGTCTTCAAGGGATTGAATGTTGTATTTTTCTACATCTCTTTTTGATACCAGATAGCCTTGCAGACCACCGGATTTGACGACGTAACCGACTTTTTCACCCTTCTCGTAAAAATTCTCCGGCAGCTGCGCATCATGGATGGGGAACCAGCCGTTGGTCCAGTAGTCCAGGTCACCCAGAGCAAGAGACTGATAAAATAAAGGGTTTGCTAATTCTTTCGGATCCATCACGTTGTAGCCAAGCTCTTTCAGACCGGCACTTACCAGCGCTTCCTGGAAGTAACCTGTATTCCAGGTTGCACGGGCAGGCCGCACCGTGATTCCTTCGCCAGGCTGTGCTGTGACTTGCACTTTGGGTTTCTCCTCCTCAGTGCAGGCCGCTAAGGTTAAAGATAACATCAGTAAAACGAATAGAATCTTTTTCATATCTTGCTCCTCTTTCGGGTTATGAGTGAACAAAAGGCTATTTTTGCGCAATCCCTTGCGTTATTCGGTCAAGAACCATCGCCAGCAGTACAATCGACAAGCCACCGATGGTCGCCAGGCCAATCTCCAAAGTATTCAACCCCTGTACGACTGGATTGCCCAAACCACCAGCACCAATCAGTGCCGCAATGACAACCATCGATAAGGCCATCATGATGGTCTGGTTAAGCCCGGCCATAACCGACGGCATGGCGAGCGGGAATTGTACTTTACGCAACACCTGCCAGGGAGTGGCGCCAAAAGCAACGGCGGCTTCGACCAATTCTGGATGAACCTGGCGGAGGCCGAGATTAGTTAAACGAATGATCGGCGGCAGGGCAAAGACGATGGTTGCCAGAATGCCTGAGACAGTGCCGATACTGAACAACATCACCACCGGGATCAGATAAACAAAAGCAGGTGTCGTCTGCATGGCATCGAGAAATGGGCGTAAGAACATTTCAAAACGATCGCTACGTCCGGCCATAATACCGAGAGGAATGCCGACAACAGCACAAAAGACAACGGAGCAAATCACCATTGCCAGAGTCGTCATCGTGTCTTCCCAGAGGCCGAGGTAGCCAACCAACAAGAAGGAAAGAACCGTGAAAACGGTCACTCGCTTGCCGGCATAACGCCAGGCAGCGATAGCAAACAGTAGAATCACGACAAATGGGGGCAGGACGCCAAACAACCATTCCAAACCTTCCAGGCTTATCTCGACCGGAATCTTAAGGACCTGAAAAAACTCACGGTAGTTGACGACCAGCCAGTCAACAGCGGTCTGCACCCATTCATCAAGTGGTATCAGTTGTTCATCAAAATTAAAAATTCGCATAAGGATTTCTTTGCTCCATATTGTTGATCAAGTCGTCATTTCTTCGGGTTCTTCCGATTCTTCTGGCTCGTTACGCTGAAGAGTTCTTAAAAACAGGTTCTTAGACACAGCGCCAATATATTCATCAGCATCATTAAGGATCGGCAAAGGCCAAGGATGACTGGCGACTTCGGGCAGAATGTCTTGCATAGAATCGTTGACATGAGCTGGCACGATTCCGTCGAGGTAGGCGTTGGCAATTAACTGAGGTTGATCAGGGTGATCGATGATTTCGCGCAGAGAATCTGTTGAGACCACCCCTTGGAACTTGCGGGTGGTATCGACTACATAGCCGAAGTTGCGGTCGTTTTTGATCAACCGCTGCAGAGCTGCACGGGAGTTCTTGCCGTCAGTGATCACAATAGTGACCTGAGTATCGACGGAGATATCACCCGCGGTGAGAATGTTGGTAGGATCGACACCACGGAAGAAAGCTCGCACGTAATCGTCCGCGGGGTTTTGCAGGATTTCATCTGGAGTACCGACCTGGATAACACTTCCTCCCTCCATGATGGCGATCCGATCACCAATGCGCATCGCTTCATCAAGATCATGTGAGATGAAAACAATGGTTCGTTTTGCCTTGGCTTGCAATTTTAGCAATTCATCTTGCATCTCGGTTCGGATCAGTGGATCAAGAGCGGAAAAGGCTTCATCCATCAGCAAGATGTCTGGGTCAACCGCAAGACCTCGGGCTAACCCGACGCGCTGTTGCATGCCACCAGACAGTTCATCTGGCATGCTTGCGGCCCAAGCTTCCAGGCCAACCTGCTCCAGAGCCTGCAAGGCACGTTCCTCACGGGTCTTCTTGTCAAAGCCGTCCATCTCCAAACCGAAAGCGGCATTTTGTAAGACAGTCATGTGTGGCATCAGGGCAAAGGACTGAAAGACCATACTCATCTTCTTGCGTCGCATCTTGACCAATTGATCGTTGTCCATACTTATGATGTCTTCGCCGTCAATAAATACCTGCCCGGACGTTGGTTCGATCAGGCGGTTGAGCATCCGCACCATAGTCGATTTACCAGAACCAGAGAGGCCCATGATGACAAAGATCTCGCCTTTAAAGATTTCGAAACTGGCTTTTTGCACACCGATGGTCGTCTCGGTTTTTTCGAAAATTGCGTCTTTGTCGAGTCCTTGCTCAAGTAAACCCATCGCTTTTTTCGGATGAGGCCCAAAAATTTTAAATAAGTTTTTAACGGAAACCTTTACTTCTTCAGTCATTTTTTCCTCTTTTTTCATCTTCTTTAGTGGGAACGATTGTTTGTGTACCAGATGAATTTTTCTAGCTGTCTATTAAGAGAATATTTACAGTTAAAACTGTTTTAATTTAGAGAGTTACACATTATTGACACTTGTCAAGGGAGAGCTCTGTCATTATGAGTCAGGTTACACAAGACGGATCATCATCGGCCCTGATTAATAGCTGAAACCTGGGATATGGATAAGCGGAAGCGCACCATGGATTAAAAAGTCAATAGCGAGCAAGTGTAACGAGAGTCGCTTGCAACCAGCGGCATCCCGGTAAACATATTGATTTGATTGTTAGTAGAACAGAGCGACCCGCGACTTAATTCTGTGAATAGACCAGAAACAAGCGCAACTCTTAATGAAAGGGAGATCTCTGAAGCATCACGCGGGGCAATGTTCTTAACGATCCCCTTGCGGGGCAAGGACGGAACACCCTGGCAAGGTGCCACCTAATGCGGTGACCATACAGGGGTTAGAGGCTAAGGTCAAATTGCGCATGGCAGGATCGTGTCAGATCTTTTGCCAACTCAACAGGGGTATCCTATAAGTCATCACTGCCGAGACGAAAACGAGTTTTTTGATAGGGAGATTTAAGATGCTCTCCAGCACACAAAGTTATAGTCACTGGAATCGACTCCGCGTGGCAGCTTTATTCCCTTTTTCACCACTTGACACGCACTTAATGATTGGCAGCCTCCAATTATGGGTGTGATTCTTCATGCTCTACCTCCAAAGACCCCACAGGCCCCTCTTGGCTGTGGGTTTTTTTTGGATGTCACCATTTCCAATAAAAAAAACCCCGCCCATAATTACCAAGGGCGGGGCCTTCTTATTAAGTATGACTGCAACAAAGGCTCAGAGCGCCCAAGGATCTTTTGGAAACCAGATTATAGCTATACTTGAGGCGAACACCCAATCTGATGAGACTTGCGCAAAGTCTCGGAGGGTGTTTGATCTGTTGCGCTTAAAGATCGTTCAGTAGCCGGTAGATTTTCTGCTGTAGTTCCCAGGCTTCATCAGCTTCGGCATCAAGCCCCTCTACCTCCTCGAAGATAAGGCGAGCCTTATCGAGGCTGTCGTGGGCCTTCATCAGAATCGGCGTCAATTCATATTCGAGGCGCATGCGAGGTATTTCACCGACCGGCTCGACCCATTCCTGCAGACCTTTATTGGCCTTTTTTACAACCCTCGCACCTTGTTCGGCACTGGCATCACTCTCTTTCAGTTTGACCCGAAAAGCAGCCACATCCTTGGCAATATCACGAAAGCGATTGGAAATACTCATCCGCAACATCCTTTCAAATCAAGTTAAATTACGACCAGAAATCATGGTCAACGACACATCACGGTTCATCCTCTGAGAAGATTAGCCTGTCCAGCTAAAAGTCCCAGATGGGTGCATCCTAGTCGAACCGTCGCAGCAAGACAACCGAAAAGGCGGGTTTGCTGTTGACTGAAGATGAAGGCACCTGATAGTCTTTAGTTTTTAAAGACAATTGAAGCAAAACGCCCTGGGGGAGTAGCCTCTACTGAGAGTCTGCCCAGGGGAGTCTCGAACAATCTATAAACAGATCGACCGAGACTCTCCGAACAGACGACCCCTTGAACCTGATCCGGATTATACCGGCGTAGGGAAGCGGCGCTATTTTTAGGGAGTAATCCCTGAAGAGAGCCGCCCTGTGCGGCTTTTGGTGTTTTATGCAGATAAAAGTCAATGAACAAAATTATGCATTAACCGCGGGTGAGACGGTCGGGGAAATCCGCGACCGGATCAAGCCGGACGCTGACATTCTGATTGTCAACGGCTTCCCAACCCAGACCGAGGCTCTACTGCAGTCCGGTGACCAGGTGGTTCTGATTCAACGCGGCGAGATCCCCAACGCCGAAGAACTCGACGCTCTGTTAACAGCCCGACACACACCGGGAGTACATGACAAGGTCAAGCAAACCACCGTCGGCATTGCCGGGGTTGGCGGACTCGGCTCATTGATCGCTATTGCTCTGGCCCGAACCGGCATTGGTCATCTGATCATTGCCGACTTCGACATTGTCGAGCCATCCAATCTGAACCGGCAGCAGTATTTTCTTGATCAGATCGGGCTCCCAAAAGTCTATGCTCTGCACGACACGCTGGCACGGATCAATCCAAACGTGCGAGTCACCTCCTGTCACCTGAAACTGACCCCTGGCAACATCGCGGAAGTCTTCGGCCACGCCCACATTCTGGTAGAAGCTTTTGATGTGGCGGAACAGAAAGTCATGCTGATTGAAACCTTTGCCAACCGCTTCCCCGACCGGCCAATCGTTGCCGCCTCTGGGATGGCAGGTTCCGGACCAGCCAACACGGTACAGACACAGAAAGTTGCAGGCAATCTGTACCTCTGCGGGGATGGCTGCACCGCGGCAGCGCCGGGGACGGGACTGATGGCACCCCGCGTTGGCATCGCCGCTCACCACCAGGCCAACGCAGTGCTGCGTCTGCTGCTCGGGGTTGCACCGGAAAGCAAGGAAGCATAATGAAAATCGTCTTCAACGGAAAAGCCAAAGAGATACAAACCAGCATCACGATTCAGGAATTTCTTGACCAGCTCCAGCTTGACTGCCAGCAGCTGGTGGTTGAACACAACCGAAACATCATTACCCGTCAGCGATTGGCAGAAACCCCCTTAAACGACGGCGACACTTTGGAAGTGATTCATTTTGTCGGTGGCGGTTAAAAACACGGAACGAGAAGCGAGGAACGAGAAGCGAGGAAAGTCAAAAGATTTTCTCGTACCTCGTCCTGCGATCCGAGTTCCTTCTCTTCAGAGGTTAACATGGATGACTTGATTATAGCCGGACGTTCTTTTAAGTCCCGCTTGATGGTTGGAACCGGTAAGTTTTCTTCGAACGAAGCTATGGTTGCGGCCATGGAAGGCTCTGGTAGCGAAATTGTAACTGTCGCGCTCCGCCGGGTCGATATCGACAACCCGCAGGACAGCTTGCTCCATCACATTAATTCCGAACGTTACCTGCTACTGCCTAACACCAGCGGTGCCCGGGATGCTGAAGAAGCGGTTCGCCTCGCCCGCCTAGCCAGGGCTGCCGGTTGCGAGCCATGGATCAAGCTTGAAGTCACCCCTGATCCCTACTACCTGTTGCCCGATCCGATTGAGACCTTGAAAGCGGCCGAGATTCTGGTCAAAGAAGGCTTTATCGTGCTGCCCTACATCAACGCCGACCCGGTTCTGGCCAAGCACCTGCAGGAAGTCGGCACCGCGACGGTCATGCCGCTTGGATCGCCGATCGGCACCAACAAAGGCATCCGCAACCGCGACAACATCGCCATCATCATTGAGCAAGCGATTGTTCCGGTGGTGGTTGATGCTGGCCTGGGAGCCCCATCTCACGCGGCCGAAGCGATGGAAATGGGTGCCGACGCGGTACTGGTCAACACCGCTCTGGCCGTGGCTCGAGATCCTGGTGCCATGGCCGCCGCCTTCAAAAAAGGCGTCGAAGCCGGTCGCGAAGCCTATCTCGCCGGACTCGGCAAGCAACAGGACAAAGCCGAGGCGAGCAGTCCGCTGACGGGTTTTTTGGGCAAATGATTTCGCGACCGAGTCAAAAGCCCCTCAACGCAAAGACGCAAAGCATAAAGAAAGGCGCAAAGAGATCATTTTCTAAAAAGCCTTTTTTCCTCTGCGTCTTTACTGGCTTTTCTCTGCGTCTTTGCGTTAGTCGCCTCTGACTTTTAGTGCCTTCGTGGCAAGAAGATAAATTCATGAGCTTTTACGACGTTATTCAGAAATATGACCCGCAACAGGTCGTCGCCGAGATTGAGGCGATGACGGCGACAGATGTGCAGCGAGCCTTGGCTGCGGAGCAGCTCGACAATCACGATTACATGGCCCTGCTCTCGCCTGCGGCTGAAGACTTTCTTGAAGAGATGGCCCAGAAGGCTAACGCCATCACCTTGCGGCGCTTCGGTCGAACCATCCAGCTCTACGCCCCGATTTACCTCTCCAACGAATGCCATAACAGTTGTCGCTACTGCGGTTTCTCAGTTCATAATCCGATTCCCCGTCGCACCCTGAACCTAGATGAGATCGAGCAGGAGGCCCGCATTCTGCATGATCAGGGTTTCCGGCACATTCTCCTGTTGACAGGCGAAGCACCTGGCAAGGTCGGCAACGACTTTATTGCCGCAGCGGCCGAACGTATCAGGCCGTTTTTCTCATCCATCAGCATCGAAGTCTACCCGATGGAGACCGATGGCTACAAAGAGATGGTCGCGGCTGGAATCGACGGCCTGACGATCTATCAAGAGACCTACGATCCTGTGCTTTACAGTGAGCTTCACCCAAGCGGCCGCAAGCGCGATTACCGCTTTCGCCTGGAAACCCCCGAACGGGGTGGCGCGGCAGGCTTGCGACGAATCGGTATTGGCTTTCTGCTCGGGCTCGGCGACTTTCGCAGCGAGGCCTTCTTTGCCGGGCTGCACGGCCGCTACCTGGCACATCACTACTGGCGGACGCTGTTGAGCGTCTCCTTCCCGCGCCTGCGCCCGGCCGAAGGCGGCTTCCAGCCCCTCCACCCGGTTTCTGATCGGAAATTTGTGCAACTGATGTGCGCCATGCGTCTGCTCTTGCACGATGCCGGGCTGGTGCTCTCCACCCGGGAAAACGCCGAACTGCGTGACAATCTGTTGCCTCTCGGCATCACCCAGATGAGCGCCGGTTCGTGCACGGCCCCCGGTGGTTACGCCGAAGATAACTCTGCCAGCGAGCAGTTCGCCATCGACGACGACCGCACCCCGGCAGAAATCGCCGAACTGCTGCGAGCCCGTGGCTACGATCCGGTCTGGAAAGACTGGGACGAGGCGTTTTTACAGTCATCTTCTGAGTAAGCAGCTAACGCTAAGATACAAAGTTAAAAACAACCGGCAAACAAGACTCAAATACGAGGGTTAACGCAAAGACGCCAAGACCGCAAAGAGAGACCAAAGGAAGCATTTACCTCTGCGACTTTGCACCTTTGCGTTAAACATGAAGTCTTTGTCCCTTAAAATTATAAAGTCAGGTTTTATGCCCAATCCTATCGACTTCAACCTCTACCTGATTACCGACCGCAAGCAAGTTGCGGCCAAGCACACGCTACTCTCAGCCATCGAGTCAGCGCTGCAAGGCGGTGTCAAGGCGGTTCAGTTGCGTGAAAAGGATTTGTCCGATAGCGAGCTCCTGCCTCTGGCGCAAGAACTGCGTCGCCTCACTAGGCAATATGATGCTCGCCTGCTGATCAATGACCGCATTGATGTCGTTCTGGCCGTAAATGCCGACGGTATTCATCTCGGTGGACACTCGCTGCCCACCAATGTCGTCCGCCAACGGCTCGGCCCAGACTTTCTGATCGGCGTTTCCACTCACAGCAATACAGACATCATCCTTGCCAGCGAACAGGGCGCAGATTTCGTCACTTTCGGGCCGGTTTACGCAACCCCCTCCAAAGCCGCTTACGGTTCACCGCAAGGATTGGACGCACTCGCCAAGGCCTGTCGCGTCAGTTCATTACCGCTCTTTGCCCTCGGCGGGGTTACGCCATCAAGAGCCAGCGAGATCTACCGGTCCGGAGCCAGTGGCCTCGCCTTGATTGCAGCAATTATTGCAAGCCCCGACCCGCGCACTTCAGCAGAATATTTTACGACTTGTAGTTGCCCCGACATTCAGTAAAATATTAACAACATTAGGGCGCTGTCAAATTTGACTGGCTCTTGGGCTTTAACGACACTCCACAAAAAAAACCTTCTGGGCATCCAATGGAAATCACCCTCACACTCCTGATCCTGCTGATCGCCATTATCCTCTTCGCTACGGAATGGATCCGCATGGATCTGGTCAGTCTCATGGTGCTTCTGGCCGTGGCTCTGACCGGCCTGGTCACGCCTGAAGAAGCTTTCTCCGGATTCAGCAATCCCGCGGTCATAACCGTTGCCGCCATGTTCGTGCTCGGTGCTGGCATCTCCGCCACTGGAGCGATCTCGACGCTGGGTGAACATCTGCTCCGCATGACCGGCCACAATCAGACGTTGATGATCGCCTCCATCATGGGCGTCGTGGCGTTCTTCTCGGCATTCATTAACAACATCGGTGCCACCGCGATTCTGATGCCGATCGTCATCACCATGGCCCGCCGGAGCAAACTCCCAGCCAGCAAGCTCCTCATTCCCCTCGCATTCGGCTCGCTGCTTGGTGGCGTTTGCACCCTGATTGGAACTCCGCCCAACATTCTGATCAACTCCCTGCTCCAGCAGTACACCGGGGAAAGTTTCAGCATGTTCGACTTTTCGCCTCTTGGGGTTATCCTGCTCGGCTGTGGCATCTGCTACATGGCTTTTTTCGGCCACAAACTGTTACCACAGCGTAAATCTGGAACTTTGACCGAGGCGTACCAGGTCAAAGAATACATCACCGAGGTCGAAATCCTCGAAGGCTCACCACTGCATGGCAAAACCATCAGCCAGAGCATGTTGGAACACGATTTTAATCTGAAGGTCCGCGCTCTTTTACGTAAGCGCCAGAAATTCCCTCAACCAAAACGCAACCGCAAATTATACGCCGGCGACCTCTTGTTTTTGGAGGGTGATCCAAAAGGGATTCTTAAAGTCAGAAAAGAGAAAGGGCTCTCGGTCGTCCCCGAGCGCGACAACCCTCTTCCTGGTCTGTCAGAAAAAGAGCTGGTCGTGGTCGAAGCATCACTGACGACAACCAGCGACATGGCTGGCAAGACTTTGAGCCAAGAACGTTTTGCCGACACTCACGGCCTGACAGTACTGGCCATCTGGCGAAGCGGCGCTCCCGTAGTCCGTAAAGTCGATCACGTTATCCTGCGCTTTGGCGATGTACTGTTACTACAGGGACCGGAGGATAAAGTTCGACACCTCGGTCAGGGACACGGGTTTTTAGTGTTGGGTGGGGTTGATCCGGTCTCGTATCGACCGCGACGGGCACCGATTGCGGTGGCCACGATTCTTGGCGTCATCCTGTTGAGCGCTTCCGGGGTAACTCCGATCGTAATCGCCTCCACGCTCGGTGCCGTCATCATGGTTATGACTCGCTGTCTGACCATCAAGGAGGCCTATGACAGCATCGACTGGCCGATCCTGATGCTGATTGCCGGGACTCTCCCCCTCGGTTACGCCATGCAGAATAGCGGCGCTGCAGAATTGCTGTCGGGCCTCATTATCGGAAGTGTCGGTTCCTACGGGCCATGGGTCGTACTCGGTGCGGTCTTCCTGATCACCTTCTGCCTGACTGAAGTCATGAGCCACGCCGCGGCGGCAGTACTGGTGGCACCTATTGCCTACAACACCGCCATCGAGTTGGCGGTTTCGCCAAAGCCCTTCTTCATGGCAGTCGCCGTCGCCGCCTCAATGTGCTTCATGACGCCGATCAGTCACCAGTCGAACGCCTTGGTCATGGGCCCTGGTGGCTACAAGTTCCTGGACTACACCAAAGTCGGTGCCCCACTAAACTTCATGGTCTGGATCATCGCGACCCTGGTGATTCCCTGGTTGTTTCCGTTTTAGGACAGGCTTCGTTTGGCGGGACGTGTAATGCGGGACGAGAAAGTTAATATCAAGAAAGTTTTAGCAAAGGATTGATAAAGAAAAACGGGTCTATAACCCAAACGAAAGCCATAAGCATTTAACGCAAAGGCGCAAAGGTTTAAGGAAAGTGCGCAAAGAAAAACAAGATGCGAATATTGTATCTATTTTCGATTTGTTTTTACCTTTTCACGTTCCTCGTACCGCGTCCCCTCACAAGTTTTCTTCTGAATAATCCGGCACTTCGTTAAACCACGCAGGGTGCAGTTGCGCCTGCGACAAAGCACTTTCCGCCAGAGCAATAATTTTCTCCCGATCTTTCGGATAGGAGCCCGCCAGATTGAGAATATTGGAAACATGATTGGAGCGCAGAATGGTTTTCTGCGGTGCCAGGTGGCGGACCAGTTCGAGCGCTTCTTCGATAACACCGCCATTGGTCTGCAATGAAATCGAACGGAGAAAATCATCATTGTGGCGTTGAAACATGGTCAGAAGGGAAAAATACTCAGGAGAAAGCGCGGTGACCCACTCTGCCGTGGCGCGCGCATGTTCGCGACTGCGCTCGCGACCGGCGAGGCCAAGGATCGCTGTCACCGAAAGCTTCAAGCCTGCATCCTGGGCTTTGCCGCAGAGCGCCAACATTTCAGCTGGATTGAACCCCTTGTTGACCGCCGCTAAAGTTTTGGCATCGCCACTTTCCAGGCCGAAATAGAGGATCCGCAGCTTTTTCTCACGAAGAAGAGTTAAATCGGCAACCGACTTGTGGCTCAAACTGTTAGGCGAGGCATAAATACCGACCCGCGTCAGATTCGGGAATGTTTCCGCCAGCAGATCGAGAATCTCCACCAGACCAGGTTGCGGATAGATCAGGGCGTCGCCATCAGCCAGAAAAACCCGTTGCACATGAGAACGATGTGCAACGGGAATGGCCGCAATTTCGGCAGCAATCTCAGCCACCGGGCGAACCCTGAACTTCTTGGATTTATACATTCCACAGAAGGTGCAATGATTCTGCGAGCAACCGAGGGTCACTTGAAAAATCTGGCTACGGCCCTCACTCGGTGGCCGATATAATGGATAGTCGTAAGAAAAGTAATCGTACATATTAAACCTTGGTGTAAAAAGTTAATGGTTTCCAGGCCTAAAGCTTACCGTTATCTTTTTTAATCATCGTCATGTAGCGACGGGCTGCTTCAGCCACCTCTGAGGTTTGTGCAAGATCAATCGCTGCTAAAAAATAGTGCCAGGCTGAAGTCTCGCAACGAATTTTCTGCATCATAGCCCGACCAGCACCGAGATATGCCCGATCAAGACCGGTATCACCAGGCCGCTCCGAGATCAGTCTCCGGAATACAGTCAGAGCTTCATCAGGAGTGCCACGGGTCAGGAGATATTCACCAATGGCGAGGACCTTCGGGGTCGACAACTGACCACGTTGGCGACGACCGTCCAATTTTGCATAAAGGGCAGCAGCCTGCGCAAGCTCATCATGGTTTATGGCCTGAATAATATCAGTCACTGCACCCATAAGGTTAGCTCGTTTACGGCTCACTCTGGGGATGGCCCCCTTCATCCTCAACAAACCGGGCAAACGATCAATAGTGAGGGCCAGACCAAGACCGGCGAGGAAGCCACCTAGATGTGCGCCGTGAGCCACCCCACCACCTTCAGCCGAAGTCGTCATGAATGGCAAAATATTATCGATCACCACATAAACCCCAAGTACGATGCGAGCAGGAATCAGAAAGGTGGTCATGATGAAAGGGAAGAGGAAAACAAAAACCTTGATCCGGTTGCGCGGAAACCAGAGAAAGTAAAAACCAAGGACTCCAGAAATCGCCCCTGAGGCCCCCAACATCGGCACTTGGGAGTTGGGTACAAACAGATCAAAAAAGAGCGTGGCGGCCAGTCCGGCACCAAGGTAGGCGAGCAGGTAACCGAGATGCCCCAGGCGATGCTCAACGTTGTCACCGTAAATCCAGAGGAACAACATGTTTCCGGCCAGATGCATCCAGCCGCCATGCAGAAACATCGCCGTAAAAATCGTCAGAAGCGACGCCGCAGCGGGACGGTAACCATATTTAAACACAGTCAGGTCATAAGCCGTGATGTGATCAAAGATTATCTCGGCCGGCAAACCACCAGGCACACCAAGCAAAGCCAGATAATCAATCAGAGCGGGATCGGACAGATCGGGGCGGGAAGAGGACAAAGGGACAGTGATCAGCACAAAAACCGCAATATTGATCGCGATCAACGCCCAGTTGACGTAAGGTTTAGTTTGGGGATTGGGGACATCGCCGATTGGCAGGAGCATAGTTTGTCTCGTCAGCAGTCGTTATCATTGCACCAAAAGATCATACCACAGAGAATCTGCCGGAACAGCTTGCATTTGACTGCCGCCGCGCATAAAGTTGTGCAAGGCCTTAATCTAACAGGCATTCAACAAAAGAGGCAACGATCATGAGGAGACCGATTATGCATAGTGTCAATCTACAAGACAGAGCGATCCCCGTCGGGAAAATAGTCTGTATCGGCCGCAACTATGCCGAGCACATTAAGGAATTGGGCAATAAGACGTCGGGCCAACCAGTGCTCTTTATGAAGCCCGCCAATACCATGGTCGCCCCGGGTGGAACCGTGGTGATTCCGGCCTACTCCAAGGACTGTCATCACGAAATTGAACTTGCGATATTGATTGGCAAAGAGGCAAAAGAGGTCAGCGTTGAAAAAGCTCTGGAGCATGTTGTTGGTTACGGTGTCGCCCTTGACCTGACGCTTCGGGATGTGCAAAACAGTCAAAAAGAGAAGGGCCTACCCTGGGAAATCGCCAAGGCTTTTGACAGCTCCTGTCCTCTTTCAGACTTCGTCCCGGCAGATCAAGTTGCCGACCCGCAAAAGCTGCAACTCAAACTAAGCGTGAATGGAACGGTGCGTCAAGACGGCAACACCAGTGATATGATACTCACCATAGCAGAGCTAATCGCGATGGTTTCCTCTTACTTCACTCTTGAGGCAGGAGATATCCTGCTTAGCGGAACCCCGGCAGGTGTCGGCAGGATCTGCAGCGGAGACCAACTCGAAGCAACCATTGAGCAGGTTGGCACATTACGGGTTTCAGTTGCCTGACAGGACAAACCTTTTGCCCTGCACTCCGAACCTTTCGTCTCATGTAGCGGGTGGCCGGAACGGCACATCAAGTTTCATCAAAGTCAGAAAATTCCAGCCCCGTGCCGTCAGGTATGCGCTCAAGGTAAGCTTTCAGTTGAGCGGTGTGTTTCCTGTCCTCTTCAGCCAAAACCAGGAACATGGTTTGCAAGTCTGGTTGGCCACCAGCCTCACCGTAATTCAGATGGACCTGCATGAAGGCATCTTCCAGTTCAACCGAAGCATAGACAGCCTCATCAATCGACAAGTTCTGTTCCTGTACATCCAACAGGATTTCGCCAGCACGGTCAAATAGGGATTGAACTTGGTCTGCGTTTAGATTCAGCTTGGTTACCCCCGCCGACTCAAGTCGATCGGCAATCAACTGAATCCGGTAAGCATGCTTGGCCTCATCGGAAGCCATTGCCTGCCAGATCTCTCGCAGTTCTTCATTGGCATCCGGATGAGCGACCAGTTGCTGATAAATCTCACCAACGCGCTCTTCTACAGCGATACAAGTCTTCAGTATTGCTTTCATATCACCTCACTAAGACATCAGGGTAGGTTATGAGCTCTCTTCAAGCATAAGTTTTTTCCCTGATTTAGAGAAAACAGGAACGGACATTATCTTCCAACGAGCCAGTAAAAATTTAAATGTCGTCATCAATACACCAATCCCGTAACGAACCGAGCGGGTAAAACTTATACTTGAAGCATCATCGAAATATCGAGTGGGACAACTTATTTCACCAATCCTATATCCAAAATATTGAATCTGGGCCAACATTTCGTTATCAAAAACAAAATCATCAGAATTTTCCTCAAGAGGAAGATCCTCCAGGAGCTCACGACTAAAAGCCCTGAACCCCGTATGAAACTCGGAAAGCTTGGTGCCAAGGCAAAGGTTTTGTACAAAGGTAAGCACCCTATTTGCAACATATTTATACAATGGCATTCCACCTTTAAGAGCGCCATCACCGATAATCCTTGACCCCAGACACGCATCAAAATGGCCAGAGACAATCATATCAGCCATTGCCGTGATTAAACGGGGCGAATATTGGTAGTCCGGGTGCACCATGACCACAACATCAGCACCAAGGGCACAGGCTTCACGATAGCAGGTTTTTTGATTGCCACCATAACCACGATTATATGGATGCACTACTGTGTGGACTCCCATTTTACGGGCAAGATCAACAGTACGATCTTGCGAGCAGTCATCCACAAGCACAACCTCGTCAACAAACTCCCGAGGAATTTCCTCGTAGGTTTGAAGAAACGTCTTCTCAGCATTGTATGCCGGCATAACAACAACAATACGCTTACCGTGGAGCATTTTGAGTACCTCTTACTATAACTTGATTCGATTTTTCAGGAAATTCACCCTCGCGTTGGTCTCATCTACTAGATATTCATGCTCCGGTGGAACGTTCTGAAGAAAACTTTGATAATGATATAGCGCCTGACGAATGCGTCCTGTCTGTTCCATGATCAACGCCATATTATAATGAGCTTCTGAATTTTGCTCATTAATAGACAAAGACTTATTATATTTACGCTCGGCATCATTAAGATTATTCTTCAACAAAGCTAGGTTTCCAAGATGGTTCCATGCTTTTGAATGCATAGGATCAAGCTTTACTGTTTGGGACCAATGTTCTTCAGCTTTGGATTGGTCGCCTTGGTCCATATAGGCCTGTCCCAGGTTATAATGACCATCAACAGAACTGGGGGTTACAGCAACTAGGGAAGAAAACAGTGACAAGTTATCTCTCCAGTCCAAGTTTCTCTGTGAGGTTGTCACAGCAAGAGTTATCAATACAAGCACCGATATGCATATTGCTGATTTTTTAAAAAAACCACTTTCAAAGCCTGACTGTAAAAGACTTGCTAACAACAACCAGAGTCCTATGGCGGGAAGATACATAAAGCGTTCAGAAATCGTCGCACTCGGGATGGGTACGAGACCACAGATAGGGATGTAGTTGATAAAAAACCAGAATAAACAGAACAGATGGGAAGAGTTTCCATATTTAACAATGCTATAGATTGCTACAAAAATAAGTAACCAGAAAAAAATTATCAACAGGAAGTGATCAGCATAACTCTGTGGCAACTGATGCCTGTTTTGCATCTCAAAGGGGAAAGCGATTAGATATAAATATTTTGGCAATATATATATATTGTCAAAGACTCTCTCAAACAGCCCCTTCCCACCACTCGAATCCAGGATCAACCCGGATAAGACATAAAACCTCAAACACAAATAGGCCGATATCGCAATACAGAAAAAGCTGAAGGGCTTTATCCTGGACTTTAAGTTCGCCATTAAATCAGGGTAAGAAGTGTTTTTATATAAGAATAGCAGCGGAACAGCCATCAAGGCTGTCTCTTTACACAGCAATCCTAAAAAAACACAGAGGGCCGACCAGATATATTTGGTGGTATTACCCCTATTTATCCCATCGATATAACAGATACAGGCCAAGAGGGAAAAAAGTGTTGAAAGCAGGGTATTTCTGGCTGAAATAAAGTTTACAGCTTCCGCATTTATGGGATGGACCAAAAACAACATTGAAGCAAATAAAGGCAAGAACTTATTATTGAACAACAATCTGGCTAACAAATAAATTAAAAATGAATTTATTAAATGGATAAACACATTTACCAAATGATAACCTTTTGGATTAAATCCATAAAAAAAATATTCAAGTAAATAGGTAATTCTGTTTAATGGTCGGTAATATGCATTAACATCATCTTTAAAGACTGTATCAGCGGAAAAAAAAGAGCTAAGAACATTAGCAATGTTTTTATTGTAGTCATTCACAACAATAAACAAATCGTCCCAAACAAAACCATTCAGGAAGCTATTGTAATAGGTAACAAAACAGAGTGAGACTAACCCAAGAAAAATCAGGGCAAGAGCAGGGGGGGAAATTGGATCAACAGATTTACAATAATTTTTCAAGTTCATTCACATCAACTATTTTTCATTGCCTTAGGTCAAAAACTCAAGAGGTTTTTTTACTGTTAAAACAATTGAAGCATTATGACCTGATAGTGCAGAAAAAACATGTTCAACACAGGCAAAAGGCAACAAGATTGCCCCGAAAAGAGTCAAAAAGAACAAAAGAACAAGGTCACACGACCCTTTTCTCCGCTGCAATAGTTTATACAACTTATTGGGCGCGACTCCAGGCAAAACCATATTCTGGAAGCTCTGTATAAAACCAAAGAGACTTTGCTCAACGGTTGGCAAGGTTGCAACTTTTTCAACAACACCAATGGAATCAAATTGACGAGTCAGCCAATCGGCTGAAAAGTGATGAAGATGTCGTGGGACATCAAGGTGAAACCATGAACTACCAAACCACCTCGACTGCCAACTTGAAAAATTTGGTACGGCCACCAGCAAGAGAGCCCCAGGTTTAAGCAAAAGAACGGCCTGCTCAATCATTTCGCGAGGATTTTCCAGATGCTCTAAAACATGCCACATCGTTACCGCATCGAAAGAGCCTAAGGGAAGAGAAAGATCTTTCAGGTCGCCGCGATACAAGGTAAATGGCAAATCATCGTTCTGTGGAAACTCTGCCCGCTCAACTCCGTAGCACTCAACTCCTAAAAGGCCCATTGACGCGAGGAAAGCTCCGCGACCAGGTCCAACGTCAAGCATTTTACAGCGACTTCCCGAAGGGAATTTCTTATAAAAACTTTTTGCTTTGAACCTGTTGAGCATCGACACCATTTTTTCTGCGAGTGGCGAAAATTTCGCGTCAGCGGATCCGTAATAATCTGTTGTGTAATACTCTGCTAAAGCGGCCCCAGTCAAAAACGGTTCCGTACGCACCAAACCACAATGGCAGCACTTCATCAAAGAGAAAGACCCACCGGCGGAGTCAAAGTTCTTGACCTCATAAATCAGAGCGGCCTTTTGATTATTGCACCACGAACAAACAGTACTTGCGTCCATTAGACTTCTCAGCAAAAAAGCCCTTCAACAGCGATAGCCGCTAAAGACCATTCTTTTTATTAAATAAGGCCCGCTTTTTGAGGCAAAAGTTAAAAACGAACACTATCGCAGTGACAATTACTTTTGCTACAAGATAATGCACTTCGACCTTTGCCACATAAACCCACATCAACCCCTCATTCAAAACCAAACCGACCAAACAGGTAAGTACGAACAATGGGAATTCAAGCGAAATGCGATTGTAACGACGATCAGAAAAAACCCAGCCAATACAGATGAAATAACTCACCATGATGCCAACAGACACGGAAACCAGGTTTGACCAAAGATAGTTGATGCCAGCAAGTTCGGTCAGCAACAACAACAGTAAAAAATCGACCAAAAAGGTCAGGCTGCCAGCCAAAAAGTATCTGGAAAATTCTGTACGGCTGCCATGGTAAATGATTTTACGTATCAGTGTCATGAGGGCCAGTGACAGAAGTTAATATGACATGGAGAATATCCGTTCAAACATAATGCGAAAACAAAAAAGAGTCCATCGATTTTGCCCCTGACGTGTGTAACCGGCGAGATAAGAGAGCCCCCGATCAGATCGGGGGCTCTCTTATCATGCGACTATACCCCTGTAAAGATTTACTCTTCTTCCAACACAGCCTGCGCCGCTGCCAGACGGGCGATCGGCACCCGGAACGGTGAACAAGAGACGTAGTCGAGACCTATACGGTGACAGAATTTCACCGAGGAGGATTCACCACCGTGCTCGCCGCAAATCCCGAGTTTGATATCGGGGCGGGTCTTGCGACCGAGTTCACAACCCATCTTCACCAGTTGGCCAACACCCTCTTGATCGATGGCGACAAAGGGATCGGTCGGGAAGATCTCATGCTCGACGTAGAATGGCAGGAACCTGCCAGCATCGTCGCGAGAAAGCCCGTAAGTGGTCTGAGTCAGGTCATTCGTGCCGAAGGAGAAGAATTCAGCTTCATGGGCAATGACATCAGCAGTCAGAGCCGCGCGGGGCAGCTCAATCATGGTCCCGATCAGGTAGGTGACTTCGACGCCGTAGCGCGCAATAACTTCATCCGCCACGCGGATGGCGTTGGCACGCAGGATCGCCAGTTCTCTCACTTCACAAACCAGCGGAATCATAATCTCGGGAATGATATCGAAACCATCGTTCTTAACCAGTTCACAGGCAGCTTCCATAATCGCCTGAACCTGCATGTCATAAATTTCCGGATAGGTAACCGCAAGACGGCAACCACGGTGGCCGAGCATCGGGTTGAATTCATGCAATGACTCAACCTTGGCTTTAAGCACCGAGACCGACACGCTCATCTCCTGAGCCAGCGCCTCGATGTCTTTATCGGCGTGGGGCAGGAATTCATGCAAGGGTGGATCAAGCAGTCGGATGGTCACAGGAAGACCTTTCATCACCTGGAACAGACCGAGAAAATCACTTTTCTGCATCGGCAGGATTTTCGCCAAAGCGCGTTTGCGCCCTTCCACGTCGGCGGACAGGATCATTTCGCGAACAGCTGCAATACGATCCCCTTCAAAGAACATGTGCTCAGTACGACAGAGGCCGATGCCTTCAGCACCGAAGTCACGAGCAACCTGGGAATCATGCGGCGTGTCGGCGTTCGTGCGCACCTTCATGCGACGAACCAGGTCAGCCCACTCCATCAATTGGCCGAACTCACCACTCAGTTCAGGCTGCACTGTCGCCACTTCGCCCTGCATCACTTCGCCAGTGGAGCCATCGAGAGTGATGACATCCCCCTTCTTGAAGATTTGGCCATTACGGGCAACAAACTGCTGATTGGCATAATCAACCTTGATGTCGCCGCAACCGGCCACACAGCTCTTGCCCATGCCGCGAGCAACCACCGCCGCGTGGGAAGTCATGCCACCACGAGCCGTGAGAATTCCTTGGGCGGCGTGCATACCGTGGATATCTTCCGGGCTGGTCTCGACCCGGACCAGTATCACCTTGAGACCGATTTTGGAGGCCTCTTCAGCTTCATCGGCAGAGAAAACCACCTCACCACAGGCTGCCCCAGGAGAAGCGGGCAGACCCTTTGCGACCACAATCTTGACGGCATCGGGGTCAAGGGAAGGATGCAACAGTTGGTCAAGCTGCTCAGGAGCCACGCGCATGATCGCTTCATTCTTGGAGATCAAGCCTTCAGCGACCATATCAACGGCGATCTTCACCGCAGCCTTGGCGGTGCGCTTGCCGTTGCGGGTTTGCAGCATGTAAAGCTTGTGTTTTTCGATGGTGAACTCGATATCCTGCATATCCAGGTAGTGTTTTTCAAGAATGTCACGGATTTTAGCGAGCTGCTCGTAACATTCAGGAAGCACATCCTCCATGGCGGGCAGATCACCAGGCTGGTGCTTGGCCTTATTGATTGGCTGCGGGGTCCGGGTACCAGCAACCACGTCTTCGCCTTGAGCGTTGACCAAATACTCGCCATAGAAATAGTTCTCACCGGTCGAGGGGTCACGGGTAAAGGCAACGCCAGTGGCGCAATCGTCACCCATATTGCCGTACACCATCGACTGCACATTGACAGCGGTGCCCCACTCGGCAGGGATATTGTTGAGTTTGCGGTAGGTAATGGCCCGGAAATTCATCCATGAGCTGAAAACCGCACCGATAGCGCCCCAGAGCTGTTCCTTGGGATCCATAGGGAAAGCGTGTCCCAGTTCTTCTTTGACCTTGGTCTTGAACAGTCCGACCATCTCTTTGAGGTCTGCAGCTGTCAGAGCGGTGTCTTCTTCAACGCCGCGGTCAGCCTTCATCTTTTCCAGGATATGTTCGAGGATGTCGCCATTCATATCGAGAACAACATTGGCGTACATCTGGATGAAGCGCCGGTATGAGTCGTAAGCAAAACGCTCATCACCGCTCTGGGCAATTACACCCTGAACGGTCTCGTCGTTGAGGCCGAGGTTAAGAACCGTATCCATCATCCCCGGCATCGAAGCACGGGCTCCAGAACGGACCGAAACCAGCAGCGGGTTCTGTGAGTCGCCAAACTTCTTGTCCATCAACTGCTCGACCCGAGCCAGGTTTTGATTGACTTCTGCCTCTAACCCGGTCGGATAGTTGCGGTCGTTCTTGTAGAACTCGGTGCAAACTTCGGTGGTGAGGGTGAATCCAGCTGGCACCGGCAGATCGATGCTGGTCATTTCCGCCAGGTTAGCCCCCTTGCCACCCAACAGATTCTTCATGTTGCCGCGCCCTTCGGCTTCGCCGTTACCGAAGAAATAGACATACTTTGCCATTTTTACTTCCTCCCAGAGAGATTATTGAGCTTATTTAAAATAAAGGGTGAATAAAAAAATTGTCGGTTTTCACCAACGCTTTTCAGTCAAAATAAAACCGCCGCTCAGTTTCCTAAGCGGCGATCCGTGTAAAGTCTGCAATGTCAGCGAACAAGTCAGCGACCTGAGTCAATAAGGCCAGTCGATTGGTCTTGACCCGTTCATCCTCGGCCATGACCATGACACCGTCAAAGAAGGCATCAACCGGTTCACGAAGTTTGGCGATGGTCTGCAATGCGGCAGCGTAGTCGCCCTTGTCAACCTGGTCGGCAACGGTCTGACGGGTCGCGGCAACGGCTGTAGCCAGCGCGCGTTCGCACTCGGCTTCAAACAGCTCCGCTTGCACCGGTGTATCAACCCCACCCTTGATGATGTTGCCCACGCGCTTGAATGCGATGGCCAGAGGCTCGAAATCAGCGGCACCTTTGAGCGCAGCGAGAGCCTCGACTCTGGCAATAGCATCGCCGGGCTCATCGAAACGGGCGGTCAGCACGGCGTCAACCGCGTCAGTCGTGAAACCGCGACTGGTCAACATGTTCGCCAGACGCAGGCGGATGAATGCCACCACGTCTGCCTGCACTTCAGCACGCGGACGGGTCAACTTGGCGGCCAACAGACCGAGGCTCTGTTCAACCAGTTCGGGGATACTGAGCTGGTAACCGCGATCCAAAATAATATTGAGGATGCCGATCGCACTCCGGCGCAGCGCGTAGGGATCAGCGGAACCGGTCGGGATCAGGCCAACACCGAAGCAGCCGCAGATGGTATCGATCTTGTCGGCTATGGAGACAAAAGCGCCGAGGTTATCTGACGGCAAGGTTCCACCTGCCTCAGTCGGCAGATAGTGCTCAAAGATCGCGATTGAGACCCGCGGATCCTCACCTTCGATCCGGGAGTATTCACGGCCCATGATGCCTTGCAGCTCGGGAAATTCGTAGACCATCTTCGATTCGAGATCGCATTTAGCCAGCTTGGCGGCACGCTCGGTCAGGGCCACGGCACTTGGCTCAAAACGTTCTGCCAGACCAGTAGCAATCCGGGTAAAGCGTTCGACCTTCTCGAAGCTGCTACCAAGCTTGGCCTGGTAGATCACCTGTTTGAGGGCTTCCAGATTGCTCTCCAGCTTGGACTTCTGATCTTCTTCCCAAAAGAACATAGCATCGGAAAGGCGTGCCCGGATCACCCGTTGGTTGCCCTTGACCACGACCTGCTCATCCTCGGGCCGGGTGTTGGATACGGTGATAAACTTGTTGAGCAGCTGGCCTTGGGCATCTTCGATGGTGAAATAGCGTTGATGCTCACGCATCGAAGTCACCAGCAGTTCCCGCGGCAGTTGCAAATAAGTTTCATCAAAGGTGCCGCAGAGAGGAGTCGGGTCCTCAACCAGGTAAGTCACCTCTTCGAGCAATTTCTCATCAACCGCGGTCCGACCACCAGCAGCCTTGCCAGTCGCCTCAACCTGCGCGCGAATAGTTGCCTTGCGCTCATTGTGATCAGCAGTTACGAAATGCTTGCGGCAACCTTCCAGCCAGTCGGCCAGTCCGGTCACGACAAACTCTTGCGGTGCCATGAAGCGATGACCGCGCGACTTGTTGCCGCTGCTCAGGTTGCCGTGGGTGAAAGAAACAACTTCGCCGCCGTAAAGAGCAACGATCCAATGCATCGGTCTGGCAAAACGGACGTCGAGAGTTTCCCAGCGCATCGACTTTTTGAAGGTCAGGCCGGAGACAAGCCGCTGCAGAATCTCGGTCAGCAGTTCGGTTGTCGGTCGGCCAGGCTCTTCCTTTTTGATAAACAGGTACTCACCTTTGTCGGTTTTTACCAGCTTGAGATCGGCAACATCAACCTTCTGCCCACGGGCAAAGCCAATCGCCGCCTTGGTCGGATTGCCATCGGCGTCATACGCGATCTGCTTGGCCGGGCCCATCGCCTCAGTCAACAAAGTCGGCTGATCCTCGGCGACAGCACTCACCGACAGCGCCAGACGACGCGGGGTGGCAAAGGTCTTGATCTCATCAAAAGCCAGTCGCGCCGACTCAAGTTCCTTACGAATCATCCGCTCCAGGTCAGCCATCGCCTTGGGCAGAAAGCCAGCGGGGATCTCTTCGGTACCTATTTCAAGGAAAATTTCCTTAGCCATTTGTTGCTCCGTTATAAAAACTTTTTAACGCCCGTTCGCTTCGCTCACTCAAGACGCAAAGTCGCAAAGTGAAAGCATAATAGGATCAAAACACGGTCTTTACTTAATGGGTTAACCAATCACCAACGACCTTTTGTCGAGGGTTCTTTCTTAGCGCCTTGGCGTCTTTGCGTTAAACTTAGACGCTTGCTCTTCGCCTACTTCTTCAACAACGGAAAGCCCATCTTCTCCCGCTGGGCCACATAACCTTCGGCACACAGTTTGGACAGGTTGCGCACCCGACCGATGTAGTGCGCGCGCTCGGTCACCGAGATGGCACCGCGGGCATCAAGCATATTAAAAGCGTGAGAGCATTTCAGCACATAATCATAAGCCGGGTAAATTAATTGCTTCTCGGCCAGTCGGATGCACTCCTTTTCGAACATATCGAAAAGTTGCAGCATCATGCCGGTATCAGCCTCTTCAAAGTTGTAGGTGGAGAATTCAACTTCGGTCTGATGATGGACATCGCCGTATTTGATGCCGCCGCCCCATTCGAGGTCATAAACGTTATCAACGCCCTGAATATACATGGCGATCCGTTCGATGCCGTAGGTTAGTTCACCAGGCGTCGGCTTGAGATCAATACCACCGCACTGCTGGAAATAGGTGAACTGGGTAATCTCCATGCCATCCAGCCACACTTCCCAACCCAGACCCCAGGCCCCGAGAGTCGGTGACTCCCAGTCATCCTCGACAAAACGGATATCATGCTTGGCGGGATCGATACCGAAACTCTTGAGCGAATCAAGGTAGAGTTCCTGAATGTTCATCGGCGAGGGCTTGAGCAGGACCTGGAATTGGTAGTAATGCTGGAGACGATTGGGATTATTGCCGTAACGACCGTCGGTCGGACGCCGCGAGGGCTCGACATAAGCGACGTTCCATGGTTCCGGACCAAGAGCCCGCAAAAAAGTTGCGGGGTGGAAAGTGCCAGCACCTTTTTCCGTATCGTAGGGCTGCTGAATGATGCAGCCGTGATTGGCCCAATAATTCTGCAGCGCCAGAATCAATTCTTGAAAAGTCACAATACCTCCAAGGGCAGAGTGCCCATCAGGTCAATAAAGTCAAACGAAAGCATTTAACGCCCGTTCGCGTTGCTCACTCAAGACGCAAAGTCGCAGAGCAAGGGGATTATGAGCCTGAAATACAGACATTAATTTATAAATCATATAGCCAAAGCTTTTACTGTTTTGTCTTTCTTTGCGCCTTGGCGTCTTTGCGTTAAAACAGGGCTCAATGTTTAGCCAAAATAAACCAGCTTCAGGCAAGCTGAAAACCACATACAGCATACAAACAACAGTGCGGCATACTAGCTTGGAGAATCATCTCTGTCAAGGCTCGCATGCATCAAAAGTCCCTGCTAAAACCCGGCGTTAAGTGTCTCCCTCGATCGCTTCTAAAGGACTGTAGCGATTGAGGGATTCGAGGCTCTTCAAGGGTCGGTGCAGATGACACCGTAAAGCATCACTCAACAGAGCCCGACCCTCCTGACGGGAACGCAGGCTGAGCTTGAAATCAGCAAAACGAGTCAAAGGCGTCTGCAGAATCCGACCGAATGTGCCGAGCGTCATGCGGTCAACTTTGAGTGTCTCGCGACCATGGTCACAGTCTGGGCAGAGACTACCGTCAGCTGACGCCGAGAAACTGACCGGGCCATCGGGCAGAGGACCGAAGCAAGCGGCGCAATGCAGCAGGTGGGGGACATAACCCGCCAGAGAAAGCATTCTGATTTCCATCAAAAGACGGGCCTCGACCGAGTAACCCTCGCTATCAAGGTGATCGAGAAAGGCCTGTAGCAATTGAAAAGCCTCGACCCCAACCCCCGATTCGTCAAACAGCACCTCGGTCAGTTCACAACCATAGCCTGCAAGCGTCAGCGTCTCCAGGTCACGGCGCAGACCGATCCGCAACGTGACCAACTCAGCATCACGCAGGTTCACCAAATCCCCCGAACCCCGGGTAGTCCAATGCATTTTCACCTCAGCAAAGGGTTCAAGCGCTGCACCGAAACGCTTGCGGCTCTTGCGGGCAGCACGGGCAAAACCCTTGAGACGACCATGATCCGGGGTCAAAAATGTAACAATCCGGTCGGCTTCGCCGTAATCGGTGTGGTGGAGGATGATGGCTTCGGAGGTAGAAATCATGAAGTATAAGCTACGTAGCACTTTGCGCGAAGTATCAACAAAATGGTTATTTCGGCTTCAAGTAGTCTCTGACATTCTTTGCGACAAACCAGTTCCCCTGCCGGTTCATATGTCTGATCATACTCCGGCCATTTTCGTTGAACTGAATAAACATATTGTTAAAAACGCCGGGAGTTCCGTCGTGTATTTTTTTCAAAAGACTATAAAAGTTGAGCGTTTGCGAGTAACCATCCTGGCTAACATAGTAAAGAACCCTGTCAACACGCTCTTTGGTCTCCAGAGACAGTTCGTTATACTGAACCACAAAGACTACGGGGATACTTCTTTCCTGGGCTACTTGAGAAATTCTTTTCAACAACAACGCTGAAACTTGTTCATGCTCGTAATGGGCGCCGACAAAACCCATATCGCCCGAGCTCTTTAAAAATCCAGGCAAAAGCTTCTTGACCAAATAACTTTTCGCCGCCAATTCAGTCAAAAACCCCGGGCTAACTTTATCGATCTCAGGGACAGGGACGTTAGCTAACCGGATTGAGTCCTCAACCAATTCAAAAAAAGGCTTCGGCTGATGGCGCACCGACAAACCGCAGCGCATAATGTCATCAGGGTAGAAACCAAACAACAGCAGACCAGGGTTAAGTTCTTCGATAAGTTCTTCTGCCCTTAAGACCGCCTGATCAATTCCGTAGCCATTGACCCCACCGTTAACAACTCTTCGCCCCAACATTTTTTCGAGTTGCGCGGGCCACGTCTCATGGTCATTAACTTCATCACCAAAAACCAGAGAATCACCGACAACAAGGATCGGTCTTTCTCTTGTCTGCACTGGTGAATCGCCATTGGAGCGAGTGCCATCCGGTAAAATTGTTACCGTATTACCATAGGCATCTTGCCCCGAAGCCTCTGGCCTCGGAGCCCATCCCAGTCTCGGGTGATACATCCCGACGCTGGCCACGCCTGTTGCAGCTGGCTGCTCACTACCAACCGACCTCAAGCCAACTTCCAACGCAATGAGAGCCAGCGCAACGCTCAAGACAACAAGCAAGGAGTTTTTAATCCAATTCATAGCAGTTTTTCCAGTACTCCGCGTCAGAGGACTGCGGCTGCTCGGTTTTGGTAAAAAGGAAGTTCCCCATAACGAGAAAATCCATCTCCGTGCCCATAAAACACCGATAAGCATCCTCAGGCGTACAGACAATCGGCTCTCCGCGAACATTAAAGCTGGTATTAACCACGACGCCGTAACCGGTAAGTTCACGGAAACTGTTGATCAACGCCCAGTAACGTGGGTTCGTTTCTTTGTTAACGCTCTGGATTCTTGCTGAATAGTCAATATGGGTAATGGATGGAACATCGGAACGCAAACGGTAGAGTCTATCGTACAGCGGCAGAGCAGAGCAATCTTCCGGCAGAGGGTGGCATCTATCACTCTTCACGGGAGCCACCAGCAACATGTAGGGCGAAGGACGGTCGAGTTCAAAGAACTCCTGGCAACACTCTTCCAGCACCGATGGCGCAAAGGGGCGAAAACCTTCCCGATACTTGATCTTCAAGTTAAGCTTCTTCTGCATGTCCGGCTGCCGCGGATCACCCAGAATACTACGATTTCCAAGAGCCCGAGGCCCAAACTCCATGCGACCCTGGAACCAGCCGACAACATTGCCATCGGCGAGCAGACGTGCCGCTTCTGCACAGAGAGCCGAGAAATCATCATATTTGCAAAAGGGTGCCTTGTGGCGTCGGGCGACTTTGGTAATTTCCTGTTCGCCAAACTCCGGACCCAGCAACGCCCCCTTCATCTGATCAGGGGAAGACACGGTTCGTGGCTTCTCCAACCAGAGGTGCCAACCGGCCAGTGCAGCTCCAAGAGCACCACCTGCATCGCCAGAGGCTGGTTGAATCCAGAGGTCATCAAACAGGCCACTACGCAGCAGCTTGCCATTAGCGACACAGTTCAGAGCAACGCCGCCAGCCATCACCAGGTTTTTGCAACCGGTCAACTCCTTAGCCGTTTCAGCCAACTTCAGGACAATCTCTTCTGTCACCTCCTGAATTGCCAGAGCCATGTCCATGTAGTTCTGATCAAGCTCCGCCTCAGATTGGCGCTGCGGGAGACCGAACAACCGTTCCCAGGCTGCGTTGTTACACATGGTCAACCCGGTTGCGTAATCGAAGTAGTCCATATTCAGCAGGAAAGACCCATCTTCGCGGACATCGATCAACTGATCATAAATCTTCCCTTTCCACTCAGAAACCTGTTCACCACCGGAAATTCCGTAGGGTGCCAGCCCCATCAACTTGTATTCTCCACTGTTGACCTTGAATCCACAGTAGTAAGTAAAAGCCGAATAGAGCAGACCAAGAGAATGTGGAAAATCTATCTGTTTGATTATTTTAACGCTTTGGCCTTTACCGACACCGATGGTGGTAGTTGCCCATTCCCCGACTCCATCAAGGGTGAGAATCGCGGCGTCATCGAACGGTGAAGGAAAAAAGGCACTGCTGGCATGGGAAAGGTGGTGCTCCGGAAAAATCAGCTTAGGGCACTCTCTACCCAACATGGCAAATTCCTTCTTCAGGTTTTGCCGCATCAACAACTTCTCTTTGACCCAGACCGGAATTCCAGAGAGGAAGCTTGGCAAACCTTTCGGAGCAAAGCTGTGGTAAGTCTCAAGCAAGCGTTCAAATTTTATATAGGGTTTGTCGTAGAAAGCGACCGCAGACAGGTCGGAAAGTTGCAACCCCGCTTCGTCGAGAACGTAACGCACCGCGTGGGCAGGAAAAGAGGAATCCTGCTTTTTGCGAGTAAAGCGTTCTTCGTGAGCAGCAGCCACAATCTCGCCATCAACGATCAAGGCAGCAGCGCTATCGTGGTAGTAGGCGGAAATCCCCAAAATCGCTTCAGACATAAGCAACCCAGGAGGATGTCCGAGAATAGGGGCCAAGGCGAAAGACCAGAAGTCTGAGAACAGATTTTAGCTCATTTGATAGCTCATAGCAGTAGCTATGGGTTGAAAAGAAGCTGAGATATGGGCCAGACAACTGGACTTGCAGCTGGGCAATCATTGTTGGACAGCCTCCTAAAAAAGAGTGTAAATGAACGGTGCAATCGCCGAGCCGCTGGTCATCACAATCAAAACCCCAAACAACAGCAGGGTCAGAATGATCGGCAACAACCAGAATTTTTTCCTGGTCTTGAGAAAACCCCAAAGGTCTTTAAGTAAATCCATTTAAAAAATCTTTCCGTCAATACGGGTGTTCAAGGTCTTGGCGACCAAATTGGTGATTACGATCAAGAAAAACCGAACTTTGTCCCTGTTTCCACTTCTTCAACTGCATGGCGTCTTTTCCAAGAGCTCGACGCACCAGGCCAACCGGCAGAACCATACCGTAGAACAGAACCGTCAGCAGTATCCGCGAAACGAAACCACCCGTGACGTGGGAAAAACCGAACCAGAATCTGGCAAACGGCTTAAACAAGCCGGGAACCGACATAACCACCAGTAGCAATCCAGTCCCAATCGGCAGAAAATAACGTGGCGAAACTGTCAAAGACAAGATCAGACAGATAAGAACCAGAGCCAATCCGGCATCTTTACTCTGTGTTGCTGAAACATTTTTCAGGAGAAAGGACATATTGAATCACCTCAACTTCAAACTTGCACTATAGACAAAAACGGCTTAAAAATACAGCCGACTATTGCTTGACAAACGTTAACAGATTATCTTTTTAATAATGATACATAAGTGGAAGGGGTTAGAACGGCATAGAGTCGGTGGAATACGCTTGCCAACCGGAACAGTCTTCCCAAAAGAATTGCAGTCAAGATTAGTTCTGTACTTGCAGCTATGAACTGACACTCAACAACCAAAGCACAAAATTGAGCGAAAAGCATAAATGAATTTTCTAAGATATCTCTGCATCGGAGGAACTTGCACCCTTGTTGACTTTGCAATCTTTATTGTTTTTACAGAGTTTCTTGGCTACCACTACCTACTGGTCAGCACTGCAAGTTTTTCTGTTGCGGTCCTGCTAAATTATTACCTCTGCATTAACCACCTGTTTACCAGCGGCACAAGGTTTAACCGTCGGCTCGAAATTCTTACTTTTTTCGCCATCAGTACCATTGGGCTTCTCGGACACCAGACCATACTTTATTGTCTTGTTGACCTATTTAACATTGATACGATTATTGCAAAAGGTGTTGCAACGATATCAATCCTGGCATGGAATTACCTCAGCAGAAAATGCTTCGTATTCAGAGCCCCGCAATTTTCACGCAAGTGAGTTAACTCACAGGCTAGCAGCCACATCCTCCAGCCAGGCATCGACCAGAGACAATTCTTCGGGACCAATCTGGCCTAAACGAACAAATAATTCGTAACAGCTTTTCAGGTCTTCCCCAAGAGAACCGACACCGCCCTTTAAGGTTAAATCAGAAAGCTCACGACAAAGCTGTGCGTTACTGAGATAGCCCGGGACTTCGTCCCGAAAATCTTGCAGTAAATCATGTTCGTTTCTCTCTTGAAAAACCGTCGCACCATGAAACAGAATATTCCAGTTATTTTCCCAACAAATACGCGTGGCCACAAAACTACGCCAGATATCACACATCCTGAAGCTACAGTATGACGGGATGTACAGCAACGGGAAGGCTTCACGAAACCATGTCGTATTCTGGCTATTGAACGGCGACCAGCACCCTCTTCCTAAAGCCAGAGGCCCCTTATCATTAAAGGAAAAAGGCAGGGGAAGAACCAGACGATACACTGCATCAACATCAGGATTTCCATCAGCCAGACCCTGCTGAATGGGACAATACACCACCGAATCGGCTCCCAAAGGAACCACGCAAGAGTCCTGAAGCCGTTCCAAGGGGAAACCTCTGGGCCAAATCAACTCTTCGGAGAAGTGCCGATATACGTTAACCCAGCCCTGTTCCAAAAGTAGCTTTGCGGAGCATTCGACCTGACGCTCTCGCCAAAAACCTTCCAAGGGCATGTTGTCATCATCGGTCTCAATGATTACTTCAGCACCACGTTCCATCGCAACCAGATAACCCAGGTTTTTACGCGCGTAATGCTTTTCTGGAAGTGTTGCGGCCAAACGGAAGACCATGGACCGCTGTCTTTCAATACTCCAGAAGTCGCATCCATTCAGAGAAAAATTGGCGGGGGACTTTGTATCGCCCACAACGATAAAATCACAATTGTTCGTCACGCAACCGTCAGCACAGGCAGCCAGGATGTCATTGGGAGGAGAAATAGAGGTAATCACTAAAGCCGTAGAGGTTGACATAACAAGTCCTATTTAATAATCGCCGCGTTGCCGGAAAGCCGTTGGACAAAGTAGAAGGCAAGCGAACGCAATGCGTTCCGGATTGCGTTCTTTGAGACCCGCGGGGAGGGTGCTTTGTAGTGAATTGGAACCTCAAAACATCGATGCCCTCTCAACAGATAGCGAACTTCCGTTTGGTAAAAATGGGCCGTAGCACGCAAATCATATTGCAAAAGTTTGGCGACGACCTCGGAACGAAACCCCTGGTAACCAGAGGTCATATCACGCAATCTGGTACCAAGAAGAAAATTGGCTAACAGTGTCCCGCCACGAGACAATAGTCTGCGTTTAAGAGGTGAATCCGCCATAGATCCGCCGTTGATGAAACGGCTGCCAAAAGCACACTCATTGCCTTCGTTAAGAACCCGGATAAACATGGGGATGGCCTTCGGGTCATGTGACATTCCAGCATCCATTTCAATAATAACCTCATGCCCTTGTTCCAGGGCTTCCCGAAACCCCCTCAAATAGGCATCCACAACATTTCTGTTTTCAGGGGCCCAGACGGTTACAAAACGGGAATCTCGTTGAGAAAGAGCCTGACAGAGTTCCAGAGTCCTGTCCGACGACACGGTATCAATAACGATATAAACAAAGCCTGACTTAAGGCGATCCAGAATAGCCGTCATCTCAGAGATAAAAAGGCCAAACTCCGCTTCCTCATTAGCCATCGGGACCACGACTGCCCAATTACAATCATACATAATTATTGTCCAACCTGTTTGCTTGAGCGACGAGCCAACCAGACCAATTACGGTTTCGACAGCACCCAATCATTTTTCTTGATGATGTTCTGTGCTGCGTTTATCTTTGGTTTCAGTTTTTGACAGCATTATGGCACGGCGATAATTCCAGAGAGCACTCTGATCATGGGTCAGATTGTAACCTGCCAGGTGATGAACGGCAGCCTTTGAGTAAAGGCCTTTATTCTCATAAGCTAAAGCAAGGTTTATCCGCTGGTTGTAAAGTCGAGGATAGCGATTCACAACATCCTGCCAAAAAGTAACATCATTATTCCAGACCGCAATCCGTTCATATGTCAACGATGTTAAAGCAAACAAAACCACCACAAAACACCCAATCAATAAGGACCGGGAGAATCGAAAAGCAGCCAAGTGACTCTTGAAGACCTTCTCTGCACCGATCACCAGGATCACAAAAACACCGATCTGCGACAGGTAAAGAAACCGATCTGCATAATAGACCTGAATGGGAATAATGTTAGCCATAGGCAGAAAGCAAACAATGGCCCATATCATCCAGAACTTAAAGCTTCGATTCATCGTGCAAAAAGCGACCAAGGGAATTACGATCGCCAGCACAACACCAGTCAGCACCTCTACATCCGTAAAACTGAGGTGCCGCGTCGTGTCATAAAATCCGGAAAGCTGCGTTGGCCAGAACAACAGACGAAAATACTGTGGATAAACAGCCAGCATGGTCGGATATATTTCACCAAAGAGCATACCGGCAGAAATAGTTGCGGAATCAACAGCTTTAGCCGTCACGGAAACCCAAACGTTACAGACCGCTCCGGCAACAGCCAAGAGAAAAAATGGCACACTTTTATACCATTCCCGCAAACGACCCTCGCGATAAAACCATGCGAGGACAATAACACATAGGGCAATGGTGGTGGTTTTACTTAAGAGGGCCAAAGCAAAGAGGAGTAGTGCGGCCAAGTATGAACGCCACACACCGGTGCGAGCATGGTTTAAAAAGGCTAGCAAAGAGAGAAAGAAGAAGAAGCTGGCCAGAACTGTTTTTCGTTGGGAGATCCATACCACCGCTTCAACATTGACCGGGTGAAGAGCAAAGACCAAAGCTGTTACAACAGAGACAACGGGGGAACATCCCAAACGTAATAAAACTAAATAGACCAGACCAACATTAAGAGCATGGAAAAGGTTATTGACAAGATGGTACCCCCAAGGGTCCGTTCCCCACAGCGCAAAATCGAATGCATAGGAGAAGGTACTCAGGGGGAAATAACCACCAATTAATGGGTTACTAAATGTTGTTTGAAAGTTTTTCCAGCTAAAACTTCGGATAGTCTGATTTTCAAGGACGTATTTTTGGTCATCCCATGTTGGGATAAAGTCACAAGCCGTAGAGGGCAGATAAACCAGAAAGGCTCCAACGGCGAGCGCGATCATAACCAGAATGGGTCGGCTAATAATTAGCTCACGTACCGATTCTTGCCTTTTGTCACAGTAACCCATTATTTTACGAAACTCATTATTTGCCTGGAGTTAAATCCAAGGGTAAAAAGGATTTTTTATTTTAGAAACGAGATAAAAGTTGTCGCAGTCGCAAAGTAAATCAGAATTCCGGTAATATCGTTGGCGGTCTGAACAAAGGGCATCGAGGCGATAGCCGGGTCGATCCCGAGTTTTTTGAATGCGGCCGGGGCAATCACGCCCATCGATGAGGCGACCACCATCGCCACCACCATGGCGAGACCAACAACCAACCCGAGGTATGGGTTGCCATGCCAGTACCAGGCAACCAGCCCGACGGTCACCCCGCAGACACTGCCCATGATCAGGCCGACCCGCACCTCTTTAAAAAAGACCTGACGCAGCATGCTGAAATCGATGCGTCCTGTGGCAAAGCCACGAACCATAATTGTCGCCGACTGGCCACCGACGTTACCGCCCATACCGGTAATAACCGGGATGAATGAAATCAGAGCGATCACTTCCTTGAGTGTCACCTTAAAGCGCCACATCAGGTAGCCGGTAATCACGCCGCCAAAGAGGTTGACCAGCAACCAGGGCAAGCGCAGCCGTGCAACCTTGAACGCCTTATAACCATAGAGGAGCTCCTCCTCACTGGCACCGGCCATCTTGTAGATATCCTCGGTCGCCTCCTGACGAATGACATCAATGATGTCGTCGACCGTGATAATCCCTTTCAAGCTGTTCATTTCATCGACAACCGGGACGGCAAGGATATTGTATTTTTCAACAATCCTGGCAACCTCTTCCTGGTCGACATCGGTGCGCACACTCAGAACATCCGTAATCATGATGTCTGAGAGCTTTTTGCTTGGAAGAACGGTCAGAAGCTGGCGCAGTGAGAGCACCCCGACCAACTGTCTGGCCTCGTTGACCACGTAGAGGTAAAAAACCATCTCCACGTCGCCAGCCTGCTGGATCTCCTCGATCGCTTCCTTGACCGTAACATCTTCGGAAAGAGCGAAAATCTCGGTCGACATAATACCGCCGGCCGACTCTTCGTCATACTGCAGCAGGTGCTCGATCTCATCGGAATCCTCATCATGCATGATATTGAGGATTTCATCCGCCAATTCATCCGGCATCTTGCCGATAATATCGGCAGCATCATCGGACGACATCTCCTGCAGAACTTCGGTGATCGTCTCATTGTCGAGCTGTTCGAGAAGAAGGGCCCCGGTGGAATGATCGAGCTCAGCCAACACGTACGCGCGTTTTTCTGCATCCGCAACCAGATTAAAAAGGATGCGTTGCTCCTTGATGTCCAGGTAGCGAAAGAGATGTGCGATGTCAGCAGGATGGGTCTTAGCCAGCAACTTGGCCAGGTTGGGAAAAGCTTCTCGCCGGATCAGTCGTCGGGTAGCATCTTGTAAAAGCTGTAGTTTCTGATCCATGGAAGAGCCTCTTGTCACGGTTGAAGTAAAACCATGGGATACTAGCACCCGGCTGTTCAGGCTGTCAATGACGGCCGGGGTGCAGAAATCAGCGCCTGTTTGTTTGTTAGCATATTAGGAAGTGACCAGCTTTCACCGTGTCAAGTTTTCACCTTATCTTGAAAAACTTATTGGGACGCTGATTAACGCAGAAAAGTCATGATGGCTTTGGTTCTTGAACTTAAAATCAGCGTTCATCAGATTTTATCAGCGTCCAATTCGTTTTAATGTTTTAATGCGTTTGAAATTTGCTAGTTTTGCATCGCTCATTCCTTTGTCTATATAATACCCAAGAAAATTTGACTTTCATGAAATGACGCGACTAGACTGAAAGTTGCAAGACTAACTTCGTCACCAAAAGGCCCCGTTTTTGAACATCGAAATCAACATTGCCCTGACCAGCCTATTATTCTTTGCTTTCCTCAGCAATGTCCCCTTAGGTTACCTTCGCATGGGATCTGCCAAATACTCAGTCCGCTGGTTCCTCTACATCCACCTCTCCGTCCCTTTTATCATCGGGCTGCGGATCGCCAACAACATCAGCTGGCAGATTATCCCGGTCTCTATTGCACTGGCGGTTGCCGGACAGATGATCGGCAGCCGACTCTATCGTCGGAGGCGTCTGTGAAACCCACGCGTCGGCCCAAGATGAAACAGGCCGCTCGCGCTGGCGACCTGGTCGAGCAGCTGTTAAAAGGGTTTGGCCTCGACGAGCGTCTGCAGCAGTATCGGGCGCTGATCATCTGGGAAGAGGTGGTCGGCCCGCAGATCGCCGCACGAACCCGTCCGGTCAGAATCCGTGAAGGCATTCTAGAAGTCAACGTCGACCAGCCAACCTGGATGCAGCAATTGCAACTGATGAAGCCGAAAATCCTCACCCGGTTGAATGCTGAGCTCGGCGATGCCGCCATCAAAGACCTGTTCCTGAAGCGCGGTAAGGTTAATGTGCGAGTAGCCAAGCAGGAGAAGACACCACCGGCGTGGCGCGGGGTGGAGTTGGATGATGGTGAGAAGCAGCAGGTGTCAGGTTTGTTGACGGAGATTGAGGATCCAGAGTTGCGCAAAGAAATGGAGAATTTTCTGCTTAAGCAGATGCGGCTGTTAAAAGCTGAAAGCTAAGGGTTATACCATTTTTTCCGTCCCGCATCACTCGTCCCGCATCACTCGTCCCGCATCACTCGTCCCGCGTTACTCGCCCCTCGACCCGCTCTTTCCATACATCGCCAAGACCTCTTCAGTGTAATCCCGTCCTGACCCAACATAAACCACCAGCGGTGCTTCAACAATCATCCCCGAGTTACCATTTTTGCGACCCTCAACCAGGACCATTTTCGCAGCTTCGCCCTCACGAGAGTGAACCGTGCGCATTCGCTTTGGCTCCAGACGGAAGCAGCGCATGCCAGAGATAAGTTCCGCCAGACGCTCAGCCAGGTAGACCACATAGAAACGCCCACCAGAATTAAGCAGAAACGCGGCCGCACGCAGAAAATCGTCGAGGCTTCCAGAGAGTTCATGCCGCGCGATGGCTCGCTCATCAACGGGAGCGAGCTTACCAGCCTTCGCCTTACGATACGGGGGATTCGCCGTAATGATATCAAAGCTGCCGGCAATAAATTCTTCGGGCAATTCACGGATATCGGCTTGAACAATCTCGATTGACTGCTCCAGACCATTCAAGCTTACCGAGCGGCGGGCGCGTACAGCCATCTGTTGCTGGAGTTCAACACCGACAATGGATTGGGCTTCGTTGCGAGCGGACAGAAGGAGCGGGACAATACCATTTCCGGTACCGAGGTCCAGCACTCTGGCCGCTGCAACGCTTGAGATGAAGGCACTGAGCAGAACCGGGTCAATCGAAAAACGGTAGCCGTTTTTGGCCTGGAGGATCTTCAGATCACTCAGCAGGAGAGCATCGATAGTTTCATCAACTGGAGTGAACATCGGTTCAGAGCACGAGAAAGTAAAGGAAAGATTTGTTATCGTTTTCCAGAGCGTTAATCAACATCGTCTCCTTATGCATGAGCTTCCAGAGCATTAAATTTCAAAGGAGTTACCCTTCCCACACTAATATTTGCACCAGACAGTCCGATTAACATAGTCGATATAGCTTAAAATGATACGCACCGTTTTTTTCGAAACATTGTCCACATCATAATCCGGGAGAATCCGGAACGTTCTCTCCGACTTTGCATAATGAGCAACAGTCACATCAATTGCATGCATCACATCCTCTGCAAGCAGGCCGCTCATGATCAAAGTCCCCTCATCCATTCCTTCAGGACGTTCATGAGCCTGACGGACAGTAATCGCAGGGAACCCCAGAATCGACGATTCCTCGGTGACGGTCCCACTATCAGAAACCACACAATAGGCCGACTGCTGCAATCTGATATAGTCAAGGAAACCGAGCGGTTTCAAAAATCTTACCAATGGATTCATCGCCGAGGCCGTTCTCTCCTCCAGACGTTTGCGAGTGCGCGGGTGAGTCGAAACAATAATAGGCAGTGAATACTTTTCCGCCATCGCATTCAAGGAATTCAGGAGATCAGCAAGATTCCTCTCGCTGTCGACATTCTCCTCACGGTGTGCACTGACCACAAAGTATTCATCAGGCTTGAGTTCTAAACGCTCCAGCGCGGTGGAACTTTCAATCTTTGAGCGATAACTGTCGAGAACCTCCTTCATCGGAGACCCGGTTTTAATTACTGTCTCCGGTCGGATTCCCTCAGCCAACAGATAGCGCCGAGCATGCTCGGAGAATACCAGGTTAATATCGCTGGTATGATCGATGATCTTACGATTAATCTCCTCAGGAACCCTTTGGTCAAAGCAACGATTGCCTGCCTCCATATGGAAGACAGGAATCTTGCGGCGTTTGGCAGCAATCACAGCCAGGCAGCTATTAGTATCACCAAGAAGGAGAACCGCGTCCGGGCATTCTTTCGCCATGACTTCATCCGCTTTCGTTATGACATTACCAATTGTGGCCGCAGCCGTTTCACCAGCAGCATCAAGGAAGAAGTCCGGCTTTCTCACTTCAAGCTCTTCAAAGAATATCTCATTGAGTTCATAATCGAAGTTCTGACCTGTATGCACCAGCACATGGTCAACATGCTGATCAAGTTCAGAAATAACCCGGCTGAGTTTTATAATCTCAGGTCGTGTACCGACAATGGTCATTACCTTAGGCATTAAGAGACTCCTGGATAAAATCAAGCTTCATAAGCAGATCGATCACGCCCTGAATATCCAGACGTTTGGTGTTGTGAGAAGTATAGTCTTCCTCTTCGGAGACCTTGGCCTCACCTTCGACAAAATACTTATTGTAATTAAGATCACGGCTATCGGAAGGAATCCGATAATAATTCCCCAAATCCTCAGCCCGAGCCATTTCTTCTCGATTGACCAACGATTCGTAGAGCTTTTCACCATGCCGAGTGCCAATGACTTTGATCTCGTTGTCAGACTTGAATATCTCTTTCAAGGCAATGGCCAGATCCATGATTGTTGATGCGGGTGCTTTTTGAATAAAGATATCACCAGAATTGGCGTTTTCGTAAGCGTGCAAGACCAGTTCAACAGAGTCCTCAAGAGACATTAAAAAACGCGTCATGTTCGGGTCGGTAATGGTGATGGGGTTCCCTTCTTTAATCTGCTTAACAAACAAAGGAATCACCGATCCACGTGAGGCCATAACATTGCCGTAGCGAGTCGCACAGAACACTGTACCAGTCACATCACTAGTGCGCGACTTGGCCACCATCAGCTTTTCCATCATCGCCTTGGAAAGGCCCATGGCATTGATCGGATAGACCGCCTTGTCTGTGCTTAGTACAATCATCTTTTTGACATTATTTGCCGCCGCCGCATTTAAAACATTTTCAGCACCGAGGATATTGGTTCGGACGGCTTCCATCGGGTAGAACTCACAAGAAGGAACCTGCTTGAGGGCCGCAGCGTGGAAGACATAATCAACTCCCTTGAGAGCGAAATCAATACTGTCAAAATAGCGTACGTCACCGATGTAGAATTTCACTTTGTCGCTCTTCAGGGCTATCCGCATGTCCTCCTGTTTCTTCTCGTCACGACTAAAAATGCGAATTTCTTTAACATCAGTATGCAAGAAACGATTCAGCACAGCATTACCGAATGAGCCAGTGCCGCCGGTAATCAGCAGAGTTTTATCTTTAAACATGAGGCCTCCAGAAACACAAAATTTTGTATAGAGATACTCGTTAGAATGCTTTTTAAATTCAGCAGCGCAACAACATTTCTTCCCGCATCTGCTTGACCAGTTTGAGCCAGGTTGGCGGCACATACCCTACGGCCTTGCGAAACCGACTCGAATCAAGGGAGCGGTCACAGTAAAAATCCTCATGGGGATTAATCACAATCTTCTTGCCATACTCATTTGCAATCAGTCGAAGCAATTCATACTTAGAGATCGGCTCAGAGGAGACATGAAACAAACCGAACAACTCGGGGTTTGGGATCACATAATCTGCAATAATCCTGGCTATCTCAACCGTGGGGAAACCTGAATAAATAGCGTTAACAAAACCGTTCACCGCACCTTCCTGCGACAAGAACCAGTCGACAAGACTGACGCTACTGTTCAGTTCGTGCCCGACAATGGAAGTTCGCAAGGTTAAGGTATGAGGATAGTTCATTTCCCCGAGCAGCTTAGTTCTTCCGTACAAATCACTACAGTCTGGGGAATCAGACTCTTTATACATGCCCCCCTGCCCCGAAAAAACGCAGTCCGTACTAATATGAATGAGGCGAGCACCGATGTCAGCACAAACTTTGGCTAACAGGTGGGGGAAAAGTGCATTTATTTCTATGCACGGCAGTGGATCCTTGGCTTCATCAAGCTGTTTAATGACGCCGATGCAGTTGATCACAATATCAGGATGCACAGAGTGTAACACTGAAGAGACCGTATCAAACTGACCCGCATCGGCCTCATAAATATTTTTGCAACGGGTCAAACCGGAAAGAGCTTCTGCAGAGTCCTTATTTCGCACCGTAACAAAAACATCCATCTCCTTCCTGGCGGAAAAGCTGCGCAGAAGTTGGCTACCCAACATACCCGATGCACCGAGGATTAGAACTTTCATGAACCCTCCACACCTTCAACAATCATTCGATATTCATCGTGGACTTTCTCTCTTAAAACGCCAGCATCAAGCCGAGTTCGAACGGTTTTCTCATTAATGATGGCCGCACGATTAACCATATTGTCATCGCTCAAAGCTGTCTTAATGGCCTGCGATATAACGGGCACATCTTCTGGTGGGACAAGAATACCGGTAACTCCGTCTTCTATCCACTCATCAGCACATGACGTCCATGACTGCACCGGAAAGGCTCCCGCGGCCAGAGCTTCAAGAAAAGTCACCGGCAAACCATCCGTAACACTTAAACCAATGAACAGCCTTGAACTCGCAAAGAGCACAAGCAGGTCTTCGTAAGGGATGCCATTTGGAATTATTCGAACTTTCCCCAGGATAAGATGTTTCGCTTTTTTTAGACGCCGCAGCACTTCCTTAGAAGGAGCAAAAAAACAAATTTCATACCCCTCTAGCTCACGTCCACAGTGAATCAAAGCTTCGATCGCAACCAAAGCGCGACCGGCCCAACCCTGGTACCCCTTCACCAATATAGTTTTTCTCTTGGCAGGAGGTATCTGTCGATTCTCAGAAAGGTCGTTTAATATAACGCCACCGGGGACTGGGGCAGGGGGGAAAGAATGCCCAAAAAACCCGTACTCCCTCGCCAAGCATTGATCTCTTCTGCAATCACTTGAGAAAAAGTCGCAAGCGGCGAGAACTTTTCGGATAATCTTTTCATGCTTTGGGAACTGCCTGAAGTGATATATATCACTCCCCCAAACGGTCAAAAAGAATGGAGGCGTATTGCCATCCATACACCCTGTTGTTGTTTCAGCAACAAGTCTCCCGGCCTGCTGTAGTTCCATGGCGTGAATCACATCGGGCTTAAAATCCGCAATAACATCTGCAAGCATTTTATGTCGATATAACCCATTGATTCTCCCTCGAATGTTCTTCCCCCAGAAAGACCTTAATTTTGCGCACACTCCCCGGTTTCTGTACTCAAACACTGACGACATCTCATGACACGTATCATCCACATAAAAACGAATGCCATCAAGAGATTGATAAATGTAAGGTGTATCAAACGAAGGGAAAACCCGAACATCGAACTGCCCCAAATCTATCTGTTTTAAATACTTGTAGAGGTGAATACTACTTGCCATACCGACTACAAGTATCTTTATTCTGTTTCGACTCATGCAGATATTATCAGCCACTTGTTTCACTCAGACCGATCTTGTCAAATGAAGTTTTTTTGATCTTGGCTGATTTATCAGGGAAGAAAAAATCACGAAGACGAAGTACAGGAATCTCCACCATGTGAGTCGTAACAACACCTAGCAGTACACTGAAAATCACATAAAGTGCAAAGTTTGGATAGAACTGTAAAACAACCTCTCTAGCAAAAATATGCCACAAATATATGGCATAGGAGTATCGTCCGACAAAAGCAGACCATACACACAAATACCGCCACGCCCTGGAGTCATAATTACTCTGCATGACAAGCATCACAATGCCTCCATATCCAAGGTAAATAAAGGAGAGTCCGAAAACACCTAAACGGTACGTGCCAATAGGCCACAGGATTAGAGCAGACAACAAAGTTAGTGAGAGGAGAAAAAGGTAAGGCCTGTATCGGTCAAGGTATGAAGAAAAAACCTCTTTGTGAAAATGATAAAAATATGACAATAGGACCCCAAACATCAGGGCATCAGCGCGAAGATGTGTAGGGAAGAGGTGTGTTTTGGGGTGATAAGGGTAAAGTTCATAAGTAAAAATGCGCATTGCATTGGAAAAAAGAAAGACGAAAACGCAAAAGAACGGAATAATAGCGATAGCACGACCCTTGCTAAACTTGACCCCACCAAAAACGACAATCGCCAAAATTATATAAAAATGCTCCTCAACGGCAAGAGACCAGGTATGCCCCCAGACCGGTGTTATGTAATTTTGCAGAAAGAGTAATTCCGACAGTACCGAAACAGGTGTTATTTCACCCCGATACTGAACTTCCGTGAAATAAAAGACCCCACATGTAAAAACAAAGAAAACGTAAAACTGCGGATAAATTTTCAGTCCACGACGCAACAGAAAACGGCCAACATCGACTTTACCATTAAATAGAAACTCTCTAAATAGAAGACCAGAAACTAAGAAACCACTCAAAACGAAAAAGAGGTCTACACCTGACCATCCCACCATATTAAAAAACTTGAAAAATATTTTAACAGGCCACTTAAATACACCCTCAGGAAGATCGTAATAAGGGGAGTAATGATAAAATACAACCATTAATACTGCTACAGCTCTCAGCATATCCAGCTGAACAATTCTTGCTTTTAAACTCATAATATTACTTTCCAAACAAAACCATACAGTCTACATAAAAAAAGAAATTATTATCCTTTTCAAGTCCCTTGGGCTTATCAATATTTTATATAAAGTCCTGGACGGATAGCACCTAAAAGCCTCCATAAAATAATATATACTTTTTTTATGATTATTATAGGTATAAGCCATACGCATCATATTATAGTTTATTTTATATTTAACTTCTTTGTTTGTATCTTGCATATATTTAAACAAAGCTTTTTCAAATGCAGGAAAAACCCTCTCAAGCTTACTTCTGGTCAATGATCCGGAGTGGTTTCTATAAAAATAAAGCTTCTCTTTTAAATGAATAAAACCGAATTCTCTACGAGCCCTCAACCAATAGTCATAATCCTCGGCCAGGAAAAGATCCTCATCGTAAGGGCCTATCACATCATGAACCTCTCTTCGATAAAGAAAAGACGCCCCAACTACATTTTCAAAAATTAACTGATCCGGTTCCTTCAGCCTCACTTCTCCGTCAACTTCCCCAACTCCGTCTATGGTATAGAAATCACTGTAGGCTAAGCCGGCACTGGGGTTGTCTTTCAGGGCACTCAACAAAACCTCAATTGTGCTTTCCGCATAAAGATTATCGTGAGAAGTCCACGTCAGGAAATCTCCGCGCACTTCCGAAAAGCCTGTATTAAGGGCAGCAGGCAACTTTCTGTTCTCCGCATGAGACAAAACTTTTACGCGAGCATCACGAGATGCGCACTCCCTCGCAATAATCAAGCTATCATCGGTTGAACAGTCGTCGACGACAATCAACTCCAGGTTGTCATGCGTCTGGCACAGACAACTTACAATAGCCTGTTGTAGATATTCAGCCCCGTTATAAACCGGAAGAACGATAGAGATCAGTGGCAGTGTCACAATCCGAAACCTTCAAGGACATCAACAATCCGCCCTGCAGCACGGCCATCCCCATACAACAGTTTCGGCCTCTTCATCTTCTCATACGCTTCCGAATCACTCAGCACATCAATTGCATTTCTAACTATTTCCGTCGTGTCGGTTCCAACTAGGCGGGCAACACCTGCGTTAACTCCCTCTGGTCTTTCTGTCACATCTCTCATCACTAGGACGGGGACACCAACACATGGGGCCTCCTCTTGGATACCCCCAGAGTCTGTTAAAACCAAGGTCGACTCGCGCATCAAATTCACCAAAGACACATAATCCAGCGGCTCTAATAAATGTATATTTTTAAACGCCCCCAATTCTGAATACACCAGAGAGCGAACCTGTGGGTTCAAATGAACGGGGTAAACCAACTGCAACCCTTCTTCCTCAAAATGACTTGCGATAGTCTTTAACGCTTCACATATCTGCTGAAACGGCCGACCAAAACTTTCGCGTCTGTGAGCGGTGACCAAAACGATCCTCCCCTCACGCGGGATTTCACACAAGGGACTGTCTTTCCAATCAAAGGGCATGGACAACACCTCATGCAACGCATCTACAACAGTATTTCCTGTCAGAAAAATTGTCTTTTCCGGGCATCCTTCCGCAATCAAATTATTCACGGCCCAATCTGTCGGTGCAAACCGTACAGTTGACAACAGATCAGAAAAACGTCTATTTACTTCCTCGGGGAAGGGGTGAAAAATATCCGTCGTCCTCAACCCGGCTTCCACATGACCAAATTTGATCTTCCGGTAATAAGAGAGCAGGGAAGCGACAAAAACCGACGTCGTATCGCCCTGAGCAAGTATCCAGTCTGGCTCTACTTCACATACGACTCTATCAAGCGATTCCAGTAATCGTGCAGTAAGCCCAGCCAAACTCTGATCTGGCAACATTACATCCAAGTCAATATCCGGCGTCAAACCAAACAAATGGCAAACCTGATCAAGCATCTGTCGATGCTGCCCGGTGGAACAGACTATTGTTTGAAACTTGTCACCGCGAGCTTTCAAACAATTAATGACAGGAGCCATCTTGATGACTTCAGGTCGAGTGCCCACAATACAAAGAACCCGCTTTTTCATAAGACGATCACCTCGCACCTACCCCAAGTTTGAAATCCTTCATCATTCTAGTGACTTGAACAACATATTCCTGACGACAAGACAGAAGCTTCTCTCTAATCTCGTCGAAACGATCCTTCAACAAGGAAACCTTACTATCAAAAGTCGGCTCCCAATCATAGAGGTCGACAATCAAATACTGCATGTCAATGTCACTACAGAAAGCATTATTCTTGGGTTGATATGAAAGGGAAAGGAAGGGAATGCCTGCCTGCAAAGCGAAAACTATCGAGTGAAAACGCATCCCGATTAAATAGCGTAGCCCTGAATAATTGATCTGCTCCATACAATCCGGCATTTCTGAAAAAAACCGGGACATCAGTATGCTGTCATTTGCCAACCCTTCCTCAAAATAGAAAGGCAGAGCAACCACCTCCGCAAAATGCCCCAGAACCCGCGAGGCAAAATCATCAGGACTCCATTTAGCAAAAGGATAGGCAACAGAAAGTCCAGGAAGAGCTTTGGAGAGAAAGTTCATTGATTTATGGACCCTCCCATGCAACTGAGCTTTCCAGAAGAACCATGGCCTCAGATTCAAACCACAGACATCTTCGTGGTTGGGCTCAAGGACAGGGAAGGGATCCAGAAAAGTCAGATCAGGGGCAACTTCTGCATTACAGGGGGAATCAATAATTGCCAAGCTCTGGCAATCACGAACAACAATCCTTTCGGCCTTATCCTTCATCACCTGCAGAAAAACATCCATATCGCGGTGAACAGCTTCTACACTCACCCCTATAAAACTAAAGGGGACCTTCAAGCGATCCAGGATATCCACAAAAGCGTTACAACCTCTTAGAATTATGCCGCCGCCGCCAAACAGGACATAGTCGCAACGATTGAGCATATCAAGTTCAGCTCTTGCCTCACCCCAGTCGCCTAAAACAAACATCTCATGCTGAGACAAAAACAACCTTAGGCAATGAAGGATACGTTCGTCCCCCAGATTTTCATGGCCATACCAGCCGACAATCCCGATTTTCATTACTTAGAAAGGCTCTTTCGGTATGCCTTGTTCCTTTCCACATAAGACATCAGGCTATTCCGTGGAATAAAATCGTTGTCTAGGCGGAAGGGATAGGCAACCAAGCTTTGGCAACGTTGAGCACACATAATTTTATCCCTAATCTCCAGAGTGCCCTCAAAAAAGTTCCCGACAACGTCCTCTCCAAGACAGGTAGTGATATCCCCTTCTTTGTTTACGGTAAAAAAGCTTTTACTTGCTTCGCAGGATGTTGAGGACATTTTTTCTCGAAGGTAATGCCAGTCTTCCGGACAGGTATATTTACTCAGCAGATTCTTAACCTGTTTTTTCTTAAAAATATTTCTACTCTCAAAAACGTTAATATCTGAGGCGACATTCAGAAAAACGTCTATTTTTTCAAACATGTCAACAAGATCGTCAATAGTCATTCCGTATTCTTCGCGGAGATGTTCAATGTTTTCCGTACTGGCCACAAAATTGACCATTCCTACCATTTCCAACTCCTGAAGTGTCACAACCTTACCAAAGAGGCTGTGAAGATCTTCATATTCACGATGCCAGGAACAATTCAGCTTCACCTTGCTTGTTGGACAACGCTTTGCTATCTCATCAGCGAAAAACATGTTCGTATCGATCCGACTGTTACAGACAACATGTCGATAATCTGTCCAGCCTTTTACAACATCAAAAGTTCCAGGAATGCTGAAAGGCTCCCCTCCCCACATATAGAACTCCACATCGTAGTCACTCCACTGGGACATACCTTCTACCCAGACCTCAGGGGCATATGTATCAAACATAGTATCCTTGATACTCTTTTGCTCATTCGGCAAAAAACAGTAGCTACAACGATAATTGCACCCCATGGTCGGTACAAAACGGAACAACACATATTTTTTCATGATAAATCCTTTCTCGTCTTTATGTTATTTATGCCCACCCCTGCCAAATCAGGACGGTAGCTTCCAGCTATGGTGCATCAGTATGCTTGTGCCGTAGTTTGAGTTCCCTATTTTTCTTCCACGAAGCGATGCAGCACAAACATCAAACACCATCGCATTTGTTTTATGATCGATCAAAGCTCCACCCTCAACTAAAGCCATGTTAACAAGGTAGGTTCCTTCTGAAAGCATTAACTCCTCTATCGTGCAGACAAAGTTTTCTCCAGGAATCACGAGATCCCGCTCACATGTATTTAGTGTGTTGAAATTGGAGACCTTATGTCCCATCATGTCGCAAATGGAGAAATTAAAAGACAGTCCTTTTCTAGGGTTACCTACCTTGAAACTAAAACCGACACTGTCGCCAGTCCTAGCCTCCTGAAGCGGCTCTCCATCCCCGTATGAAATCCAGGCAGACTCAATATAAGGGGAGCCACTTCCGTCCCCCGTGGCTTTGTAAGTAGGCATATTGACAGCCTTTAGCCTGTTCAGATAGTGGTCAATTGCATCATCAATAGGCGCATCCAGCTCTAAACGACCCTGATTCAAGAGAATCCCGCGATCACAGAGTTCTGAAACATAAGACATATTATGGCTGACGAATAAAATCGTACGACCCTGATGGCTGACCTCTTCCATCTTCCCCAAACATTTTTTTTGGAACTGCGCATCGCCTACAGCAAGAACCTCATCTACAACAAGGATCTCCGGTTCCAGATGAGCAGCGACAGCAAACGCGAGGCGAACATACATACCGGAGGAGTAACGCTTCACCGGAGTATCCAAAAACTTCTCCACCTCTGCAAAATCAACTATTTCATCAAATTTCCTTTTGATCTCTACCCTACTCATCCCAAGGATAGCGCCATTCAGAAAAACATTTTCGCGACCGGTCAACTCGGGGTGAAACCCTGTCCCGACCTCCAACAGGCTCGCAACACGCCCGTCAATCTCAATTCTGCCCCGTGTAGGTTCGGTTATCCGGCTCAACATCTTCAACAGAGTCGATTTTCCTGCCCCGTTGCGTCCTATAATGCCAACTCTCTCCCCTTGCTTCACCTCAAAGGAGACATCATCCAGAGCCCAGAACTCCTCAAATTCATCACCAGAAATAAGCCCAACGGAGGCACCGCGCAAAGGGTGGAGTAACCGTTTACCAACTGACTTTGCTTTCTCAGCCAACACATCTCTCAGAGCGAGATATTTCTCCCTCCTCTGATGACCAATCAGGTAACTCTTGGACAAACCATCAATTTTGATCACTGTGTCGCTCATATAATATCCGCAAAGCTCTTTTCTGTTTTTCTGAAGTACAGGACCCCGTAGATCAGAAGCAACACGACCACACCCAAGGAAAGAAAAAAACCAGGAAGATAAATTTGAGAATCATTTCCGAGAATGGCCCAACGAAACCCGTCTATAACGCTCACCATAGGGTTGAGCGAATAGAGCAATCGGTACTGCTCTGGAACAACAGAACTGGAGAAGCCTACAGGAGAAACATAGAGTCCGAACTGCACAACAAAAGGAACAATGTAGCGGAAGTCCCGATACTTAACATTTAGTGCCGTCAGCCATAAACCGGCACCCATAGCCGCACAGAAGGCAATTGCAATAAAAAATGGAATTGTTAGAATTCTCAACGAAGGCCAATACTGGTACCAGGCCATAACTCCGAAGAGGATAACTGACGAGATGAGGAAATCCACAAAGCTGGTAATAACGGAACTTGCGGGCACAATGAGTCGAGGGAAATACACTTTTGAGATAAGCTTTTCATTATCAAGAAGACTGTTACTCGCTTCTGTAAGTGAGTTTGCAAAAAACTGCCATGGTAGCATCGCCGCATAAACCAGAATGGCGTAGGGGGCGGCACCGTCTGATGGTAGTTTGGCTAATTTCCCAAAAATTACGGTAAAAACAACCATTGTCAACAATGGCCTTACTATGGCCCAGGCCACACCGATTATCGTCTGCTTGTAGCGTACGAGGATGTCTCTCCACGCCAGCACATAGAACAGTTCACGAAAACGCCAGAGGTCGAGCCAATAGTGGCGTTCTGCGCGACCTGCTTCAATAATTATTCTAGCCATAGGAGACTCCTAAAAAATTTATATACCTCTTCACACAATACAAATCAAAAGACGAGCAGGAAAGACCTCCTCAGTAATAAACCTGTGTGGCATCAACCGCGTGACAAAGCCACCCTTTCCGTCAATTCGTTGAAGACATCTTTTTTCGGTGCCCAGCCCAGAGAACACAACTCATTATTGTCACCACGGCTGCTTAAGACCATGCTTGAGCAAAGGCTGCTCTCATCAACTGCGGCAATTAATTTCAAACTAGCATCTCGTCGATCAACAACAGCTCCGGATCCATCTGAACCACCCCAAACAGAACCAAACCGAATCTTCATGCCTGAGCGATGATTTCACACTGGCGAAAACAAGCTACTCATTCCTGAGCGATTCGTCAAAATAACCAATGGTTTTAACAAGACCTTCCTTGAGTGTGATCTTCGGTTCCCAACTTAAGGTCTCTTTGGCAAAAGAGATATCCGGCTGACGCTGCTTTGGATCATCACTGGGCAACTCTTTGTAGATTAGTTTCGATTTAGCACCGACCAACTCAATAACGATCTCGGCCAGCTCCTTGATAGTGAACTCAACGGGGTTACCAAGATTCATGGGGCCGGTAACTTCATCGCCTGAGGCCATCAGTCGCAAAAAGCCTTCTACCAGGTCATCGCAGTAGCAGAAGGAGCGCGTTTGGGAGCCATCTCCATAGAGAGTAATGTCTTCACCACGCAGGGCCTGAACAACAAAATTTGAAACAACCCGCCCGTCGTTGACGTGCATACGTGGACCATAAGTATTAAAGATGCGCGCCACCTTGATGCGCACGCCGTTCTGGCGGTGGTAATCGAAGAACAAGGTTTCGGCACAGCGTTTACCCTCATCGTAGCAAGAGCGCAACCCAATGGGGTTGACGTTGCCCCAGTAGTCTTCTTTCTGCGGATGGACACTGGGATCGCCATAGACTTCACTGGTGGAGGCCTGAAAGACCTTTGCCTTGGTGCGTTTAGCCAAACCAAGCACATTAATGGCACCGTGTACGCTAACCTTGGTGGTTTGCACCGGGTCATACTGGTAATGGATCGGCGCGGCCGGACAAGCCAGATTGTAGATTTCATCAACTTCGACATAGAGCGGGAAGGTTACGTCGTGGCGCATCACCTCGAAGTTTGGGTTATCAAGCAGATGAGCGATGTTGGCCCGCCGCCCCGTGAAGTAGTTATCGACACAGAGGACATCATTGCCTTCAGCCAACAATCGTTCGCAGAGGTGAGAACCGAGGAAACCTGCCCCGCCTGTAACCATCACTCGTTTGATTGAATCGTAGTGTCTCAAAATAACTCTCTAAAAAACTTCGATAAAAAGCAACAAATACTCTGGACGCTGATTTTCATGATGAACGCTGATCTAACAAAACCTTTAAGCTTGGGTTGGTGCTAAATCATTCTTTTCAGCGTTAATCTGCGTCCTATTAAATCTTTGAACAACAAACCAATGGACGCTGGTTTTCAGGATGTCCGCTGATCAAACTAACAAGCTAGGCTCTTGGTGTGCTTTTTAAATCATGCCCTTTCAGCGTTAATCAGCGTCCCATTAGCTTTCCGTTTATTACTGAAAGCTTTTCTTCTCACTTCTGGTTTAGGCCCAAAGTTCAGCAACAATCCAACTTCTAAATCGGTTGCTTTGAGATAGTTAAGCAATTGAGCCTCATGCTCTGGAACAATAGTCTTCGAGGCTTTGATCTCTACGATAACTTTGCCCTCTGCTAACAGGTCACAGAAGTATTCCCCAACAATTTGCCCCTCGTAAAAAACGGTAATCGGGTGTTGTGCTAGAGAGCAAACACCGCGTTCTTCCATTTCGATTAAAAGGGCCTTTTCATATACTTTTTCCAGGAAACCATACCCTAGCTTGTTGTAAACATTGTAAAAGCAACAAATTATGGCGTCAGTAACCTCAGAATGCTTCCTATCGTCCATCTCCCCCTCCCTTGCATAGTTTCATTTCATAAAAACAAATTGGACGCTGATTTTCATGATATACACTGATTTAACCAAGAGCAAATGCCTATGGGTTTAATCATGCCCTTTCAGCGTTAATCTGCGTTCCATTAAAACTTTGAACAATAAACCCTTGGACGCTGATTTTCATGATGAACGCTGATTTAACCAGGGACAAATTCTTGTGGGTTTAATCATGCCTTTCTGCGTCAATCTGCGTCCCATTAAAGCTTCAAACAAATTAATCCACAGCTACCTTCCCTCTGGCGTATACACCTGACTTGCCGAGACGCCACATTCATCAAGCAATGCGCGTAGCTGCACGCTTCGTTTAAGCGAAGTCAGAATGACAGGATGTTCGAGCCCCGCCATAGTGGACTCCAAGGCCTGAACGTTATGATTGAAAAACTCTTTACCTGCGACTTCATCGACAACAGCACATAACTCGAGACCAGCTTCTCGGAGTGACAAATAAGCAATTTCCGCAACCTCGTCAACTCCACAGAAAGCCACTTGCTGACAGCCCTGCTCACGCAATTCATTGAAAATGGCAAGATAATCCTGCCGAACCACAGTAAAGAGATTATTGAAATAGTTGAGATGCTGGTAGGCCAGACGGGATTTTTCAGCAAAGCCCTTGGGCGTCAAAAGATAGGAGTAGCGGTTGCGGGGGAAGTTTTTGATACGAACAAAGCCTTTCGCGGTCAAGTTCTTCAGGTAGGAATTGACCAGACCGAGAGCGATGCCAAGCCGACCCGCGAGTTCACGCTGGGATAGCGACTCCTCCTTTTCAATCTCAGTCATCAACTGAAAAGTGCGGTAGGTCTCTTGTTCTGGGGGCAAATCTGCGTTCATAGATTGAACACTAAACCAGAAAGCCTTGGCATGTCAATACACTTGAAGGACATCGTTCAGGATATGAACACAAAGGAAGGTCTGGAAAGGGCTCTCTTCAGGAACCGGCAACAACCTCACGGATCATTGACTCCAGACTGGCGAAAATATCCCCACGAGGAGACCAGCCCAACTTAACCAGCTTACTGTTATCACCTCGACTGTCCTTGACTTCGCCGGGGCGTAGTTTATTTGGATCAACAGTTGGAATCAATTTTTTGTCAAGCCGCTCACAGATAAAATCGAACAACTCCCGCATACGAACAGAACGACCACTACATACATTGTAAGCCTCACCGCCCTGTCCCTTTTGCAGAATCTGCCAATAACCACGCACCACATCCTCAATTGTCAGATAATCGCGAGAGGTCTCAAGGTCGCCGACTTCTACGTTGTTTGAAGCGGCTGCAATCCGACTGATGAATGAGGGGATGGCAAGACTATCGGGCATACCTGTCCCCAGGATATTGAACGTTCTGGCAACACAGACTTCAAGACCATAGACACGGTAATAATACTGCGCATAGTGCTCTTGCAGAGCCTTTACCAAACCATAGTCCGTTACAGGTTCAAGCGGATAAGCTTCGGTAACAGGAATATCCTTCGGCACACCGTATGCTGCAGCCGAGCCAACAAGCAAAACGCGCTTGACTGAAGGAGAGGTATCAGCAGCGGCGAGGATCTCCCGGCTGATGCCAGCATTTTTTCCATACAAGCTATCGAAGTCTGCGGGGGAGGCTCCACCAATGAAATTGACGATATAGTCCGGCTTTTCATTTGAAAGAGCTCCACAAATTGCCACCCGGTTCAGTTCCGGCACAAGGACGTCACCAGCCAATTGACTCGATTGGTCACGAGCAACACCGACACATACGTGCCCCTGCGGAGCAAGTTCACGAGTGAAAAAACTTCGAAAGTGCCTACCGCTAAAGCTATTTGCCCCAAAAACCAGTACTTTACTCATGACTCAGGGAGAAAATCTGCCCTTCTCTCCTTAAAAACCTGATTGGCCGTTTCATAATCTTCGGCGCGACCAATATCCAGCCAATAGTAATCACCGGTGAAACACTTTATGTTCGCAGAAGCCTTGATCGATTCGATGAAGTCCGGCATATCCAACTTTTCATTCTTTGGGATTTTATTCAAAAGTTCACGACTGAACATATAGACTCCCATACTGACCATGAAAGAATACGTCGGCTTCTCAACATAATTAACAAGCTGTCCCTGCTCTATCTCCAGAACACCAAGATCTATTTTGACATCCTTCGGGTAAACCGGAATCGACAGATCAGCATTCTGGACAAGATGGAAATCATATAATTCTCGATAGTTGAGCGTAGTCAGAAGGTCACCATTCATAACCAGAAAATTTTCATCAAGGTTCTCAATCAGTGACAGAGGCCCAGCTGTTCCAAGCGGCGAATCTTCCTTTGAATAGGCAATATTGAGTCCAAGTTTTTTACCATCTCCGAAAAAAGCCATGATCAATTCGGACAAGTGATTGACTGTAATCACGATATCAGTGAAACCCTGACTTTTCAGTTGCCGCAGAACAATTTCAAGAATTGGCAGGTCATCAACCGGCACCAACGGCTTTGGGATGCTGGTGGTAAACGGCTTTAAACGGGTACCTTTTCCTCCGGCCAAAATCACAGCTTGCATAATAACCCTCTAAGTTTGACTAAATGTTGTAAATATTAGACTTGTAGCCTTTAAGATTCTCTGGGACACAAAACCACTCTATCGTTTCTGACAAACCACGACGTAGCCCCTGCAGACCATGGTACTCCGGCTGCCATCCAAGCAGAGCCTTCGCCTTGCTGTTGTCAGCCCACAATCTTTCCACTTCACTCTTTTCCGGACGCAAACGAATTTCATCGGTTTCAACGTGAAGAGTTTTACCCATCACCTCGGCAATCAGAGCAGCAGTATCACCAATACTCACCTCATAGTTACTGCCGATATTGACAACTTCACCTACGCCGTTATCACACGAAATGGACGCAACGAACCCGGCAACTGTATCCTTGACATAGTTAAAGTCTCTGGTCGGGCTGACAGCTCCCAGCTTGATAGAATCTTGTCCAGACGCGAGCTGCGTTATAATTGTCGGAATAACCGCACGAGCAGATTGGCGCGGGCCATAGGTGTTAAACGGACGGACAATGGCAACAGGCGTTTCAAACGAATCGAAGAACGACATGGCCAGCTGATCCGCGCCTATTTTGGTCGCCGAGTAAGGAGATTGGCCCTGCAATGGGTGTTCTTCTGTAATTGGAACAAAACGGGCCGTACCGTAAACCTCACTGGTTGAAGTGTGGATAACCTTCGCGACGTTCAGGTCACGAGCGGCCTGTAAAACATTCAAAGTCCCCTTGATATTGGTGTCAACGTAGGTATCAGGAGAATGGTAGGAAAAAGGAATCGCAATCAGTGCGGCGAGATGCAGAACCACATCACAGCCCTGCATGGCATTTTTTACGCCATGGGGATCTCTGATGTCACCGGCAAAAACGTCCAAAGCCGCTCTGGTTTCCTTGGCGGCATGATCCAGCCATCCCCACGAGTTGAATGAGTTATAAAAAACAAAAGCCCTCACATCGTGGCCGCTCCTCACTAGAGCTTCTGTAAGGTGTGAACCAATAAATCCATCTGCACCAGTCACTAAAATCTTTTTTGCCATACCGATTCCTATGAAAATGTTTTAAATAAAAATTGAGTCTGACAACCATTACTTCAGGGCCAGAGAAACATCGCAATTCTCCTACAACTTGATTTCATTTGGAACAAAAATCAGTTATTACGCAGCAAACCGACCCCTTTCTTCAAAGCCGCCATAAAAGCACGACCACAAAATCGCAAAACAGCAGGCAACGACTTGCCACTCCTGCACTCACAGTAGAGAACAAGCCATTGTTTGCGAAAGAACAACACGGCCTGGACACAAAGGTCCGTAATTCTGAAGAGTTTTCTTTTTTTGCAAATGGCTACGATCTCTTCACGTGAACGTGCACTGGAAACGGTTGAAACCTGCTGAGAATGGACTCTATAACAAGCAACGTCGACTTTAATAAAACCAAAACTGGAAGACTCGGAATAGACTCTCGAAATCCAGTCCCAATCGGAAAACAACCGATAAGATGAATCCCAAAACCATTCTTTTTCGAGGAGCACTGCCCGGCGAACAAAGAGCGAACAGTGTGAAACAACTGAACGGTATCGCATCAGACTCAGGGGGAAGGGCACGCGCAGAAGTGGTTGCACGACATGACGTTCTCCATTCTGATCAACATAAACAGTATCGCCATAGATAACATCGTCACAGAGGCTGTCAGTCAGCCTTACAAGAACATCCTCCAATCCTCCGGAAAGATAGAAGTCATCGGCACTTATGATGGAGACATAGTCCCCTGTGGCAAGCATCAACCCTTCGTTAATCGAGGCAATTTGTCCTCGATTCTCCCGAGAGAGTACTTTCACATGTGAAAACTTCCGTATCTCTGACAGAGTTCGCCCTTCATCGTCCGAGCCATCGTCTATAACAATATGCTCGACACCAGAGACAGCTGAAGTACTCTGCAACAGCTCACCAATATAGTCAGCACCATTGTATACCGGCGTTATGATACTAAGAACAATTTCTGCCATATATCCTGGGAACATCCCTTACTTGAGAAAACGACTGACCAGCTTCCAGTATGCAACAAAAAAACTGTCCAGGAATCTTTTTATCAGCGTGGCAAGGCCGCCCTTAACAACACCAGGCACAAAGGTCAAAACATCAGCCGTCAACAGTTCCCGATCTGTAAGTTTTCGTCTCTTAATAGCCTGCCTGCGAATCCGCCATAGCAATGACAAATTGTTCATAATCCAGCCAACTGCCTTGACATAAGGCTTAAACAAGCCTCTTTTCATCGACATCAGGAACACCACGGCTTCGTAGACCAACAGTGGCGGCAAGCATAAAATAAGCGTTTTCAAGGAATAGAGCTTGAGGATCAGGAACCAACGGTTGCGCAGAATGTAATACGCGCGGCGTGCGGGGTAGTCACCATCGCCCCGAAAGGAATAGCCAGTACTGCCGGCCTTATGGTAGATCACCGACTTCGGTGCAGAATAAAGCTTGTATCCGGCAAGCCGCATACGCAGAGAAAACTCGAAATCATTGAAGTAGATAAAAAAATCTTCGTCAAACCGGCCAACCCCTGCCGCCTTCTCCCGGTTGACGGCCATGGACGTGGTTCCGGCGGCTCCGAGTTCGGCATCATCATCAGTGGCTTCGCTAATATTCCGATAGCCGTTACGCAGAATCATGTTCCCCAGGTAATGCCCGTAACCACCATCGCAGTGGATCGTCTGTCGATCACTGGCAAAAATCGCCCGAGAGACAACGATGCCTGCCTCTGGATAACGCTCTAGCGCAGCACACAATTCATGATACCACTGCTCATCAACTTCCGTATCGTGATCGATGAGCACCACCCAGTCTGTTGAGGCGTTGGTCAAAGCCTGATTACAGGCGTGGCTGTGGCCACGGTTTTCCTGAGAAGCAACCAAATGCACTTCGGGATACTTCCCCCGAACAATCTCACAGGTTTCATCGGAGGAACCATCATCAACGACCATGACATTGTCCCAGGCCAGTCCAGAGCGATGGATCGAAGTTAGACAGTCCTCAATGTAGGGTGAGGAATTGTAGGTAATTACTGCTGCTGTTATAGATGGATTCATCATAGGGAGACTCTTTAATCAACCTCTTTATTCAGCTTTTCATGACTAATCACGTTTAAACTTCAATGCCGAAGCGCTCCAGCCATAAACCAAGAGCAGCCACAGACCAGAACTGGCGCCGGTAATAAGGATGATTCAAAGGCCTTTGTTTAAGCGCCGCAATGTACTCTGGCCGAAACAACCCCTGCTTGCGAATGGTCTCGTCTGACAGCACGGCATCAACACGTCTGCCGAAAGGGCCCTGCATCCAATCTTCCAGCGGCACGGTGAAACCAGTTTTTTTGCGGCGGCAAATGTTTTCGGGAAGTCGCCCCTGCATAACGCTCCGCAGCAGGATCTTTTCCTGTCGCCCGCGCATCTTATACTGAGACGGCACCCTGGCGCAAAGTTCAACCAGTTTATGATCGAGATATGGCACCCTGGCTTCAACACCATGGGCCATGGTCATCTTGTCATTTTTCAGCAGCAGATCATCCGGCAACCAGGTATGGAAATCGAGAGACAACAGCTGGGACAGAGGATCACGGCCGGGGGCAAAGTGGGGTCTGATGCTCTCGCAGATATGGTCTGAACTGATTCCGGCCGCAGCGGCCTCAGGAGTCAGCAATCCGACCATTTCGCTACGGTTAAAAACTGCAGCCATCTCCAGATAGGCTGAGGCCGCCTCATGCGCCCCCGCTGCCAGAGAAAGCCGGCGCAATGTGATATTTCCCGAAACACTGGCAACGGCTCGACCGAGTGCTTTCGGCGCAACGCAGCGCAACCCCGCCAGCCACTGGAAGGCCCGATATTTACTATAACCACCAAGCAGTTCATCAGCACCTTCACCCGAGAGGACAACAGTCACATGCGGCTTGGTTTCACGAGCCATCAGAAAAGTCGGGATCGTCGCCAGATCGGCCAGTGGTTCATCAAGATGATAAATCACCTGATCAAGCAGGTCGGCAGCTTCCTCTTCGGCGCGCAGTTCGTGATGCGCCGTACTAAAATGCTCCGCAACCTGGCGGGCAAAGGGAGACTCGTCGAAACGTTGATCACGGAACCCCACCGAGAAGGTCTCCACCGGACTCGTTGACAAACCGCTCATCGCCGCAACTATTAAACTCGAATCAAGACCTCCAGAGAGGTAGCTGCCCAAGGGTACATCGCTGATCATGCGCAGCCGGGTTGATTCCTCGAACACGCTCCAGAACTCTTCCGCCCAATTCTTTTGATCCACCTTGTTCTCAGGAGAAAAATCAACTTTCCAGTAACAGCGAGGTTCACTTGTTTTGGCAGCGGAGACCGTCATACAGTGCCCTGGCATCAACTTCTTCACTCCGGCAAAGAGAGTCTCTGCCCCGGGAGTAAAGCGAAAAGTCAGATAGAGCGGCAGCACCTGCCGGTTCAACCTGGGAGAGTAACCGGGAATTTGCAGAAAAGCTTTTATTTCAGAGGCAAAGTAGAAGCAACCGTCATGCTCAAGATAGTAGAGCGGCTTGATCCCGACCCGGTCACGGGCCAGGAAAAGTTCGTGGCGCTCCGGATCCCAGATGGCGAAAGCAAACATTCCGCGCAGGCGACTCAGGCACTCCGCACCCCACTCCTGATAGGCGTTAAGGAGAACTTCCGTATCGCTGCTGGTACTAAAAGTGTAGCCACTCTGTTCCAGTTCGCGACGCAGTTCCTGAAAGTTATAGATCTCTCCATTGTAAGTGAGGATGTAACCACGCGGGGATTGCATCGGTTGCTGGCCTGAAGCCAAGTCAATAACGGAAAGGCGGCGATGTGCCAAAGCAAAGTTATCACCAACATGCAGCCCCGACTCATCAGGCCCACGATGGATCAGCGCAGCCGACATCTGCTCAAGGACCGCAGGGCTTCCAGCCCCTATATATCCACTTATTCCGCACATGGCTACAACCCTAACTCCCCACGACTGACATCCTGATACATCTCAAGATAGCGTTCGGCGACAGCCGCCCAGGAAAAGCTCTCAGCAATCTGTCGCGAACGTTGCCCCATTGCCTGCAACCGCTGCTGGTCACACACGACAGCGCCAACGGCAGAGGCCAGAGCCTCACAATCACCAAAAGGCACCGTTTCAGCGTTACCAGAAAAAAGCTCCTCTCGGCCCCCTTCCCCGGTGGCCACAATCGGCAAGCCGCTGGCCATCGCCTCCAATATGGTGTTACTCATCCCCTCATAATAAGAGGGCTGCACATAGAGCTCAGCCTTCCGGTAAAGCTCAGGCAATTGTTCGTGTGACACATACCCCAGAAAGGTTATTTTTTTTGCAAGTTCAAGTTCCGAACAACGCTGTCGTAAAGATTCAAGCAGGTCACCCTCGCCGGCAACGGTCAAAGATACGTGGGGTGCCTGGGCCAAAATCTGCGGCATCGCTTCCAAAAGATGTTGCACGCCTTTGCGTTCGACCAAACGGGAAACACAGAGAATCTGCCCAGAACCCAGCGACGGAACCTCGGGTGGGAAGAACTCCTCGATATCGATGCCGTTCGGGACCACTTCGATAGGCTGTTGCGGCATAAAGTTGTTGGCCAGCTGCCTCAGGCCCAGGCTGTTGGCAACAACCAGCCCGGAATCGCGCCAGATCCGACGAAAGAATGGCTTCAAAACGATATATTGCATGCCGAAGCGCGGGTTAAAACCGGGGACATCAGAGCCCCGCAAGGAAACCAGGTAAGGTAGTTTTTTTCTCTGCCACCAACTGAGCGCACCAGAAGGAAAGCCAAAGAACGCGTGACTGCAATCGTACTGGTTCTCATGCATCAGGCGACTCACCAACGGTTGGGCACGCAGCAAAAAGGTCAGGACTTCACGCTGGGTCCAATAGTGCTTTTGCTGTTTGCCAACGGCGAGGCGATAGAGGTGTATGTTGTTGGCGAAATCTTCTTGAACATCATGGGAGCCTAGGCCGCTGGTAACGCAGTCAACCGTCAGGTTCTCCTGTTTTGCAAACTCCCGAAACAGATAGCGGGTCGCATTGGCGCCACCGCCGCCAATCGGGGGGAATTCATAGTTGATGAAGAGAACCCTCATGGGTGAATCACCTCAGTTGACTGACTGGCCCGGTTTATTCAACATCGGCCAGAGCATTTCATAATATTTAAGAGCAAGCGGCTCCGGATCAGCAGTCCGCATCAGGTAGTTTTCCAACTCGGCAAAGGCTTCTGGAATCTGTCGGCGCTGCAGGTAAACTCGAGCCATTTCAAAATAGGCAACCGAGCGAACCGGGGCTTGTTCGGTGTAGAACCGGGCCGTGGAGAGGATGGTATCAGCAATCCGGTCCTTCGAAAGCTGATACTCTGCCAACCATTCCGTGTCAACGGCATCCCTTTGCACAAAGACCAGAAAGGTTTCGTCGGCATAGACTAGAGGCCATTCAGAATTGGTCGCCAGTTGATCAACCAGGCGGTGACGGTAGCCCTGAGCCGGCCCAAGCGGTGTGATCACGATCGTCTTGACATCATGTTCCTGCAACACCCGCTGCCAGCCGGGTTGGGCTGCAGAAACCATCATGCCTTGCTGGAACATCCGGGTGCTGATCTGCCGCGCGTCCCAGAACACCCGGTAGTCCGGAAACAAAACCCACATCAGGTAGCCACCAGAGGTATAATCGTGGAAAAGATTTGCTGGCAGTTTCTGTTCCTGAATAAATTCTACGGCTTTAACTGGGTACTGCCAATCGAGCAGGCCGACGCGAAAAAAACCCCGCATCTCATAGGCAACGCTGCTGATCCAGATCGCAACGACAAGAGCAGCAGCCAGGCAAACCGGGCGCAACAGAACGACAATAGGAGCTTTGCTCAAGGAGCCGACCCAGGCAAGGACGCCATCGAGATAACGCGGCAACACAACCCAGGCCGCGAAAAACCAGAACGGCGCGTGACGCTCCAGCGTCACGCTCATGTAGCCGAGGCCGCAAAGCAGCAGCAGATCGACAAAAGAGAATTTACGCCAGCCAAGCACCATCAAGACAACTGCCGCGATCATGGCATTTTTAAGCTGGGGGAAGCGCGAGAAGTCGGTGGTGCGCCAGTCCCAGTTCTGCACCTGGGTGACCGCACCAGAGGCCTGGCCGCTCGTGGAGGCTTCGGGGAAGATGTCGAGCAGTTGCCAACCGTAGGGGGAGAGGCCACTCACCGCCAGCAAACCGACCAGTAGCAACAGCCATTGCCAGAGGTTGGTCTGACGGGTGATTCTCTTCAACACCAAGCGATCGAGCTGGTCCCCGACCATATAAGCAAAATAAAGCGGAAAAGCCAGGACGGCTCCGGCGTGCAGGTTAGTCCAGAAGGCGTGCGCCGGCAACAGGGCAAAGACGCTACGACTTCCAGTGGCGCGGTAGCGTTCAAACAGGAAGAGGAAACCGGCACAGAGCATGAAAGACCACAGCTGCGGCCGGTCAATCCAAAAGGCCTGGGTCTGTAAAAATAGATACGGACCAGGCAGAAGAATTGCCACCCATGAGCTGCCGCGAGCTCGCGCAGCCAGAACCAAAAAGAGTGCGGTCAGGGCAATCAGCGCCCCCTTAAGAACGCTCAAGAGTGAATAACCACCGAGGCTATAGAGCGCGTAACAGATCAAATCATGCAGCCAGCAGTGTTCCCATCGACCGGCCTCTGCCGCAAGGGAAAAGGTGTCCTGGTGAATCACTTCTCCACTCTGGGCCATAAATTTGCCCGACTGCAGCTGCCAGAAGATATCGTAGGACGACACCGCAGAAGTGGCCAAAGCCAGAACCACAAGGAGAAAAATTGCGATGGCACTTTTACCGACAATGCTTTCTACGTCGTCATTCGGACGATTTTTTTCAAACAACTTCATCGATTCTCGCTACTGTGAAAAACGTGCTGACAATTGTCGATAATAATTCAGCACACTCGGTGAGACATTCTCTGGGCCAAGCACCTGAATGTAACGTCGAAGGTAGAGGTAGCCACCCTCATAGTCTCGACGTTTAAGTAGAATCTGCGCGGCTTCCCAGAGTGCCTGTCGTCGCAGCGGAGTCACCTGAAGTAGCAGTTTAGCTTCTGACAGGATGGTGTCATCGATCCGGCTTGTCGGTAGGGTATTTTCATCAATCCACTCTGCAGGCATACTCGCTTTGCGCACAAAGACTAGGTGGGTCTCTCCAGCGGCAGACAAAACCCAAGCTGGATTGCGGCGCAGTTTTTCAAGCAGAGGGAAACGGCTTCCATCCACCTGAGAACACGCTTCCAGGATCAGGATGTTAACGTCATAATCATTCAGGATATCCTGCCAGCCTTCCCCGCCAGCGCTTATCACCAGCCCTTTGCGGTACATTTCGGTACTATCCTGGCGTCCGTCCCAAAAAACCTTATATTCGGGGTAGAGCCGCCACATCAGGTAACCACCGGCACCAAAGGCATTGAACAGGTTTCCAGGAATCTTATGTTCAAGCACAAAATCGGCTTCCTTGACCGGGTAGTGCCACTCCCTGATCCCAGGATTAAAGAAACCGTAATTTTTCAGCGGCGGCTTCGCCCAGTGTAGTGTGACGCCACAGCCAACCACCAGCATCAGGGCAATAATGACTTGTGGCTTAATCCGGGACAACTTCCTGGTCAGCCACTCCAGCAGGGTCTCAACATAACATGGCAGCAGGGCCGCTGAGGCCAGCAGGAAGAACGGGGTGTGCCGCTCCAGAGTGGTGCCCATATAGGCCAGCCCTCCCAACAGAAAAGCATCGGCCATACGCAATCTGCGCCAGTTCAGCAAAAGCACCACAGCCACCAGAGACATAGCATAGTAGTAGTCAGGATATCCCGCAAAGCTGGTGCCACGCCAGTCAACATTGTAAGCCTGGGTGATCGCTCCCGAGGCCTCTCCAAACTTGGGCACAACAAAGAGCGTTTTAAACGGTAACAACCCATAAGGGGTGATGACAGCAGCAATGGGCACCGCGAGAGCAGTCAGACAAAGGCGACCGTAACCTTGACCCGAGAGCGCCCAGGGGCTCTTGCGCTTGTAATCAATCAACTCCCCGACCAGATAGGCAAGGAGAATGGGGAAAGCCAGGACATAACCAGCATGCAGGTTTGACCAACAGAGGAGAACAATAAAGGCCAGCCCAACGGCACGCTTGTGCAGGCGAATCCGCTCAAAAGCGAGCATTAGCAGGAGTAAGCCGAGGAATGACCAGAGCTGGGGCCGCTCTTTCCAGGCCCAGAAGGTCAGCAAAACCATCGCCGGAGACGTCAGAAAAATCGCCGCCCAACCGACGTTACGTAACCGCGATACCAGCATTGAGCAGAACAACAGTGCAGCAACCAGAAAGCCCTTGAGCAGGCTGATTCCGGCGTAGCCACCGAGGACATGGCTCAAATAGAAAACCATGTCATGGAGCCAGCAATGTTCGTAGCGATAAACTTCACTGGCGAGAGAGAAAGTGTCCTTGTAGAGGAAACTCTGGGTCTGCCAGAGATACTTTCCAGATTGCAATTGCCAGAAAATATCAAAGGAGTGAACCTCCCCGACAGCAATTCCAAAGACCATAATCAGGGCGGCGGCACAGAGCAACTGGCCGATATTGACTCTGGATATTTGCAGCTCTTTGTCAATCAAAGCTCGTCCAACTCCTTGCCGTAGATCGGATACAGGCTTCGATACAGATTCTGCGCCGCTTTCAACTGGCGGTCCAGCGGAATCGCCGAAAGATACGTGTGTGTCTCTACGAAGGCCTCGCGATAGAGCTCCCGGGAGTAGTTAATTTTTGCCAGCTCCCAGTGGGCGCGATAGCGGGCCGGGCTTTCCTCAAGAAACAAACCGGCCAACTCAAAAACAACATCATCAACCATGGTGTTGGGCCGTTCATATTCCAGCAACCACGAAGCGGACACCTCCGAACGTTTGACAAAGACCAGCGTAGAGGCTTCGGCATAAACCAGCGCCCAGTCCGGGGAATCGCGCAAAACATTGACGACACCAAAGCGACCACCATTGTCAGTAGAAAGCGGCAGAATAACAGCAGTTTTTACCGCGTGCCTAGCAAAAACCTCTTGCCAGTTGGCTTTGCCGTAACTTACATCGAGACCATCTTGAAACAGCGCCCGTGAAATCTGGCGACCATCAAAAAACACCTTATAATCGGGGAAGAGACGCCACATCAGAAAGCCCCCCCACTCATAGCTGTTGAACAAGTTCCCTGGAAGCTGCTGCTCCAGAACGAAACTTGCCGCTTTGTCAGGATAACGGAAGCTCCGCAAGCCTGGTTCAAAAAAACCGAAGAAGCCAAACGAACTGGAGGCTGTCACCCAACAGAGGGTGATAGTCACCGCGATAGCCGCCAGAGGTCTCAGCCGAAGAGCGAACTGCAAGCCGGCGTTTTCCTTGATCCGGCTCAAACGCTCACCAAGGAGGGTCAGATACGGCGGCAGCAGCGCTACCAGCGCAAAAAAGTAAATGGGCTGATGCCTCTCCAACTTCAGACTCATAATTGCCAGACCACCCCAGACACAGAGTTCAGCCCAGCGAATCGAACGCCAATTCAGGAGAAAAAGAACCGGGATCCCAACTAAAGACCATTTAAGGTTCGGCCAACCGCTGAGATCAGTATTGCGCCAGTCCTGATTATAGACCTGGTCGACAACACCAGAACTGGCGCCGAGAGAGGAGGCTTTGGGTAAGATATCAAACAGATGCGCCCCGTAGGGAGTCAAGCACGCTGCCGCACCGGCTACGGCACTGACAGCAAGCAAGAGATACAGTCCCTTGGCACTCCGCTCGTTGCGATTGACCCCGAAATGCAATAATTCACCAACGAAGAACGCCAGGAACAAAGGAAAAGCGAGAACCGCACCCCCGTGCAAATTGGCCCAGAGCAAAGTCACCGGAACTAAAAACCAGAGAAATTTTAAGTTGCTTGTTCGAGCCTTGGCGTAAAGATACAGAAATAGCGCTACGCCAAGAAACGTCCAGAGCTGGGGTCTTTCCTGCCAGCCCCCCCGGGTTTGCAACAAGGCCCAGGGCGCAACCGCCAGGATCGCCCACCAGCTGGCACCGCGGATTCGCGCGGCCATCATCAACAGCGCCGCTGTCAGCGTGACCAGTCCCGCTTTGAGAAAGCTGATCCCGGGATAACCACCCAGCTTCCAGACCAGGTACACCACAACATCATGCAGCCAGCAATGCTCGATCCGGCCCACCTCACTCGCCAGCGAGAAGGTGTCCTGTCGAAGTATCGAGCCTGTCTCCCACATGTACTTGCCGCTCTGGAGTTGCCAGAAGATGTCGAAAGAGAAGACCTCGGTCAAAGTCAGGCCAAAGACGGTCAGCAAGGAGATAAGGACCAGAACTAAGCCAAAAGAATTCCCGGAAAAAGTTCTCATGGCGCTAGTTCAATAAATCTTGTGTCAGGTTCAGGGTCTGTCTCACACTGTAAGTTCTTTTCCGCTGGGACTCATGATAGGTCCGCGTCATCAGTTCGGCCACCAGACCAAGAGCAAAAAGCTGAATGCCCGAGAAGAGCAGGAAAGCGGACAAAATCAGTAAGGGGTTGCGATTCATCGGCAAGGCATCAAAGAATTTCATATAGAGTGTTACAGCACCGCTCAGAAATGACCCGAGAAAGGCAACGCCACCCCACTGTCCAAAAAGGTGCATCGGCCGCAACGAATAGGTCTGGAAAAATTTGACTGTCATCAGGTCGAGAAGCACCCGGAAAATACGATCAATACCATACTTACTGGTTCCTGCAACGCGCGCGCGATGATTAACCTCAAGTTCGGCAACTCTGGCACCGACCTGGTGTGCCAGGGCCGGGACAAACCGATGCATTTCGCCGTAGATCCGCACTTCTTCGATAATTTCCCGACGATACGCCTTGAGAGTGCAGCCATAATCATGCAGGGCCACACCGGTAAAGAAAGAAATCAGCTTGTTGGCCAGAAGCGACGGTAATTTACGGGAAAAAGCCTTATCCTGGCGATTCTTGCGCCACCCGGAAACAACATCGTAGCCCTCATTCAGTTTCTCGACCAACCTCGGGATGTCAGCAGGATCGTTTTGCAGGTCACCATCCATCGGCAGGATGACATCACCACTGGCGGCATCAAAGCCTGCCATCATGGCAGCAGTCTGGCCGAAGTTACGCCGCAGGCGGAGAACCTTGACCGACTTGTCCTTTGCCGCGATGTTTTCAAGTTTCGCAAAGGTGCTGTCTTGACTGCCATCATCAACAAAGATCAGCTCCCAATCCTGTCTGTCGACCAACACAGCACAAAGTTGATCATAAAGTGCATCTACATTCTCTTCTTCATCAAGAACCGGAACAACAATAGAATATTTCATTGATAAGCATCTACCCTACAAAGTTTTTTAAAAAAATCCTGGTTGAGTTTGCCACCAAGAGACCAGAGTCATGAATACAAGCAATCAACAAAACCAGGAAATTCCGACAAAAGATAAAACAACAGGCCAGGGACCAAAGGCTTCACAACTTACCGGGAATTTCAGTGGCTTAGAAAATACCAGACACAGACTGAAATTAACAGGATTTCGCGTTAAGGTTTTGCCTCAGGATGGTTTATTAGAGTTTTTTCGAGACGTTGACACTCCAGCGCTGCTCTTCAAGGGTCCCATTAGGATCGCCTTGTTCTGCATCACGGAAACCAAGTTCATAGCGCAGGGAGATAGCAAACTTGGGGAAAGTGCGCGATGCCATCAAGCCGTAGGTAATCTCGGCACGATTTGCCGGGCTGGCATATTGATAACGCACACTAGCACCGAGGGTCACGTTGTAGATCGGATAGTAACGGGCTTGGGTCAGCAAACTGAAGACACTCTCAACGTTTCCGCCCGTATAATTTTCGTAAGCAACTTCCGCACTGAAGTCGCTCACCTTCCTCACCAGACCATTGACCTTGTAAAAACTGTATGCGGCCACGTTAGAAACCCTAAAACTTCTCTCTGCAATATCCGTTAAAAATAAGCTGAAAAAGGATTTGTTTTTAAAGGCACGATTCGGTTCATAGTGGAGAGATGACGTGTGTTCGAATTTATACTCGAGTTGTTCTGCAGCAACAACTCCGGCACCCTGAGAAAGCTGGCTACTTACTGTTGAACGACCAAGGCCATCACCATGAACCAACCTGTTTACCATACTGGCGGTGATGCTACGCGAGTTGTAATCCAGTCGATGCTCAGCAGTCAATTCGTACTTGCTTGCTGTTTCCACGTTCCAATACTCAAGATAGACACTGGCACGATTTTTCAATCGACCCGTGCTAAAGTGGTCGGCGGTAGCACCAACGCTGGCATAAGCACCGGTGCCGTCCTGGCTGCCGCCACTCTCAAGCTGAATCACTTGGTCAGTTATAAACTGGCTTAATTGGCTGTTACCCGTAATGTGGTAGACAGCATTGCCATAAAGGTCGCCGTTCCGCAACACCACGTTGGCGTGAAGTCCAGCGCTTAATCGCGGGGTGAATTGCTTGGTTACCGAGCCATCGAATTCCTGTTCAAGCCAGTTCACATCGGAATCAGAAGCGTCCAGAGAGCCCTCATTGACTTTGGCTGAATAACGCCCGAACCAGGAAGCTTTTTGTCGTAACCTCGCATTTGTCGCGAGGGACAAGGTGATTTCTGCGCCCTGTCCATTACCGCGGGTCGCTTCAACGCTTTCCAACGCCGCCGATGGAGTTAAAACCCAACGTCGATCAGACAGAAAGGTTTCCAGTTGAAGACGCGTATAGTAGTCCTTGCTTTCCCATTGATCGCCAGTTTCGGTGTCTTCCGTCGCCTCTGCATCGTACTGTAAAATGCCCCGCCAGCGTTGGTTTCGAGTCCTCTCGTAAGTGACCCAAAAAGGCAGACTCAGCGCACGCGATATTCGATCACCCTGCGAAAAACGATTGAAGTTGACATAGCTTGATGAAACAAAACCATCGCGCCGCAAAAGGGTAAACAGGTTGAGATCAAACTCTTCCGCCTGGCCACGGAGATCGTGATTGTCATCAGTCACAATATAATTGGCATCGACTGACAAACGAATCCAGTTCGTCAGATTAATCCATTGCCGCTTCTGGGTGTGGTCGATTGTTCCGAGAATAAACTGAGTTATCGAATAATCGTTGCTTGAATCAATGTTGTCGGTGAAAGAAGTAACCTTATAATGGAACCAGTTATCTTTCTTGTTCAAAGAGATGAATGCCAGGTCACGAAGCCTATAATCAACCGGTTCAAGACGCTCCTTGTCAAGAACATAGTCATCACTATAGCTGATCAAAAGCTTGGGAAACCTCGAAAGCACATCCCGATATTGACCACGGTAGCTACCGTTCTTGATTCCCGCCTCAAACGTGAAGCCAGAACTCACATGCGTACCGTTGTCAATGCCGACAAAAACACCGGGGTCAATGATGACACCACTACTCAACTTAAGAGGATCGGCCCCGCGACGACCCAGCAAGGAACCTTGGCGAAAGTCGGCGTGAGCCAGATCGTACGAAAAGGCGTACAGCTTGAAGGGCAGCCCCCCCGGAGCAAACAGCAACTCGCCACTATAGAGCAACTTATTGGTGTCCTCATTGATCGACCCTTTAGAGGTGCCAAGCGTCAGATCGACATCGAGCAGCGACCATTCATAGCCAAGCTTAACATCATAGAAACCAAGCCGACCATTACGAAACAAACCCGACTTGGTGTATAACACCGAGTAACTCTGGGTCCATTGAGCGGCATCACTCAACTTACCTACATCATTTTTCGCCGAATAGTTCAAATAGCTCAACTCGGCGGCACCAGTAAGCGCTCTGGACCACGCCGTTGAGGCGAGGACACAAACCAAAAACAGCGCAAAAATAGCTGGCAGTATTTTATTTAAGAATGTTGGCATAACAACTTCCAGGACAAACCCACTCAAAACGGGATCTTAATCTAGAGCTTAAACATGCAATTATCGCACCACACCAAAGCGCAGACTTTGCCACACAAATCCGCCCGTAGCAAAACGCAAATACCGCCAATCAGCCGAACAAATTTCTTCAAATAGCCACCCACACCTCAACAGCCCAAGACAACAATCCTGGACTCAAAGTTCTGACTTTATCCTGTTCATCCTGCATATCCCTGTAAACATAGATTCTGACTTTATGGGTCGACTATGCAGAAGGCAACACCGCAGCAGCTAGCTGCAGGCTGACCTCTGTAGCTAAACTTTTCCCGGACGGCACAACCACAAAAAAATAGCGGGACCCTCTCGGGTCCCGCCATCAGTTCATCAGTAGCTAGAGAACTTTACTTGTCGTGGCAGTCCAAGCAAAGAGCAGAGCCGCCGTTCGCCATAGACAGGAACGGAGTGTACTGATTGTCATGAACGTCATGGCAGCTAGAACACCACATGTCGCCTTCAAACAGAGGAACGGTAGGAGCAGCTTTGAGCTCTTCGCCAGCAAGCCCTTGAACCTGAGAATAGCAGAAACCAACCGGATGGTCATTGGACATTTCTTCAGTATCACCAAGAATCAGAGCGTTACCATTAGTAATGGCTGTGGTCGCTACGGTCTGACCTGAGTTAGGCATGTTGACCAACGTGTCAGTTACACTTGTACCGTCATGACAAGAGAGACAGAGCACAGCGTCACTACCGTTGATGCCAGCATAACCGTAGCCAGCAGAAGCAGCAGCATTGAAAGTAGATGAGGCGTAAAGATCCTCAGTACCGTCAAGAGTCGTGTTTACGCGGTTCCAGAGAGGAGCCAGGGAAACAGTAGTATCAGCACCGTGAGGTGTGTGGCAGTAAACACAGATCTCGTCGATCGTGCCGCCCAAAGCAGCATTAACAGGACCAGTCGTGGACAGATCGTGCTTGGTACCAACAATGGTCAACGCCATTGCAGGTACAGCGAACATCAAAGAAACAGCTACGAGTACTAAAACCTTTTTCATTTTCTTACCTCCAAAAAACTTAGATTGTGGGAGCGCTACTGAAGAACTCCAGTTAAGTGAACTGATGTAGTACATTTAAGCAAAACACATGCCAGAAAAGCCCCCCCCTTCATCTTTAGAATTTAGCGGCCTAAACGCTCCCGGGCCTGCCCAAGGACGCATAAGCCTTACCCAGGCACAGTCATAAGCCGTAGCTTTCTCCGCCTAATGGCAAAACGCCATCTAAAGACCGAGAGCCCGGACCACAGCCCCCCCAAAAAATCACTTCGGGGTTATCGGGTTTTGCAACAGATACTCAGGAGTGACATACTGCCACTGAGAAAACCGTCGGTTAAGGAAATCAGTCACATAGATTGCCGACTTGGGAGTGATATGGATGCTCACGGGATAAGCCAGTGCCATCGGATGTTTTGTCCGCTGCTCTGCACCGACGACCAGCAACAGCGTGCCATCCTTTTGATAGGCACGATAATAGGGCCTGCGGCTGTCAACCAGCCAGAGGTTGTCATCAACATCGAAAGCAAGATCCTTGGGAAACTCAAACGTAAATATATCATCGCCGCGCGTTCCAAACTTACTCTTGAAGTTACCATCCCGGTCGAACACCTGAACCCGGGCGTTGAGCATGTCGGCAACGTACACGTTGTCGTCACGGTCTATCGCCACCCCCTGGCAAGAGAAAAACTGGCCGTCGCCAGCACCCAAACCACCAAATTCAAAAACAACCTCCCGCGAATCAAGGTCAAACACAACGATCTTGTGACTGCCAGCGTCAGAAACATAGAGTCGGCGCAACCGCTCGTTAATCGCGACATAAACCGGCTGCTGCAGAGAGTCCTTGTTGCCATAGGCATATAGGTTCTCACCCGTGCGCGACAGCACCAGCACTTTACTCAAGCCGGGATCGACCACATAAAGATTCTTGGCTGAGTCCATATCCAGATCATAGGGTTTTTGCAGGTAAGTTTTGGCCAGAAGGAAGCTCACCTTTTTAGAATTAAAATCATAAACCCGGATGTTTTTGGTGTAGACATCCGAGACAAAAACCTTGCCCTCATCATCAGCCGCAACGCCGTAGGGGCCGCGGAAGGGCTTCTGGTCCTCTTTGCCCAGAAAAGCTTGTTGGGCCTTCAAAAAGTCGGATTTCTCAAAACTATCCTCCGAGGAATAGACCCCGATGAACTCCACTTTTGGATCTTCTGGAGGAATCGGCCAGAAGTACCTTTGCACACTTACCGACTCAGGGGCAGCGCAACCACCCAGGAACAGGGCAAATCCGGCAACCATATAAAGCAATAACCACAGAGATTTTGACATCTTCAGCCTCACTATTATTAATTATTTTTTGTGACAATATTGACACAAGACAAAACGATCCAAAATATTGTTAACAAAATAGTTCTTGGCCTGGCCACCGTGCGGGTTATGGCAACTGGTGCAGTTCAAGTCACGATTGGACCTCGTCGGGTCAAAGACTCCGGCAACCGGATGTATCTGACCACTTATCCCTCTCAAGATATGACGACCATCACTGAAAGACTGATGACACGCCTGGCATAAAGAATTAATATTGCCACGCACCTGAGCGAACTCATCGGTGGCGTGAGGGCTGTGACAAACCAGACAATCGCCAGTCTCCACTGGACCGTGCATAAATTTTTGCGCTTTGAAATCGTCAAACTTATCTTCGTGACATTCCAGGCAGAGCTGGTTACCGCGGCCCTCAATCGCATACTTAGCCGGACCCGAAGCAGCATCATGACAAGTCGTACATTCCAAAACTCCGGCCGGGCCGTGGACATGCTTCTTGTGGATCATCCGCTTGTGACAGGAGTTACATGGATTCTTGCGGGGATCGAAGCTATTAAGCTCCTCAGAGCTTGGATCCATATTGTGGCACGGCGCACAAAGACTCTCCTTCTGCGGCAAGTGCAGAATAAAGGGGGGGAATTGCTCTGGCGGATCATCCCAAGGGTTGACCACAAAATAAACCTCGGCCTCGACCTTTGCCACCGACTTGCCCCCGGTGATACCGTTGAGAACTATCTTGTTGAGGCCAGGATCCAGGTCCGGCATCAGAATCAGCAGGTCGGCAAAAGCCTGCTTGTATTCCACCGAAGAAATATCAATCAAGTCACTACCGACACCATTGATCTCAACAGTTAGACCATCAACCACTGGACTATTCCCGGCTTTGATAATGACGTAATTGGATTTCCTGACGGAAGTCCCATCGGCCGGATAGACCAACTCCAGAGCAAAAACACAAACCGGCAGGAGCAAAAAGGCCGTCAGGCACACCATCCATTTTTTTATAAACATATTCATCATAACAGCTACCTCAGACTGGGTATTCTTCGACAATAGTCAGCTCCCCACATAAAAGCCTCCAAAGGCCCTACCAAAACTTTCCGATACGCACAAAGCTACTGATCCACACCCGACATCTGCAGCGGGAAGTGGGACTGCCCCGGGAGAATGGGGTGAGCTGCCAGATATTCCGGGGTCAGATACTGAAACTTATGCACTCCCCGGTTCATGGCGTCAACGACAAAAATCGCCCCAGAAAGATCGGCAGTTATTCCGATCGGCGAGTAAAAGCCCCCTGGTGAAAACCTGCCACTCGTTGATCGACTATGACCGCCAACAGCCAGCAGGAGCTGCCCGTATTGATCAAAGATCATGAACTTGTGGCTCACGCTGTCCGTAACATAGACATGGCCCTGGGCACTCACTGTGATACTTTTTGGCAGCGCAAACGAACCAGCAGCCGTCCCTCGCTCGCCAAACTGATGCAGGAACTCACCCGCGGGAGAGAACACTTGAACCTTCGCATTCAGAGTGTCGAGCACAAAGAGGTTACCGGACGGGCCGACGGCAGCATCCAGGGGGTAGTTGAACTGCCCTGGTTGAGCACCACGTTCACCGATTGTTGAGGTTTTTCGGTAATCCTTATCGAACACGACAACCCGGTGTTGACCCGTATCAACAACAAACAACCGCTGCGACTTTTCGCAGTAAGCCAGCCCCGTGGGTTTGGTCAAATCATCGGCACCGAAAGACGTCTCGTATTTACCGGCAGACGAAAAAACCAGCACTTGATGGTTTTTCGCCTCGACGACAAAGATCTTTCCACCTGGCTGCGCAGCAACCCCCATCGGCAAAGGAAAGTTATATCGCCCCCCATCTTCGCTCTGTAGATACGAAACCGCCCCCAGAGCAAAATCGAAAACAACAACCACCTTGTTACGGGTATCTGAAACAAACACCTTACCGGCCTGATTTGTGGCCACACCATAGGGATAAGCAAACAAGGGTTGCGGTAGAGCTTGACCGAGAAACTCATCCAACAAAGTTGGCCCTGACATCGCAACATCCTCTTTGGCCACATAAAAGTCGATAAACTCAACCTTTGCATACTCTGGATCAGGCGGCCAGAAGTAACGCTCAGCCCGTTCCTCCTGCAACCCCGGGGCACAGCCGGTCAGCAGCAACACGAGCAACAGGCACCACTTTATCCTGGAATTTAAAGACAATAGCAAATCCGACAAAACGATCAAAGCTCCCAAGCCAATCCATTTCGAGCTGAATTGGGCTCTATAGGTTATCTATCAGTTCTTCCTGACTGTAACTTTTCGGCCGGTGGCAACCGACATAGCAGGTGGTTGCCTTTTCGGTTTTGACCCAATTGAGGGGGATCCCCCAGCGACCGAAGCCGGCGACCCGACTCATCAGCAACTTTTCCTGGTCGGCACCATGCACCCCATGGCAACCCTTGCAAACCCGGCCTTTATCGGAACGATTGACATGAAAAAAGTGTAGGTTAGCATCCCGGTTGCGAAACTCCGTGGCTTCAGAGGTTCGTTCATAAAGGAACGCGTTCTTATCATGGCAATTAAAACACAGCGCGAAATTCTCTTCCTCAAAAGGAACATAGAATTCACGCGGGTAATAGGCCTTCAGGTAAGGCTTGTAATCGGAAGCATGGGGCTCATGACAATCCCAACATTGGCCGTTGGCAACGGGCTCGTGCTGCGAAACCGCATTGTCGATAATCCCTTTGATCCCGACATGACAGGCAAAACAAAGTTTATTGCCAGGCAGGTTCAGCATCGACTCGTTATCGGAGCCATGGATGCCGTGACAGATCCCGCAGTTGTCAGCAAAGACCGGGCCGTGAACATGTTTCCCGGCAACCATATCAGCGTGGCACATCAAACAGAGCTTGCCACCGGACTGCAATAAAAAGTCTGGCAATCCGCCCTGATGCGGGCTATGGCAACCAGTACAACCTGCCTCCACAGCTGAGTGCGGATGTTTCATCCCGGCAGCCGGGTTTTCATGACATTGCAGACAAAGCCCCGGCTCTTCCTCGAGCAACTGCATGGAATCGGGTCCAGGATGACTCTGCTCGGTCGTCGCATGACAGGCGAGGCAGTCTCGCTCGGCGACCGGGTTATGCACGTACTTAGCCTTGCCAAGAATGGCATGGCACTGCACTGTAGTGCAACTGCCTGCAGAGGCAGAGCCAGACCAGAGGACAAAAGACCGACCCGAGCCTTCGTCAGCAAAGGCCGGAAGAATCAGGACAGAGAAAGCAGCCAACAATAAGCTGAATAGACCGATTCGCATCTTTCACCAAGCCCCTCAGGCAAATGATTCGCATAACGGACAACAAAAAAACAATAAATGGTGCTTTGACGGCATTAACACCGCGAACTCCCAGCACAAAATTACGGGTACCGGCCAATGAAGGACCCTAGCTCCGCTATTTACCACCACAAGGGAAGGTGCATAGCTTCAACCCTTTACAGACATGCAAATTCCCGGCCTTAACACAACCGGGGAGACAGAACATTAGCTCTATCACCCCGGCATTGATACCAAACTTTTCTTTTTTTGCCATCGGTTATTCGATGAGAGCGAGCGACTCGGCCTTGAAACCCTCCGAGCTATCCCCCATACGAATGCAATCCGGACAACACTAAGTTGACCCCGAGGTAACAGAAGATCGTGGCGGCAAAACCGAAGATAGAGAGCCAGGCCGCACGCCGCCCCACCCAGCCGCGGGTAAACCTTGCGTGCAAAAATGCCGCATAGATAAACCAAACAATCAGGCTCCAGGTTTCCTTGGGATCCCAACTCCAGTAGGTGCCCCAGGCATAGTTGGCCCAGGCCGCGCCAGTAATAATGCCGAGGGTCAGCATCGGGAAGCCGACCATGATGGCTTTGTAGTTGAGATCATCAAGAATCTTGACGCTTGGGAACATCCCGAGGATCCCGCCGATCGGTGACTCTTCGGCGGCATGCTCCTCCTTGCCGACCTTGATCAGATACATGATCGAGACCCCGCAGGCCATAGCAAAAGCCGCATAGCCGATAAAGCAGGTAAAGACATGGTAGGTCAACCAGTTGCTCTGCAGCGCTGGAACCAGCGGCTGAATCGTGGCGTCGAGACTCCACTGCGCCCAGATCATGCCAGCGAAGGCAAAGGGCACCACGAAGGCCCCCACGGCACGCTGTTTGTACTTGAGATCAAAAATCAGGTAAATCAGCAGGATCGACCAGGCAAAGAAGACAATCGATTCGTAAAGATTGGAGAGTGGCGCCTGCTCATAACCCATGGCGTAGGCTTCATACCAGCGCAACCCGATTGCAACCGTGTTCGCGGCAAAACCCGCCCAGCAGACCAACGTGGCAACCAAACCAATGGTTTTGTTTTTGGCGGTCAGGTAAAGGATAAAGACCACCATCGCCGCAAAGTAGGCAATTGTTGTGATATTAAAAAAGAGAGAACTGGTCATGCCGTATTCCTCCATCAGGACGTCAGAGCGTCGTTAAGTTCTTTTTTCAACTCGTCAAAGAAGAGTGCGAAAGCCGGTTGATTGCGGTGCGCGTTGCCGCCGAATTTAACTCCAACGCCCTTATCCAGCGGCTGGATCTGCACCCAGAGGCGGCGATGGGACAAGAAGAAGGCGCTCATAGAGCCGAGAACGATCAACAAACAACCGAGCCAGACCACCCAGACACCCGGATCTTTGGCAACCTGCAGACCGGTGTAGTAACGTTGCTGGTGCTCAAGCAGCGTAAAGATATAATCACCGCCGCGACGCTCATCAAACTCAGGAAAGTTCTTCAACAGGATAAAGGGATTGCCGTGGGTGCCATCCGCGCTATTGACATGAATCTGGGCAGCCGGTCCAAATTTATCGTAGGAGGGCGCAAACTGATTGACGGCAAAAGAACGCCCGCCCGGCAACTCCACGTGGCGGCCCTGTACCGCAGAGACTTCGACCGTTTCGCCGGTGGCCCGTTCGCGCACCCGGAACTTGAAGGTGGGGTCGCCAGCCGGACCATAGCTCGACTGGTAGAAGGTCAGACCGCCATAGCTTAAGGGATCGTTGACCTCTATGGTTTTCTTCAAGATTTCCTGGCCGTCTTTCAGCACCACCAGCTCACTGGTGAAATCTTTCGGTCGGCCACCACCGTCATAGAAGGTGACTTCAAAATCATCACAGCGCAGATCAAAACCGATGGGAATCGGCTCCTTGCCGACGCGCGGCCAAACCTGATTGATTGAGGAGCCTTCGACGATGTTGATGTAGGCCTTGTAGCCCCAGACATTACCGATCATGGCACCGAGGAAGATGATCAAAATCGAAGAATGAGTAACATAAACCCCGAACCGGGAGTAAGCCCCCTTCTGGGAGAAAAGATGGATCTTACCATCTTGCTCGGTAATAACCGGCGCGGCAAAGCGCTTGCCCAATAAGGCAGCTGCCTTATCTCGGACGCTTTCCAACGAATCCGCAGTGACGATTTCTTCACGATTGGAAAAGGTCCGGAACAGACCGTCATCCGCCACCAGCACCGGCTCGTTGACTATCTTGATAATCCGCGGCAAGCGCTTGATGGAACAACAGATCAGGTTGACCGCGAACAGCCCCATCAGGGACAGAAACCACCAGGAATGGTACATGTCGAAGAACTGCAAGGCATCGAGCACACGGAAGGTGCCCTCACTCATGCCGTACTTCTGCAGATATTCCTGTTGCGCGAGGTTCTGCTCGATAACGGTTCCGATAATGGACGTCAAGGCGAGCACCAGCAGGGTCATAATTGCCAGCTTAAGGGAGCAAAAAAAATCCCAAAGCTGATCGGTGAAGCTCTTTTCTTTACTCAAAGATTTATCTCCTGAAAAGGGCGAAGAAGAAACCTTCCTCACCCTCGAAACTTAAGATTGCCAGACCAGAAAAAAAGAATCCAATAATGTAGCGACAACCTCGTTAAACATAATATGATTACAAAATCCGTGTCAAGCTGAGCAGGGATTTTATCATCGTCTCAGCGGCAAAAAGCCAGAATCAGTTCAGGACTGACCGAAATCCTCGTCCAGACGCCGCTTGAGCGCCTCAGCCTTGAGCTCCACGCCGGCAGCCATCTCAGCCTTAAAGGCAACTAATTTTCCTGTCAATTCCTCATCATTCACGGCCAAAAGCTGCGCCGCAAAGATTCCGGCATTGCGCGCTCCAGGCTTGCCAATGGCCATAGTTGCCACCGGAATCCCGGCGGGCATCTGCACCATGGCAAGCAAGGCATCCAAGCCGTTAAGGGGCGTAGAATCAATCGGCACGGCAATCACGGGCAAAGTGGTCTCAGCCGCGATCACTCCGGCCAGATGGGCAGCAGCCCCGGCACCGGCGATCAAGACCTTGATTCCGCGTCCTTTCGCTTCCCGAACAAATTTGGCGGTCCGCTCGGGAGTACGGTGCGCACTGGAAACGGTCATTTCAAAAGGAAGCCCAAACTGTTTGAGGGCCACCGCCGTCTCTTTCATAATCTCGTAGTCGTTGTCGCTTCCCATCAGGATGCCGACCACCGGTTGTTCAGTCATTTGTTAACCTCATTTAAACGTGAAAAGTTAAACGTGAAAAGCAAGCGACGCTGAATCCTTTTACCTTTTACCTTTTACCTTTTACCTTTTACCTTTTACCTTTTACCTTTTACCTTTTACCTTTTACCTTTTACCTTTTACCTTTAACGGTTCAGAGCCTTTTGCCCAATATCCTTGCGGAAATGCACGCCGTTCCAGTTAATTTTTTCGACCGCGCTATAGGCCCGGTCGATCGCCTCGGCAACCGTACAGCCAAGTCCGGTGACACCAAGAACCCGGCCACCAGCGTTGACGATCTTACCATCTTTAAGGCTGGTGCCCGCGTGGAAAACCACCACGTCATCCATAGCCAGAACCTCATCCAGCCCGCTAATTTCAAAACCCTTCGCATAATCGCCAGGGTAACCACCGGAAGCCATAGCCACACAGACAGCAGCTTTGTCATGCCATTCGATGGAATCCTGCCGCAGATTGCCACGGGCACAAGCTTGCAGCACCGGCACAATATCCGACTTCATCCGCATCAACAGCGGCTGAGCTTCAGGATCGCCAAAACGGGCATTAAACTCCACCACCCGCGGCTTACCGTCCTTGATCATCAGACCGACATAGAGAATGCCGCTGTACGGACAACCATCGCTAGCCATCCCGGCAATCGTCGGCTTGACAATCGTCTCGACAATTTCATCATGCAGCGTCGCCGTAACCACCGGGGCCGGGGAGTAGGCTCCCATACCGCCAGTATTTGGCCCTTCATCGTTATCGAAGGCACGCTTATGGTCTTGAGAAGAGGCCAGCGGCAAAACATTCTTGCCATCGGTAAAAGCAAAGAACGAGGCTTCTTCACCTTCCATAAATTCTTCGATGACGACACTGGCACCAGCAGTGCCGAACACCTTGTCGAGCATGATGTCGTCAACCGCGGCGATTGCCTGTTGCACGGACATAGCGACAATCACACCCTTACCGGCTGCCAAGCCATTGGCTTTAACGACGATGGGCGCACCCTGCTGGTTAATATAGGCGACCGCGGCGTCACGATCAGTAAAGGTCTGATAGGCCGCCGTCGGGATTGCATATTTGGCCATCAGATCCTTGGAGAAGCTTTTGCTGCCCTCAATCTGGGCCGCCGCCTGGTTCGGGCCAAAGATCTCCAACCCGCAAGCCTGGAACCGATCGACGATACCCAGGGTCAAGGGCACTTCGGGGCCGACCACGGTAAGGTCTATTTTCTCAGCTGTGGCAAAATCAAGCAGTGCATCAATATCCTCAGCAGGGATATGGACGCATTCGGCTAAACCGGCGATCCCTGGATTACCCGGAGCACAGTAAATCGTTTTCACCAGAGGTGACTGTGCAATTTTCCAGACCAGTGCGTGTTCACGACCACCACCACCAACAACAAGTATATTCATAGCTCAAAACCTTTCAAAAACGATGATTCGCGATGATAAAAAACCTTCACGTCATAAATCAACAAGGGCCAACAAACACTACGGCCAGAGATACCAACAAGTTCTACGAGTTACCATCAAAACAACACATCAGCGTCAGATTTTATCCATCTTTCTAAACTTCAGGTAGTTTTTAATTCGCATCGCTTCCGCAGGAAACTGATATTGTCCGTAGCGAACAAACATTTCATAATTCTTTTGCGCTGCGGGCAAATCCCCTTCCTGCTCATGTAACTTGGCCAATTCAAGATAGGCATGGACGAAAAAGCGGTCCAACTCGAGGACCTTTTGGAAATGTTTTTTAGCCCTTTGCAGTTCACCGGCCCGGGCATACGATGCGGCAACAGACCAGTGGGCTCCCTTGGACTCAGGATTAACCATAACCGCATGTGTCCACAGAGAGTAATGATTTTTCCAGTGACGATTTTGCATAATCGTCAAGATCGCCAGCACCAAAAGGATCGCCACAACACATTTATTAACAAGCTTGGCATCCAACTTCTGCAAGGCCACGGCTACAACCATGGAAACACCCGGCAAGACCAGATACATATACCTGTCCGCCATTGCATAAGCGTGCACCGGTAGAACATTTGATACCGGGATATAAAGAACCAGACTCCAGGCAAGACCGAAAGAGATCCCAGAAACCGACCTCCGTCGGCGAACCAACAGAGTCAACAACCCACAAAACAGGAATGCTCCCGCAAGGCTGCCCCACTGCAGATAGCTTACAGAGAACTCGGTGACGTACTCCGGTGCCAGGTCAAAAGGCCACAACAGCTTCCCTAAATAGAGGAGTGGAAGCTTCAGTGCCACCAGAAAAAGCGGGAAATACTCTTTGGTGCCTGGAGCACCATTCTGTGCGTACATTTGTAGCAACGACTGCTGAAAATCAAAATTCTCGGTGTAGTAGAAACCGCAGGCCCCGACAAGCAAGAGCAATATCAGGCCAAACGCCCACGGATACCGCAACAGCAGCCGTCTGTCTTTTTCGAGGTAAAGATATTCGTAGACCGGAAAAAGCAGCGGCAACGTTCCTGCAGTCTGATTGCCTTTCAGGACCAATAGATAGGAAACCGCGCAAGTCAGCCACAGGGCCCAGCGTCGCAGCCCGGAAACAGCAAAAGACTTGACGTAGGCCAGAAGTGCCAGCAAACCGAAAAAAAGCGGCAGCAGTTCTTTGCGATGGCCCAGGCTTGCTACCGACTCGACCTGAATTGGATGAACCAAAAAGAGCAGACACCCCAGAAAAGCGTAACCCGGGGCGACTCCAAGAATAGACATCAGTAGAAACAACAGACAGCCGTTTGCCGCATGCCAGAGATTCTGTTGCAAGTGGTATCCGGCGGGCTGATCACCGAACAGTTTGTAGTCAAGCATATAGCTCAACTCTCGGAGCGGCCGAGTGGGATAGGTGTCCTCCTGAAAATTCGCCAGGGAGCGAATGTCGGAGTTCTCGACGATGACTGGGATATCGTCATACGTCCAGTCGTTCAGGAAGGTATTCCCAAACACCACGAAAGTAATCACCAGCAAAGCAGCAAAGACGGCTTTACGGGAAGAGCAAAAGTTATTCACCACGTTCCGTCCGCCGATCAATGGCGGAAATGCCGCATGCCGGTAAAGACCATCGCCATGCCATGCTCATCGGCGGCAGCAATGACCTCTTCATCACGAATTGAGCCACCCGGTTGAATGACGGCACAGATGCCGACGGCTGCGGCGTTGTCGATGCCATCGCGGAACGGGAAGAACGCATCCGAAGCCATCACCGCGCCCTTGACTTCCAGACCGGCCTGCTCGGCCTTGATCGCTGCGATCCGAGCAGAATTGACCCGGCTCATCTGCCCGGCGCCAACGCCGATGGTCATGCTGTCTTTACCATAAACGATCGCATTGGACTTGACGAACTTGGCCACCCGCCAGGTAAAGAGCAGATCCTTCATCTCCTGCTCGGTCGGTTGCCGCTTGCTGACCACTTTCAGCTCGCCGGCCAGCTCGCGGTCGAGTTCCTGGACCAGCATCCCACCGTTAACCCGCTTCATCTCCAACCGGGGCGCTGACTGCTCTGGCCACTCACCACATTCGAGCAGGCGCACGTTCTTCTTCGCCGCGACCACAGCGACTGCATCAGCGGTCACTTTCGGCGCAATAATCACCTCGACAAACTGCTTGTCAACGATCGCCTGAGCGGTTACCGCGTCAAGCTCGCGATTGAAGGCGATGATGCCGCCAAAAGCGGATTCGGTATCGGTACTGAAGGCCTTCTGATAGGCTTCCAACGGGGTCGCACCATAAGCCACCCCGCAAGGGTTGGCGTGCTTGACGATGACACAAGCCGGGCCTTCGCTGAACTGCTTGATGCACTCAAGCGCTGCGTCGGTGTCGGCGATATTATTATAGGAAAGCTGCTTGCCTTGCAGCTGCTTCGCAGTGGCGAGAGACGCTTCCTGGACATCACTTTCAACGTAGAAAGCCGCTTTCTGGTGTGGGTTCTCGCCGTAGCGCATAATCTCGGTGCGATGATATTGAAAGGTCAGGGCGCTGGGGAAATCGGCACTCTCAGCATCGAGACGTTTGCCGAGCCAGTTGGAGATGGCGGCGTCATAAGCCGAGGTCCGCTGGTAAACCTTGAGCGCCAGGCGGAAGTTGGTTTGCTTGGAAACATCACCAGCATGTTGCGCCATCTCATCCAGCACCACGGCATAGTCTGCAGGGTCAATAATCACAGTCACCGATTGATTGTTCTTGGCCGCACTGCGCAACATGGTGGGCCCGCCAATGTCAATATTCTCAATCGCATCCTCGAGGGTGCAGTCGGGATTGGCAACGGTCGCCTCGAACGGATAGAGGTTGACCACCACCATATCGATGGGGGTGATGTCATGTTCTGCCATCTTGGCGACATGGGCCGGATTATCGCGTAGCCCGAGCAGACCACCATGGACCTTCGGGTGCAGAGTCTTGACCCGGCCATCGAGCATTTCGGGATAGCCTGTATATTCCGAAACATCTTTCACATCGAGTCCGGCGTCCCGCATCATACTGGCAGTCCCGCCAGTGGAAAGAATTTCCACGCCGTAGCGATTCAACTCCTTGGCAAAATCGACGATTCCAGTTTTGTCAGAAACACTGATCAGTGCACGTTTAATGACAGCCATGGCATTACCTCTCAATAAGAATTTTGGATTCAGTTCTGTGAAACGATAAAAACCGTCAGCAACGGCGGTTTTCTAGAAATTCAGGGCCGCCAGAAACCGCGTCTCAAAAGCGGGTGTTCCGGAGAGCGGCAGCGGCTGAATCCGGGAGAGCAGATGATCCAGTTCGCTACGGCCATTGGCGGCCATCAGGTAGTACTGTAAGCCAGCCAGCACACCATTGGAGACGAAGAGGGTTTTATCTATCATGGGCTCTGGTAACAAGGCAACCCTTTTCAAGACGGCAAGCGGCAGTGCGGTCCCAAGGGCTCCGGTCACCAGCACCCGAGGCACCTCTTGTGGAGCAAAGCCAGCCCGCTCGAGAAGCACCTCAACGCCCGCTTTTAAGGCACCCTTGGCCAGTTGAAAGTTGCGCAGATCCTGCTGAGTCAGGCAAAGCTCGGTGCACGCATCACGGTAGAAACAGATCGCCATGCCACGCTCGCATTCGACAAGGTAACGGGCCAGGTTGTTCGGCACTTCGCCTGGAGAGCAAATACGACCGGTGGCATCGATCAAGCCCCCATCCCTGGCAACGGCCACCAGAGCGGCCAGACCGCTACCACACAAACCGCGAGGCGGCACTTTTCCCGCCACAGTCAGTTCGAATCGGTCGCCATCAAGGGTCACGTTGGTCACTGCCCCGGGCTTCAGCACCATGCCGGTGCCGATATTGCCACCTTCGAAAGCCGGGCCAGCGGCTGCCGAAGACGCCCACCAGCGGTCACCGTCCCAGCAGGCCAATTCACCATTGGTGCCGATATCGACCAGCAGAGTGCCGGGCGGCACCTCACCGCAAGAGAGCAGGCAAGCGACCAGATCACCACCAACAAACCCGGAGACCAGAGGGAAAACCTCTAAGGGGACTCTCAATCCGGCATCTATTTCGACAGCAGGGAGAGAGCGCAACTGCCGGTACGGTGGCTTGTGCGGAGGAAATAATAAAGAAGCGACCGGCAGGTTTTGTAGCAGACAACAGACGCCGGGGTTACCGGCAGCAGCAGCCGAGAGGATTTGGTTCGAGCGACAATCAGCTTGAGAAGTGAGTTGAGCGATCAACGCCCGCACTCCCTCCAACAGGAGCGTTTGCAAACGAAGCCCGTAGCCCTCGTGTGCCTGCTGCAGGCGCAACAAAATGTCTGCGCCCAATTCTTGTTGGGGATTCGCCATACTAGAGGTGGCAACCACTTCGCCAGCAACATTGACAAGACTTCCGGCCAGTGTCGTGGTGCCCAAATCCAGAGCTAATTTGAACCTGCTTTCAGCTATTGTCATCGGTCAAACATACATGTGTTATCAACTGTTGATAAAAATTCGCGGTACCCGTTTGCTGATATTGCAAAAGACCTCGTAAGTGATGGAGCCAATTTTGTCCGCCCACTCTTCGGCGGTCACAATGTCGTCGCCGTCGCGGCCGAGCAGAACGACCTGGTCGCCGAGCTGAACCTCGGGCAAGTCGGTCACATCAACAAGGATACAGTCCATGCACACTGTCCCAACGACAGGAGCCCTGCGGCCATGGATCAGAACCTCGCCACGATTGGTCAGCAGGCGATTGTAACCATCTGCATAGCCAACCGGAATCGCGGCGACGCGTGAAGGCCTTGAGGTCACAAAGCGATGCCCATAAGAAAGCCCTGTTTCAGGAGCGACCTCCTTGAGCTGGACAATCTGGCTGACGAAACGCATCACCGGTTGTTGTGTGAACGCCCCGCGGTAAGGGCCGCCGGTCAAGCCTCCATACAAAGCGATTCCCGGTCGGACCAGGTTGCACCCGGCCAGCACCTGACTGTAAATGCCAGCACTATTGGCAAGGTGACGATAACGCGGGTTAAAACCGGCCTTTTCAACGACCTCAATCACCGCAACAAAGGTCGCACTCTGCGTGGCAGTCAAGGGCTGTTCCAGCTCATCCGCGACGGCCAGGTGGCTCATGAGACCGGTCATGTTGAGATGCTTCAGCTCTTTCAGGACGGGTAGCCCCGCATCAAGCTGTTCAACGGAAAAACCGAACCGCCCCATCCCGGTATCGACCTTAAGGTGATAATCGATGGTTCGTCCGGCAGCATGGGCTGCGCGATCAAGTTGGCGGGCACTTGTCAAATCATACAGAATGGGGGTCAAGTGGTGCTCCAGAACAGTTGACTCCTGACCGGGGAAAGCTCCACCAAAAATGACGATCGGTTGCTCTATGCCGAGTCGACGCAATTCCACTGCCTCTTCGACAAGAGCGACACCAAAGAGACTTGCGCCAGCATCAGCCAGCGCCGGGGCAACCTGACTGGCACCATGACCATAAGCATCCGCCTTGACCACGGCCAACACCTCACAATCGGCGCCAACAGTGCGTTGCACTTCCTGAAAGTTGTGACGTAAAGCGGCGATATCTATTTCAACCCAAGTCGGGCGAGATCCGGGTATCAAAGCTTAAAAACCTCCTTGAGAGTCAGATATTAAAGCATTCTGGACTGGGGCTGTAAAGGGGAAAGAGTTGACAGGCTAAGAGCAATCTTTTAGGCTGTTGCTTGAACAAATTGAAAGGATAAACTTATGTGTTTTAACGATGGTCCATTTCTTCTGATTCAAGACGATCAGGAAACAGCACTTGAAGATGTCGCTTCAGTGCTGGCCCTGCCCGGCAAGGTGCGCCTCGTCGATGTTTTTGGCAAGCATCGCGATGTCGTCGGCAGCATTCAGGAAATTGATTTATTGAATAGCCGGATTGTTCTGGCCTGACCAAAACATCCAGCATTTCTGAGCCACCGCTAGGGGAGTAAGTGCTTTACTGAGAGTTCCGTTTCGCAACGGAACAACCCTTAGAACCTGATCCGGATTATACCGGCGGAGGGAAGCGGTCTGGTCAGCAACGAGCACCTACACTTAATAGTGGGTAAGCGCCGTGGCCACCAGCCTGGCGTTTTTTTGTGTTCAACGTGTTAACCCGACTATTGGAGAGAGAAAAAATCATGATCCAGGGTCTCTATCTGATTACACCGCACGGCTCAGACGAACAAATTCTACAAACCGTCAAGGCGGGACTTCGGGGCGGCGTCGAGGTGGTGCAATACCGCGACAAGGAACGCTCTCAGGAAGCTCAGATCAACCTGGCACGGCAGCTGGTTCAACTCTGCAACGAAGCCAAAGCAACCTTTCTGGTGAACGACAATCCAGAAGTTGCCAAAGAAAGTTTTGCCGATGGTGTTCATCTCGGTCAGGACGACCTGTCGGTTCATGAAGCTCGCAAAGAACTTGGCCCAGGCAAATTGATCGGAGTTTCCACTCGCTCTATCGACCAGGCACTGAAAGCCGAGATGGCCGGGGCCGACTATATTGGTGTCGGCAGCATCTTCCCGACCAACACCAAGGACGACGTCGAACTGGTCGGATTGGAAACCCTGCGTAAAATCCGGCGGGCCGTCAAAATCCCGCTGGTAGCCATAGGCGGCATCAACTGGACTAATGGCGCCGACGCGCTCGAAGCTGGTGCCGACGCGCTGGCGGTTATTTCCGCCATCACCGAGGACCCGAATCCGGCCCTGGCCGCCAGGGAGCTGGCCCTGCTGTTCAATAGCAGAAAAGGGCTTGCAGCGACCCGGGTGATGACGCTTGCGGGATCTGACCCCAGCGGTGGTGCTGGCATTCAGGCCGATCTTAAATCGATTGCCCTGCTCGGTTCCTACGGCACCAGCGCCATCACCGTGCTGACCGCACAGAACACCCTCGGTGTGCATGGGCTGTCACCGGCGTCGGCCAACTTTATTATCAAACAGGCAGAAACGGTTCTAAATGACATTGGCACTGACACGATCAAAACCGGCATGCTCTACAACGCCGAGATCGTTAGCGGAGTCGCGAGTCTAATCCAGAGATACAACCTGCTCAGCGTCGTTGATCCGGTGATGATCGCCAAAGGTGGTGCCACCTTACTGAAACAGGAGGCGGTTGAAGCCTTACGTCGCGACCTGCTGCCGCATACTTATCTGCTGACACCCAACATCCCGGAAGCCGAAGCCTTGACTGGACAAACGATCGGCACCCTTGAAGAGATGGAAGAAGCGGCAAAAGCACTACAGACGATGGGACCACGACACGTTCTGATCAAAGGGGGACATCGCGAAGAAGATGCTGTTGACATCCTGCTCGCAGGAACGACAGTACTGAAGCTGCCTGCGGAGCGCATCGACACCAAGAATACCCATGGCACCGGTTGCGCCTATTCAACCGTTCTCGCCACCCTACTCGCCCAAGGGCAACCATTAATGAAGGCAGCCACGGCAGCCAAGCTTTTTATGAATGAAGCAATTCGCCACGCGGTTCCCTTAGGGGGTGGACATGGCCCGATTAATCATTTTGCAGGGGCTAAGGCTGTACGGGACGCGGAACGCGAGAAGAGGGACGCGTGAAAGCCAAGGTCATAAACATTTAATGCAAAGCCGCAAAGTAAAACCAACCTTTAATGTTTTCTCTTTCTTTGCGTCTTAGCGTCTTGAGTGAGCGCAGCGAACGCGCGTTAACGGGTTTTATCTCCAATCACTTTTCAACAATAAACATATGTAAGACTAATGAGGTTTCATGAAAAAACAGAACGCATTGACCCAACTTGAGCTTGCCCGCAAGGGCGTTATCTCAGACAAGATGAAACAGGCTGCAGCCACGGAAAACATTGATCCGGAAATCCTGCGTCAACGCATCGCCGAAGGCACCGCGATCATCTGCCACAACAACAAGCACACCAACGGTATTCCGCTGGCGGTTGGCAAGGGCCTGCGCACCAAGGTCAACGCCAACATCGGTACCAGCAAGGATGACACCAGCATCGATAAAGAACTGGAGAAGGCCCGCGTGGCGGTGGCTGCTGGCGCCGATGCGATCATGGACCTTTCAACCGGTGGCCCGATCGATGAAATCCGGGCGGCGATCATCCGCGAGACCACTGCCTGCATCGGCTCGGTACCGCTCTACCAGGCCGCGGTCGACACCGTAACTCGTAAGGGCAAGGCGATGGTCGACATGACCGCCGACGAGATTTTCGATGGCATCATCAAACACCTCGATGACGGGGTCGACTTCATCACGGTGCATTGCGGCGTGACCAGGACGACGGTCGAGCGGATGGACAAGGAAGGCCGGATCATGGAAGTGGTCTCCCGCGGCGGTTCTTTCACCGTCGAGTGGATGACGCACAACAATGCCGAGAACCCGCTCTTTGAACAATTCGACCGCCTGCTGGAAATTGTCAAACCTTACGACGCCACCCTCTCCCTCGGCGACGGCTTTCGCCCCGGTTGCCTGGCTGATGCCTCTGATCGTGCCCAGATCCAGGAACTGATCCTGCTCGGCGAATTGACCCAGCGCGCCTGGAAGGCCGGCATTCAGGTCATGATCGAAGGCCCGGGACATGTGCCGCTGAATCAGATTGAGATGAACATTCAGCTGCAGAAACGGCTTTGTCACGGCGCCCCATTCTACGTGCTCGGCCCGCTAGTCACCGACATCGCGCCCGGTTACGACCACATCACCTGCGCCATCGGCGGCACCCTGGCCGCAGCGGCTGGCGCTGACTTCCTCTGCTACGTGACCGCCAGTGAACACCTGGCGCTGCCGACAGTCGAAGATGTTCACGAAGGCGTCATCGCCTGCCGCATCGCCGCCCATGCCGGAGATATCGTTAAGGGCGTACCGGGAGCCATGGAGAAAGACATCGCCATGGCCAAGTGCCGCAAGGCACTCGACTGGGAGGGCCAGTTCGCTCTCGCCATGGACCCCGAAAAAGCCCGTCGCATCCGTGCCGCCTCCGGCGTGGATGAAGAGCATGGTGCCTGCACCATGTGCGGCGAGTTCTGTGCTTATAAAGTGATGAATGAGAGAAAGGCCGGGACCAAGGACGCGTAACGCGTAACGCGTTACGCGGGACGCGGGACGTGGGACGTGGGACGAGGGACGTGGCAATCGACATTAAAAAGGGGAACCTCTTCACATCGAAGGGTTCCCCTTGTTTTTTAGTTTTTTCTCGTCCCACGTCCCGCGGTCCTCGTCCCGCAATGGCTTTCAGCCTCTGCTACTCCCCCAAATACGTATAAGACACCAGCATCTTATCCAGCAGTTCAATAAAATAACTTGTCTCCTCGAAAGACACCTTGCGTGAAGCCACATTTTTCTCAAGGTTGTCCCGTACGTGCTTGAGGATCTCCGGTCCCTTGTACTGCACATACTTAAGGCTCTCCCAGGTCGCGTCACCCTTGATCACCGTATCTATCTTGTAGTTGGTTTTTTTGTTGAAAGTGATATGCACCGCGTTGGTATCACCGAACAGGTTGTGCATGTCACCGAGGATTTCCTGGTAAGCGCCGATCATAAAGAACCCGATAAAATAATCTTCATCACCCGTCACCTTATGCAATGGCAGATACTTGGCTTTGCCGTTCTCACCAACAAAGCTGCTGACCTCGCCATCGGAATCACAGGTAATATCAGCGATGGTCGCCATGACGTCAGGTTTCTGGCTGAGCCTTTGCAGCGGCATGATCGGAAACAACTGATCAATCGCCCATGAATCAGGAACGGACTGAAAAAGCGAAAAATTGGCGAAATAGGTCTCGCGTAGATTCAATTTAAAGTTTTGCAGTTCATCAGGGACCGGCCGCATCCGCTCGACAATGCTGTTGATTTTGATAAAAATCTTGTTACAAAGCCATTCCGCCAGCGCCCGATCATGCAGGGTCAGGTAGCCGAGACTAAAAAGACTGGCGGCCTCCTGAACCAACTGCAAGGTATCGTGGTAATCCTCGCGCACAGAGTGGCGGTCAATGCTCTGGTAAATGTCGTTAAGCTTTTTGACTGTTGGTGAAAGCTTCTCGGCCTCCTCCAGCACGTCGTCGTAATCTGGCAAGGCATTCTGGGTGTTGGTGTTGAGAATGTTGGTGATCAAGACTGAATAGTGCGCAACAATCGCCCGCCCCGACTCAGAGATAATATTCGGGCAAGGCACTCCCGCCGCAACACAGATATTTTTCACCTGATAGATGACATCATTGGCGTACTCCTCGACAGAGTAGTTAACACTGGAGAAATAACTCGACTTCGAGCCATCGTAATCAACGCCGAGACCACCACCGATATCGAGATATTCGAGACCTACGCCCATCTTCTTCATCTCGGCATAGATTCTGGCACCCTCGACCAAGGCATTTTTAATCTTGTCGATCTTGGTGATCTGGCTGCCGATATGGAAATGCAGCAAATTCACCTGATCAAGCAAGTCATGCTCTTTGAGCAGGTCAATCGCCGCGAGCAACTCCGAGATCTTCAGACCAAATTTGGCGTCGCTGCCGCCGGAAGTCGCCCATTTGCCGGTTCCCTTCGATGACAGTTTGACCCGGATCCCCAACTTCGGTTTGATGCCAATCTTTTCCGAGAGAGCAATGATTTTATCCAACTCAAACAGCTTTTCGACCACGATGGTGATGTCGTAGCCAATCTTATTGGCATAAAGGATGGTCTCGATAAAATCGTTGTCCTTGTAACCATTGCAGATAATCGGCAGGTCCTTGCCGGTGGCAAAAGAAATCGCCGCCACCAGCTCCGGCTTAGAGCCGACCTCCAGACCGATATGATGCTTTTTGCCAAACTCGGTAATGGCCTCAACCACCTGGCGCTGCTGGTTGACTTTGATCGGGTAGAAGGTCTGATAACCGGCTGGATAATCGTTCTCTTCAATCGCATTACTGAACGCTCGATTGATGGCGTCGATGCGCCCCTTCAAAACATTCATGAAGCGGATCAGGATTGGCGGTTTGATCTTGCGCTTGATCAGGTCATCGACCAGAGCCCGCAGATCGATAGAGTATTTCGAATGCGGCGAAGGATGAACACAGACATGCCCCTTGCGGTTGATGGAGAAAAACCCATCACCCCAATTGTCGATGTTGTAGGCTTTTTCAGATTTCTTAATCGACCAACGTTCCATATTCATCACCTAAGCGGTTGGAGTGCACTCAACTTCATGCAAAAAAATTCAAATTCATCTATCGCCCGTTCGCGTTCGCTCACTCAAGACGCAAAGTCGCAAAGGATAAGCATTGGAACTTCTCGCTTTGACCTTCTTGGCGTCTTTGCGCCTCTGCGTTAAATTACGGTTTATCTTTTGATCTTTCTCTACGTAATTAGTGATTAAGCTCCCCTCTCAGGAAAGCCGCCCCCGAAAATCCTCATAACCAAAGCTTCGCACCACTTGCAACTCTCCAGTCTCCGGCTCAAAAGTACAGAGATGCGGATGCTGGATACCGTTAAAAGTCGTGGTTTTAACCATGGTGTAATGGGCCATATCGAGGAACGCCAACCGGTCGCCGGGGCGCAAGGCTTGTTCGAAAGACCAGTCACCGATGATATCGCCAGCCAGGCACGATGGCCCCCCGAGGCGATAGGTGTATTCCTTTTCACCAGGGTCAAATCCGCCCATGATCTCCGGACGGTAAGGCATCTCCAGAATGTCCGGCATGTGGCAGGTCGCCGAAATATCGAGGATGGCTGTCTCGATTTCGTTGTGCACAACATCGAGGACTTCACCAACCAGCAGGCCGGTGCCAATGGCAATCGCCTCTCCTGGCTCAAGATAGACTTCGACGTTGTACTTCTTTTTAAAATAACAGATCAGCTCAACCAGACCATCAATATCGTAGCCCGCACGGGTGATGTGATGACCGCCGCCGAAGTTGATCCATTTCATTTGCGGCAAAAATTCACCGAATTTTTTTTCAAAGACTTTAGCCGTACGGGCCAATGGCTCAAAGAGCTGTTCGCAAAGAGTATGGAAGTGCAAGCCTTCCACCCCGGCCAAAGACTGACCGTTGAACTCACGGCGGGGGATACCGAGGCGCGAATTTGCTGCACAGGGATCGTAAAGCTCGGTATGCCCTTCTGAATGTTCGGGGTTGACCCGCAGCCCGATCGACACCCTGCCCTGCTCTTTTGCCCAGAGAGGTCGGAAACGTTCGAACTGATTAAAAGAGTTAAAAACCAGATGGTCTGAGATCGACAGCAATTCGGCAACATCGCTCTCTTTAAAGGCTGCGGAGAAGGAGTGCACCTCGCCACCAAACTCTTCCCGGCCCAGACGCGCTTCCCACGGTGACGAGGCACAGACCCCCTGCAAGGTCTCGCGAATCAACGGGAAAGTACTCCACATGGAGAACGCCTTGAGCGCCATGAGGATTTTCGCGCCGCTACGCTGTTGCACCTGATCGAGAATCGCCAGGTTGTGACGCAAGCGACCAAGGTCAATCACATAGGCTGGCGATGGTGCCAGTTGCAGAATTTTCGGGATATCGATACCGGTCAACCTAACACCTCAATTAACGCAAAGACGCTGAGTCGCAGAGAAAACAAAAAGGAAACTTAAAATTCAAGAGCAAAGTTGTTTGGTAAAAACTATAGATCCTGAGCCAAAGAAAAATCCTTTAAGTACTGATTATATCCTTCGCGTCTTGCCTCACCACTTTGCGCCTTTGCGTTAAGTCTTTTCTGGGCGCCTCTGCGTCTTTGCGTTAAAAATTTCCACCTAAAGCTCAGGCCAGTCACCACCATCAACCACCACATGCGGCAAACCCATCGGCCCGACTTCATCCAGGAACGGCTGCGGATCGAACTGCTCCATGTTCCAGACTCCCGGCTTACGCCATTTCCCGGTCAGCATCATGATGGCCCCAACCACGGCAGGCACGCCAGTGGTGTAGCTGATGGCCTGAGAGTTAACCTCGGCATAGCACTTCTCATGGTCACAGATATTGTAGATATAAACCTGCTTGCGCTGACCATCCTTAAGCCCTCGGGCAATCACACCGATGCAGGTACGGCCTTTGGTCAGGGGGCCAAGCGAACCGGGATCCGGCAGCACAGCCTTAAGAAACTGCAACGGCACAATCTTCTGCCCCTGATACTCGACCTCATCAATCCGGGTCATGCCGACATTCTGCAGCACCTCGAGATGCTTGAGGTAGTTATCAGAAAAGGTCATCCAGAACTGAGCCTTCTGGATCGTCGGCAGATTTTTGACCAACGACTCCATTTCTTCGTGATACATCCGATAAATGTTCATCGGACCGATCCCGTCGGGAAAATCAAAGACCCGCTTGGTCGTGAGAGCAGCGGTCTCCACCCAGTCACCATCCTGCCAGTGACGGCAGGGTGCGGTCACCTCGCGGATATTTATTTCCGGATTGAAGTTGGTGGCAAAAGGTTGACCGTGGTCGCCAGCATTGGCATCAATGATGTCAATCTCCTGCACCTCGTCCAGATAGTTCTGCGCCGCCAAAGCGGTGTAGACATTGGTCATCCCCGGATCAAAGCCGCTGCCGAGCAACGCCATCAAGCCCTGCTCACGGAAACGTTCCTGATAATCCCACTGCCAACGGTATTCGAACTTAGCTGTATCGAGAGGTTCGTAATTGGCGGTATCAAGATAATCGACCCCGGTCTCCAGACAGGCATCCATGATGGTCAGATCCTGGTAGGGGAGCGCCACATTGAGCACCAGCGCAGGCTGCACCTGTTTGATCAGTGCCACCAGTTCTGGGACATTATCGGCATCGACCTGGGCAGTCTTGATCTTGACCGCGGTAATCTCAGCCGCGATCGCGTCACATTTGGATTGGGTCCGCGACGCCAGAGTGATATCAGTAAAAACATCCTTGCGCTGGGCGCACTTGTGAACCACCACCCGACTGACGCCACCAGCCCCTATGATCAAAACTTTGCTCATGGTTTTCTCCTCAATAGAAGTGCTCCGATTATCGTCGGAAAACGAGTCCACAATTCCGATTGCTCCTTTTCTCTCCAACCTGCCTCTATTGTCAACTTAAAAAGCAGTCAGGCAGAACTAATGAGCGAAACCAGGATCCTATTTCTAGCCTGATTTTCTCTTGAGAGAGGATGTGTTGTATGGTCTAATTCGGTTTCGACTCTAACAGTCTATCGGGATATCCGGGCGGAAGCGAAAAAATAGCCGTTTGAGATCAAATTTCAGCCCATTTAAAAGTAATAGCCGTAGCAATTGATCGTAAAAGAGCTGAGAGATGAGCCAAAGGGACGAAAGTTCATCCAGTTCCTTGATAGTCCGGCAGACTACTAGCCCTGACAACAGCTAAACCAGCATGGGATAATAATGACTGACACAATGACCCGGATCTTAGCCTTTTTTGCTTTTCTAACCTTGACGGCTTGCACTATGACTCAGCACCCAATCGGCAACCCGGAACAGCCCTATACCCCAAAAACAGCACCAACTGTTGGCGACATCCTGCATATGCCAACCGGCCACTATGTCAACACTGAAGCAATGCTTGCTGCCGTTGTCGATGCCCGCATCGTTTACGTTGGAGAAACGCACGACAATCCGGCCAGCCACCGGTTGCAGCTCCAGGTCCTTGAGGCCGTAGCCGGAAATCATCCGCAACAGGTCAGCCTCGGCATGGAGATGTTCAATCACGAACAACAGCCGGTGCTTGATGACTGGATTGCCGGCACGCTGTCGGAAAAGGAGTTCCTGAAACAAGCGAACTGGTACAGCGTCTGGACTCAGGACTTCAGTTATTACCGCGACATTCTACTCTACGCCCGCGACCACCAGATTCCGGTCATCGGCCTGAATATCTCCAAGGAATTCCGGCGCAAGATCGCCATGACAGCGATCGACCAGCTCGATGCAGAGACGCGAGATAAACTGCCCGAAATGGACTTTGCCGACCCCTATCAAAAAGCCATGGCTGAAGCGATCTTTGCCGGGCACAGCAACGGCAGCAAAATGCTCGACAGCTTTCTCCGAGTGCAGACGCTTTGGGACGAGGCGATGGCGGAAACAATTGTTCAGGAGTTAACGACCCGTGACGCGGGACAGCGCATGGTGGTCATGGCGGGAGGCAACCACGTCCGCTACGGTTTTGGCATCCCGCGCCGGGTTCACCGCCGTCTGCCGACATCCTATCTGCTGGTTGGCAATCGTGAGCTGGAGATTCCGGTGGAGAAACAAGAGTCACTAATGGACGTCGACTTGCCGCACTTACCGATGCCACCTTACGATTATCTGGCCTACACCAAGTACGAGAGTCTACCGGGGAAACGGGTCAAACTCGGCGTGCGCATGAACGATGAGAGTGGCCAGGTCGTGGTCGAAAATGTCGTCATCAGCTCAACGGCCGACCGGTCAGGAGTTCAAGCCGGCGATGTTCTTGTCAGTCTCGATGGTGTTCTGCTAAAGGACAACTTTGACCTGGTCTATGAAATCAGCCAAAGAACAGAAGGCGATCAGGCGATTCTGATTGTGGAGCGAGAGCAGAAACAGCTCACCTTGAACGTGACCTTCACGCCGCTCCCCAAAACCGACGGTCTCAGCCGCGGGGATGACCACAAAAAATAACGGCGCAAAAACTTAACGAGAAGCAGCGAACGCAGAGCAAAACTGTTCTAGTTGTTGGCCTTTAAAATAGGGTGGCACACCACAGCCATAAGCTCGTAGCACAAGGAAATCCATCTCTCTTACTTTGGGATAGTTGCAGAGCCAATAGACCGCCTGCCATTGGTGCTCTGGCTAGGACAAAAAGAGCCGCCCGGCTAACCGGACGGCTCTTTATCTTTGTTTATCTTTTCCGTACCCAGCCTCAGGCTTTACCGGCACTGCCAAGCACCGTCTTGTTTTTGTGTATCAGCAGTTGCTGCAACTCCTTGCGAGCGGCACCGAGATATTTGCGCGGGTCGAATTCACCAGGGTTTTTCGCCAGATATTCACGCACCTTGGCAGTGACCACCAGTCGACCGTCGGAATCGATGTTGATTTTACAAACGGCACTTTTGGCGGCCCGCCGCAACTGCTCTTCCGAAACGCCAACGGCTCCTTCCATCTTGCCACCGTACTGGTTAATCAAGGCGACATAGTCCTGGACCACGCTCGATGCACCGTGAAGCACGATGGGGAAACCGGGGATGCGCCGTTCGACTTCTTCTAAAATATCGAAACGTAATGGCGGCGCTTCTTCTCCGGCTTTCAGCTTGAACTTGAAAGCACCGTGACTGGTGCCGATCGAAATCGCCAGAGAATCAACGCCGGTTTTCTTGACAAAATCCTCGACCTCTTCCGGCTTGGTATAAGTCGATTTCTCGGCCTGAACCTCATCTTCGATCCCAGCCAGCACGCCGAGTTCGCCTTCTACTGTCACGTCAAACTGATGCGCGTATTCAACGACTTTCTTGGTCAAAGCGACATTCTCATCAAAGGGCAGATGTGAACCATCGATCATGACTGAAGAGAAACCATTATCAACACAAGACTTGCAGATCTCGAAAGAATCACCATGGTCAAGATGCAAACAAATCGGCAGATCGACACCCATCTCCTGAGCCATCTTCACCGCACCCATCGCCATGTAGCGCAGCATGGTAGCGTTGGCATATTCACGTGCGCCCTTGCTGACCTGAACAATGACCGGGGAACGGCTCTCGACACAAGCCACAACAATCGCCTGAAGCTGCTCGAGATTGTTAAAGTTGTAAGCGGGGATAGCATAACCGCCCGCCATCGCCTTAGCGAACATGTCGCGAGTATTTACCAGGCCGAGATCGGAATAATGGACTGCGTCGCTCATTAGAGAAGCCTCCTTAGAGTGGATGGAACATTGACTAATGACTATTGGCTCAAAGACTTCTTAATACCAATTCATCTTCAACAAGTCCAGACTAAACTCCGGAAATTTACTTTGTCGCCGCGCAAGGCGGGCCGTTCGCAAAAGCTGTTCTCTGACTTGAGAATTATCCCCTGACAAAAAACGCAAAAAGGCCGAACCCTTTGCAGGATTCGGCCTTCTTGATTATGACTCAAGACGAGGATCAGTCTTTGCGCATCAAGCGCATTTTCTTACGCAGGCGCCGTTGGGCTTCTTTCTCTTTACGCTTGCGCTTAACGCTGGGCTTTTCGTAAAATTTACGCTGTTTCATTTCACGGAAGAGGCCTTCTTGCTGCAACTTACGCTTGAGAACCCGAATGGCTTTCTCGACATTGTTGTCGATAACATGGATCTCCACCTGCAATCACCCCGCTTTCTTTAAAATTATTTTCTTCCCAGAAGAGAAGAGCCGGGACTATAGCGGATTTATCTATGCAGTGCAAGCCTGTTTCTTCAATTTAAGCCCGACTTGGTCGCAAACAGACCGACTGACAATCCCCCGTTATCCAACGATGCCATCTGGTGAAAGAGTAAACCGGTCGCCTTGACCAGTTCCGCATCAGGGCAAAGCATGGCCACGCGCCAGTCGGGATAGGCTCGGGCCAACTCCTGACCGAGGTCTCGATAATAACCCTTGAGATTTTGCTCTGGGCTCAGTCTTTTGCCATAAGGCGGATTGCAGACCACCAGACCACTGCCTGCGTGTACCGGCTGTTCACTGAGCGGGCTCTGAATAATATCAACTTGAGCCGCAACCTCAAGCCGCTGGCAATTGCCCCTGGCGGCGGCCACCGCCTCGGCGTTTTCATCGGCGCCACTGATGTCTCCAAAGGGAACAACCTGCTCCCGGCGCGCCTCATCGCAGAGCAACTGCCAAAGGCCCTGACGGAATCCCGGCCAACCCATAAACGCAAATTGGCGTTCCAGACCAGGAGCCCGGCGAGCGGCAATCAGAGCCCCTTCCGACAAAAAACTACCGCTGCCACACATCGGATCAACCAGCGGCTCCTGACCTTCCCAGCCAAGCAGTTGCAATACGCCAGCCGCCAAAGTTTCCCGTAAAGGGGCCACAGTCACCGCCTGACGATAGCCACGTCGATGCAGCAGTTCCCCTGAGCTGTCGATGGAGAGGACAACCTGATCACCGACAACCCGCACCAGAATCAATTGCGGCGTCCCCAAGGCAGGACTAACCATCCGGCCGAGCGATTGGTCCACCGCCGAGTTGAGGGTTTCGGCGATCCGGTCGCTATGAATCAAGCGTGAGGCCCGGGTGGTCACCCGAAACTGAACCGGCACATCCGGGCGCAAAAAACGACCCCAGGGGAGACGCTGCGCCCGTTTGAACAAGTCAGGGAAATCCCGGCAACGGAAGTCGGCAAAGCGCACCAGCACCCGACTGGCACTCCTTAACTTAAGATTGGCAGCATACAACTCGCGTAGGCGTCCCCGAAAGGCCACTCCGCCCGACTCGAGGGCGATTGACTCCATCTTCAGCCCGGCGAGCTCCTGAGCACAGACCTCTGCCAACCCCGGGGCCACAACCGCATAAAAACTTTCAACAGTTCGATGATCCATGGTTTATCCTTGTCTCTTTCATGATTCCCCAGCTCACACTCTCATAAATAATTAAGTTGGCCAGACGATTAAAATCAGTATAATAGGGGCCAAACCTGTTCACGGAGGAAAATTATGATACGGCACTGGATTGTTCTGACAATATTCTTGATGATAGCCCTGCCCTCAGCGCTTTGCGCTAGCTGGATCAAGGACAAAGTCTACATGCAAACCGAAGAAGTTGGCAAGGTTGAGTTCAGCCATTACACTCACATGACGATAAAATCGGTCGGTAGAAATTGTCAGGCCTGTCATAACCACGTTTTTCATGTGGTGGCCAAGAAGAACCAGGATCACACCATGTCCGACATGGAAGACGGCAAATCCTGCGGATTCTGTCATAACGGCAAAAAGGCCTTTGGCGTTGATGGCGACTGCGCGACCTGCCATGCCGGTGAGGTTGCCATCCAAACCCAGAATGTCGGAAGTGTTAATTTCAGCCACACTGTTCACACCGATATGTTTGGTTGTGGCGAATGCCACCCGGACCTGTTCAAGGCGGCAAGTGATGGTAAACACACCACCATGAAAACCATGCAAGATGGCGAGTCGTGTGGCGCTTGTCATGATGGCGACACGGCCTTTGGTGTGACTGAGGACTGTACCACCTGCCATGCTGGCGACATCGTCTATATTGACGAAGATGCTGGCAACATCACCTTTCCGCATGGGGCTCACACTGAAATGTATGGCTGTGATGATTGCCATTCCGATCTCTTCAAACCACAGCGAGGTGCTAATGAAGTTGGCATGGACGCGATGGAAGAGGGTGAATCGTGTGGGGCCTGTCATGATGGCAGCACAGCTTTCAACGTCGCGGAAGATTGCGAGTCGTGCCACGACATGTAAGTTTCAACACAACCAATAGACAATACCAAGGGCGACAGATTTTTTCTGTCGCCCTTGCTGTTTCGTCTATCCAACCGAATCAAAGGCCGTCAACACTTCCCCCGGAGAGAACCACCGCTACAGAATCCTTACGGTCTTTCTTGGTTTCTGGGCCTGGCCTTGTTGTCTCCGAATAAGCTACTCCTGCACGCGCCCGCTTCAGAGCTCCGCAGGGAACACCACCTGCTCCAAGGGGTGCTTGGAATCGCCCCCTCCCCGCTTCAGTTTTGCCAGAAAATTTTCCCTCGAGACATTGACCGCTCCCATACTCAGAAGATGCGGATTCGGCACCTGGCAATCAAGCAATTGGAAGCCCCGCTCACGCAGATGCCTGACCAGTTTGGCCAAAACCACTTTAGAGGCATTGGTTTGACGATGAAACATCGATTCGCCGAAAAAGAAGCGCCCGAAAGCTACACCGTAGAGTCCTCCGACCAGTTCATCATCAAGCCACGCTTCCACGGAATGTGCAAAACCCAGGGCATGCAGCCGCTGATAAGCCTCTTGCATCTCAGGCAGCAGCCAGGTTTCTTCCCCCTGACTGACGCGAACGGCGGCACAGGCGTTCACCACCTGTTCAAAAGCGCAATTGCAAGTGATACGAAACCGCTGCTGCCGAATAACCCGCTGCAACCGGCTCGAAACGTACAGCTCTGACGGTATTAGGACACATCGCGGATCGGGCGACCACCAGAGGATGGGCTCGCCTTCACCGTACCAGGGGAAAATACCGTGACGGTAGGCGAGCAAGAGTCGTTCCACCGAAAGATCGCCGCCAATAGCGAGCAAGCCTTCGGTAGAGGCCCATTTCGGATCAGGGAAAATCAGTTCATCACTTAAGTGAAATATGGACATAGGCACAAGCGGTGAGAATAGAGGGGTGAGAAGCTAAAAGTCAAAGCCAGCAAAGCAGATCCAATTTCAGCTATAGGTGAAATGTAATTTTCCAGCCTTGAAACCGATTCGCACGGTTCCACCTTTAGTCAACTGACCGAACAGGATTTCATCGGCGAGGACGTTGCCAATCTCGTTTTCGATCAACCGCGCTAACGGTCGGGCACCAAAGATCGGGTCATAGCCACGACGGGCCAGATCACGGCGGGCAGCATCCAATAATTTGAGCACAACCTTGCGTTCATCCAGTGAGGTTTGCAACTGGCGAATAAACTTATCAACCACCTGGGTCATGACGTCTTCATCAAGAGCACGGAAGGCAATAATGGCATCAAGGCGATTTCGGAATTCGGGAGAGAAGGTTTTTTCAACCGCATGATGGGCTCCTCCGGGCAAGCGATCCCCGAACCCGATCAGAGCACTGCTCATTTCCCGAGCGCCCACATTACTGGTCATAATCAGCACCACATTGTGAAAATCCGCCTGACGGCCATTGTTGTCGGTCAACGAACCGTGGTCCATGACCTGCAATAGGATATTGAAAATGTCCGGGTGGGCCTTTTCAATCTCGTCGAGTAATAAAACCGCGTAGGGGTTGCGGATAACCGCATCGGTCAACAAGCCGCCCTGATCAAAGCCAACGTAACCGGGAGGCGCACCGATTAAGCGGGAAACAGCGTGCTTCTCCATATATTCGCTCATATCGAAGCGCAGGAACTCGATGCCCATCTGCTCCGCCAGCTGCCGAGCGGCCTCAGTTTTACCGACTCCGGTGGGCCCAGTGAAGAGGAAAGACCCGGTCGGTTTCTCCGGTTGGCCCAGGCCAGCCCGAGCTCGACGAATAGCCTGACAGAGTTGCCCGATTGCGTCATCCTGACCGAAGACCTGACGTTTGATCGCTCGATCAAGGTCTTTCAGCTTGCGTCGGTCAGACCGAGCCAGATTACGAGCCGGGATTCGCGCCATCCCGGCAATGACCGCTTCAATATCGCTCACGCCAACCGTCGACCGGGCGCGCGGATAGAGCTGCAAACGGGCACCAGCTTCATCAATAACATCAATCGCTTTATCGGGGAGTCGCCGGAAGTTGATGTGCCGCGCCGACAGTCCAGCCGCAGCCTCAAGCGCCGCCACGGTATATTTCACCCCGTGATGTTCTTCATAGTGGCCCTTCAGCCCATGCAGAATCTCAACTGTTTCATCGACGCTCGGCTCCAGCACGTCGATTTTCTGAAACCGCCGGGCAAGCGCTCGGTCCTTTTCAAACAGGTTCTTGTACTCTTCGTAGGTGGTTGAACCGATACAGCGTAATTCACCCGCACCGAGCACCGGTTTAAGGATATTAGCTGCATCGAGAGAGCCGCCACTAGTGGCACCCGCACCGACAATCGTATGGATTTCATCGATCACCAGGATTGCCCGCGGGCGCTTCGTCAGAGCCTGAATAACCGCCTTGAGACGCTCCTCGAAATCACCCCGGTATTTGGTGCCAGCCAGCAGGGCGCCCATATCGAGAGCAAAGAGCTCTGCATCCTGTAGCAGTTTTGGCACCTGCTTGTCGAGAATGCGCAAAGCCAAGCCTTCGGCGATTGCAGTCTTACCGACACCAGGCTCACCGACCAGAACCGGATTGTTTTTGCGACGACGACACAGAATCTGGACCGTCCGCTCCACTTCAGCCTGCCGACCCACCAGCGGATCAATTTTGTTCTGGCCAGCACGTTCCAGCAAGTTAACAGTGAACGCCTCCAGAGGGTTGATTTTTTTGCTCGGCTTGCCCTGTGGCGACGGTTTGGCCGGTTCTGCAGGCGCTTCTTGTTCTTGGTCAGAATCCTGTTGTGGCACTTTGGAAATTCCGTGCGAAACGTATTTCAAGATATCAAGTCTGGACACCCCTTCCCCCTGAAGGATCTGGGCTGCCAGACAATTGTCCTGTTCAAGAATCGCGGCCAACACATCACCGACCCCAATCTCTTCTCGACCGGACGACTGCATGTGCATCACGGTACGCTGCAGCATATTTTGCAAGCCGAGAGTCTGCTCCGGCATATCTTCTTCTATGTAATCAAGTTTTTCGAGATGTTGGTCGAAATACGTTTCGAGGTCTGCACGCAAACTGTCGATATCACTACCGCAGGCTCGCAAAATATCCTGCCCCTGCTCATCAAACAACAGCGCATAAAGCACATGCTCAGTCGTCAGAAACTCGTGCTGACGGCGTTGAGCCTCTCTGACCGCCAGCGAAAAAGTGATTTGCACATCCTGATTGAACATCTATTTTTGCTCCAGAAAATACTGCGTTGTCACAGCATCCATAAATTTTGAATCCTGATTCAGGCCTTATCCAGCGAGCACCGCAGCGGATAACCCTGCTTGCGAGCCATTAAGTGCACTTTCGACACCTTGGTCTCGGCAACTTCGTAAGGATAAACGCCGCATTTGCCGCTGCCCTTGAAATGAATGTGCAACATGATCCGGTTGGCCTCGGTCGGCGACTTACGAAAAACCGCAATCAGTGCCTCAACCACAAACTCCATGGTCGTATAATCGTCGTTATGCATCAGCACCATAAACATCGGCGGACGCCTGGTCTCAGCGCGGGCCTTCACTTCAGGGCGGGTTTGATTTCCAGTTGCCGGTTTTCCCACATCACACCTCTTTGAACAAGCCGTTCTGAAATACCCACGAATCTGCCCGTAGTGACCGACCTTCACTCAAGAAATTGCCGCTCTTTTCGGCCGATATTGACGTATGCAGAACTCTGTAACACTATCACAAAAGTATCTCAGCTGTCATTCACACCGGTCGCAATATTGACAGACCGGGAAGATCATCTAAAAACACGTTGGCTTCGTTCATTACAACCTGAAAGTTTTTTGCCTACAGTCTCTTTTGGTCAATTATACCCGATTCCACAGAGGTCAGGGACATCTTTTCGGAGAGACTACGGATGCAACAGAGAGGGCTGAGTTACTGGAAGAGGCAGGAGATCTGCGAACAGGACATTGTTCCACAAGCAAATCAAATTCAAAGCAATTTTGGAATTTCAAGAAAAGTGTATTAGTGACGCGACACCCTCCCAGCCAGAAAGCTGTCAACCAACTTTGGTTCATCCAGCAGGGAGTGAATGGCAAAACTCAAGCGCCGGGGTCGATCATCCAGTTCCAGTTCTTTAAGGGCCTCAGCGAGTTCACGATAAACCGTCTCCAGCAGATATTTCTGGAACAAATTCATTTCAACGCTCGGCGAAGCACCGAGCGGGAGCATATTAATGGCTTCACGACAGGCGTCTGAATCCGTTGAGGTAATGGACCGGCAGAGCAGCGGCCGCACCGCATGAATAATGCAGTAGCCGCGATCATCCAAAAAAGCACAGGGCTCTCTCAAAAAGATTCGCTCTTCGTCGTCCATCCAGCGGGTCCGCTGCTGAAGTTCGTTTAATCGTAACGCCAATTTGGCAAGAATTTCTTCAGAAAAACTCTTTTTCAGGAATCGAACAATCGCAATGGCTTCTGGAAGCAGCACATCCACATTGAGGACACAACAGGTACCACACCCCGGCCCGCAAACCACGTGGGATGATTCAGAGGGCTCACCAAACCGAACAAGATCTCTTTCAATCGCTGTGGTCAATAAATACATGCTCCCGGCGATGTCTGAATCGCAGAACCCTGAACTCAGGAGCGACACTGCGGTCTTACGAACCTGAACCGCATAGTTGGCAAAATCAAAGTTGTCTTGCACGGCGGATTCCATAATAAAGAGGGAGAGGTGTAAACTTAGACTGCCACCCCAGGAAATTTCAGTAGTATCTCGAAAGGCTGCGCAACTTCATAAATAGGCTAATCAGCCGATTTCGTAGTCGCTTTTTGTCATGTCAGATAAACTCCAAAGCTTAAGTCTACCCGCAAAAGTGCTATTTGTCACATTCCGGCCAGGGATGACAAGACAGGGAAAATGGATTACAGTTATGTGAGTCTACTCTTTAACTGGAAATTTCAGGCCTGAGCAATCGTCCTGAGACACAACAGGAGCAAGCCATGTTACGTACTATTCTTTTGACGCTTTTAGTTCTGGCTTTGGCCATACCGGTTCACGCTAAACCTAAGCAATCGAAGTTTCATCAACCCGACAGTGCAACGAGCATCTCTGCAAAAAATGCCTTCAGCTCGGCCGAGCGCAACCTGATCCGCGCTCAGCTGGCAAAGCATGAAAGGGCCTCCGAGAAAAAACGTTTTGACCAGCTCCCCCCCGGTCTGCAAAAAAAAGTTGCTCGCGGCAAGGCATTGCCCCCTGGGTGGCAGAAAAAAGTCACACCGGGGCATAGCCTCGACTACCAGGTTTATCGTCAAAGGACCAGCCTACCAGAGGAAATACTCCGTCGACTGCCAACAACACAACCAGGCTCCGAAATTATCCAGGTCGAGGATAAAATTATCCGGCTGAATACAGCGACCCGTACTATACTGGACGCTTTCGATCTGGTTCCTATGCCATAATTGATTAGACGTGCAACCCAAACAGAGGTTGTGTCGGCCACCAGGACACGAAGTCACTAAGAGGACCGGTTAAGGGATAACTGCAGAAAAGACAATTTTGATAATCTGAAAAACTCAGGACAAGACCAGGGCTTACTTTGAATCTTGGCGTCTTAGTGACTAACCTTTTTCAATTATAGTACGGAAATTTATCAGGATCTCCACATGCAACCTCAAAACACGCACACCCCGGTCATTGGCTACCTGCTCTGGCTGTTTGGCTTCACCGGCGCCCATCGCTTCTACTACGGCAAACCCATCTCGGGAACTATCTATTTTTTCACCCTGGGCCTCTTCTTTATTGGCTGGCTGATTGATCTGCTATTGATTCCGTCGATGGACCGCGACGCCGATTTGCGTTTCACCTCCGGTCCGATTGATTACAACCTCACCTGGATTTTGCTGACCTTCCTCGGCCTCTTCGGCGTTCATCGCATGTACATGGGCAAGTGGCTGACCGGCATCCTCTACCTCTTGACCGGGGGATTGCTCGGAATCGGATATATCTACGACTACTGGACTCTTAACGACCAACTAAGCCAACTCAACACATGAGCCCGGCACGGGAGCTTAACGGATGATTACTCACGTAGTTTTATTCAAATTCAAACAAGAAACTTCAGAAGCAGAGATTCAGCAGTTGGCCGAAGGCCTCGGCAATCTGCCACAAATCATCGAAGAAATTCGCGAATTCCGCTTCGGTAGCGATGTGATCCGCTCGGAACGTTCATACGATTTGGGCCTGATTTCCAGCTTTGACGATCTCGACGCCCTGCAGCGTTACCAAATCCACCCCGAGCACCAGAAAGTTGTCGCTCTCGTCAAGGCAATCGCCGCAAGCGTTGTTGCCGTCGACTTTGCCGACTAAGGCCGGTGATGTCGTACGCAAACCGTGAGGGCGTCATCAAGTTCCAACTTGATTTTCAAGCTGGTCCTGCGCCCTCACCAGAACATTTGCAAGAGCTGAACGCCTGGCGAGATATTTTTCGCCAGCTGAATCTGATCGGCCAGGACCCCAACCGCTATAATGGCCTCGGCTTCGGCAACCTGAGTCGCCGGTTGCCCGGACAAGCTAACGACGCTTTTCTGATCAGCGGCACCCAAACCGGTCATTTGCTCTCGCTGCAACCAGAAAATTATGCAACCGTGCTGGATTGCAGCCCACAGCAGAATCGGCTAAAAGCAATGGGACCAGTTCAACCTTCCTCCGAAGCTCTTTCACATGGCATCCTCTATCAAGCCAAGCCCTCAATTCAGTGGGTCATGCACCTGCACAGCCCGGACATTTTTCGCCAACGTACGCGGCTCAATCTGCCAAGCACCAAGGCGACAGCCAATTATGGCACCCCGGAGATGGCGAATGAACTCATGCGATTAGCGGAAAAGTTTGACGAGGCAGTTCCAGTTCTGCTGGTCATGACCGGGCATCAGGACGGGATTATCGCTTTTGGACCAACTGCGTCTCAGACCGGCAGCCTCATTATTGCTACCCTGGCCAAGAGCCTGCAAGGCGTCTGAAGTAAGCGTCTCAAACATCCAACTTCTGAACCACGGCAGAGTCCAGCTTTATTCTGTGTCTTCACATCTCTGCATTAATAATTGTCTTGGGCTTTTATCGTTTAGGTTTCAATATAACGAGCTGTATTTTTTTGCTTGCAACATCAGGGTCACTTCTGGCATGGTTAACCCCCCTTAAGATTTGAGATGCCCCATTGATGTGGAGATTGCCATGACACTGCAAATCGGCTTTGAATGTCCCGAGTGCAACGAAACGTTCCCCCTCAACCTGAAGGATCTCGCCCCCGGCCAGCGACAGGTCTGCACCTCCTGCCAGACCCCGACGCGAATAACTCTCAACAGCCTGGAGCGCTTTTCCACCGACCTGCAGCAGTACTGCGAAAGCTGATATCATCACAGAACCGGAAACAACTGCGGTTCAGGTCTCACTTTTAACCTCTTCGCTACTTTTTACGACTGCGCAAAAGCAGCCCCTCTCTTACCACAGACCGAACCGCCCTTCCCTGGCAGACACCTGGATTTGTGCAGAATCAATGAATCCAGGTTTTCTTGGTAGTGAACTATTCTGTCACACACAACTTGTAGCCTGTTATCGTGACTGTTATTGTGTTCGGCAATTTATACCAAACTACTCAGGGAACCCACTATGCTTGAGCCCCTCTGGCTTACTATCACCCTCATCCTAGGCTTTGCCCTCGGCCTTTTCCCGGCGATGTTACTGACCCGCAGCCGCACTGAATCGGCACGTGAATCTGGTCGCCGAGAGTTGGCTCCCAATCTGGCCGCCCTGGAAGAACGATTGACGGGGCGAGAGGAACAGTTGCGCCGACAGGAAACAGAGTTGCAAAGTCTGACGGGTAAACTTGACCGTCTCATTCAGGAGAACACCGCTCTGGGGAGTGACAAAGCGACCTTAACGACTCAACTGAAAGAGGAACTCAGGCGCTCAGGAGAGCATCTGAAAATTCTGAGCGACGCCAAGAAAGAATTACAGACCCAATTTGAGAACATTGCCAATCAGATCTTTGAGGAAAAAACCAAAACCTTTGCCGATCAGAGCCGAGCAAACCTCGACACCATCCTGACACCATTCAAGGAAAAGATCACTGCATTCGAAAACAAGGTTACCGCAGTTTACAACAGTGAAGGGAAAGAGCGGCACTCGTTAATCAAAGAAGTCCAAAGGCTTCAGGAACTCAACCGAAAAATTGGTGAGGATGCCGAGAATTTGACCAAGGCCCTCAAAGGGGACACAAAAACGCAAGGCAGCTGGGGAGAGATTATTCTGGAAAGGATTCTTGAAGAATCAGGGTTACGTAAAGGCTTTGAATATGATTCACAGGGTGGCTTCAGAGATGCCGAGGGCAAACTATTAAAACCGGATGTCATTGTCCACCTGCCGGAAGGAAAAGAGATCATTATCGACTCGAAGGTCTCACTGGTCGCCTACGAAAAGTATGTTAAGGCCGAAGAGGGGAGCGAAAAGACCCAGACGCTTAAAGACCATCTCTTGTCGATCAATGCACACTTAAAGGGGCTTGAATCGAAAAGGTACGACGAATTGCCCGGCGTCAAGAGTCTCGATTTTGTTCTGATGTTTATTCCCATAGAGAGTGCCTTCATGCTGGCAATCGAAAAAGACAATGCGCTTTTCAGAAAAGCTTTCGACCAGAATATTATGATCGTCAGCCCATCCACCCTACTGGTAACCCTGCGCACCATTGAGAACATCTGGCGTTACGAATATCAGAATAAAAACGCTCTTGAGATTGCGGAGAAGGCAGGGAATCTGTATGAAAAGTTTGTCGGTTTCGTCGAAGACCTGGAAAAGATCGGCCTGCAACTTAACAACACCCAGAAGACCTATGACGGCGCTCACAATAAGCTTGTCAGCGGCAAAGGCAACCTCATAGCCAGGACCCAGACCCTGATCGATCTGGGGGTTAAGAGCCGGAAAAAACTGCCTGTAGCCATGACCCAGGAAGCCGATTTGGGACTCCCTCAGGTCGAGAAAAAAGACCGTGAAGCCGAACATTGAGCCCTGGGCTTACCCCATTTCAAGCACCCCGTACCGACTGGAAAAAATCCTGATTACGGTGGCCCGTTACAGGGGTAACCTGCAACAGACTGTATAGTCGGGTGGCCCGAAGATCGCAGGCCAGCATCTGTTCCGCCAGCGAGGCAACGCCAGGTTGGTCTCGATAGGCCCGACGAAGAATCGCCTTGGCTCTCGCCGGATCGGTGATCATCGGCACCGTCCGCTGCGCCCGGGCTTCGGCCAGGATCTGTTGTCCACGCTCGGTCGCCCCCAGTAAACGCAAATACAGAGGCCCGCTCGCCAAAAACTTCCGCATCTCGGCTGCCTTGACCTGCAGCAAAACATAACTGAGGATGCGTTGGATGCGCGTCATAGTCCAGTGTCGCGACTTGATCGCAGCAATCAGACCGGCATAGTTTTCAGCCGTTAAGGCCGCATCGGTCAGACGACGTTCCAGCCCGTCATCCACCTGATAGATTCCCCGCAAGCTCTCTGCCTCCTGCAGCATTTTTCCCTGAAGCAGCGTAAACAACTTTTCGGTATCAAGCCCTCGACCGGCGCGCATCGCTTCCGCAAGAAGCGCATAAGACTGATCAGGGATCAGCTTTTGCACCTCGGTCTTTTCTTCCAACCGCTTGCGGATACCGGTTGCGCTAGCGATTTCTGCCGTCACCTCGGTGCTGTGATATCCGGCACCCAACCGGGGCAGGGTATAAGCCTCAATCGGGCTAGCGCTTGTTTGCAACGCTCGCAGGTATTCGATCCCAAGAATGTTATTCGGCGTGGCAACTAACTCGGGCGACAGCTGAGGATCCAGTTCGGCAAGGACTTCGGCGCGGGCCGTCGGGTAGTTCATCCCCTGGCGGAGTCTTTGAGCTGTCGCTATGGCAATGTCTTCGCCACGCGAAACCAGCAGGTCGGCAATCCTCTGCAAGGGTTCGATTTGACCGGTCTCACTACCAAAGCAAAGCGCATCGACCACGCCCAGTGCGTTCAGTGACTGCACCGCACCCATGGCAAAATGGGGCGCACTGTTGCAAGCAAAAGCAAACGGCAACTCCAGGACCAGGTCAACCCCGGCCGCCAGCGCCATTTCGGTGCGGAGCCACTTATCGACCAGGGCCGGTTCCCCGCGCTGCAAAAAGTGCCCACTCATGACCGCCACGCTGGCGTCAGCGGAGGTAAGCCGCAAACTCTCACGCAAATGATGCCGGTGGCCGTTATGAAAGGGATTGTATTCTGTGATCAAACCGACGATACGCATGAAGGAATCTCAAGTTCGGGGTGTGCCATCGAATTTAATTGATGGTGAGGTTTCTAGCAGCCTATCGGACGACCAATGGACTGGCTGCTAGCATAGGCGAATTCTATCTGAATCGAGTCCAATGATCAAACCTGTCTACGAAAAGGACACGGACTTCCACCCTGAACAACGCAGTTTGTGCTTTATGTTAATTTTTCAATTAAGCTTCACTACTGTCTGGTCGAAGCCGCAGAAGCATGTTAAAATTACCAATCTTGTAAATCGGAACGTACTAGTAACAAGGGAAGTGTTAACACTCATATTTCAAGGAGGTCAATATGCGTAAAACTGGACTGTTTTTGTTGATTATGATTGCAGGCTTACTGCTAGCATCACCGGCCCTTGCCGGCCAGGCGAACGACAATACTGGCTGCGGTCTCGGCACCCTTCTCTGGGAAGGCAAAGCAGACGGGTCGGTAATCTCACAATCGCTGCAAGCCACCACCAACGCCACCTCCGGCAACCAGACCTTCGGCATCACCTCCGGGACTCTCGGTTGTGAGCAACCGGCCAATATCATCAAGAATGACAAGACGCTGGCGTTCACTGCCGACAATATGGACACTCTGGCTCGTGATATCGCCGCTGGCCGGGGCGAGACCCTGGACACTCTCGCAGAACTGATGGCGTTCCCGACAACAGACCGTTCTGCGCTCTATGCCAGTCTGCAAGTCAACTTCGACCAAATCTTCGTCACTGGCGACGAAACAGCCGGTTTGGTCCTCGACCGGATCGCGGTACTCACCCTGTAATGATGTTCGGCAGCCTGCAGGCCGCCGCATGGCTACAGTTCAAAAAGCTCAAGAGGGCACCTGCCCTCTTGAGCTTTTTATTTCTACTGGCAACAATCGGCCTGCACCTCATATTCCCTGCCTCCGGCCTCACCCTGGATACCGGCCCAGAACCGTTCCTGCGCAGCGCAGAAGTTCAGGGACTGGCGGAGAGCCGTTACTGGCAGATTTTACTGCACTACAAAGCAAATTTGTTGGGTGAAACGGTCAGCCTGATCGATGACCCTGGCTTTTTCCTGGCCGACCAGGGTCAGACCATTCCCGCCGCGGAATTGGAGGCCACGCTGATCGGACTGTGGCAGGAACAAGGCACTGAAAAACCGGAAGAACACGTCCGCTGCCAGTTCCCGGCACGCAGCCAATGGTTGATCGACACCCTGGTAATTGATCCGGCGATACTGCCACCCGTGGTTTGCCAGGAGCTGGATGAGGCTCTGGAGCACGTGCAACCGAACTCCGCCATGCTGATCTTTCCGGGAAATCACAACAACAGTCCAGCCTCCATGTTCGGCCACACCCTGATCAGCATCGAGGGTCCGTATCGCAGTCGTTTGCTCGCCTATGCGATCAATTACGCCGCCCACACCGATGAGACCAACGGCTTCGCCTACGCCGTCAAAGGGATCTTCGGCTTCTATCCCGGCTACTATTCGCTGCTCCCTTATTATGTCAAAGTCCGCGAATACAACGACCTCGAGCGGCGAGATGTCTGGGAATACGAACTCAATCTGAGTCCCGAAGAAACCCGGCGCATGACCCTGCACATCTGGGAACTGCGCGACATATCGTCCGAGTATTATTTCTTCGATGAGAACTGTTCCTACAACTTGTTGTTCCTGCTCGAAGCTGGCCGTCCCAGTCTCAATTTGACCGATCCCTGCCGGCCCTGGGTTATTCCGATCGACACCGTACGGACTGTTGAGGCGGCCGGGCTGGTCAGACGAGTGGCCTACCGACCGTCCAAAGCGACCCGGCTCCAGACTCTGGCCAAGCAGATGGATCGTCACGAAACGACCATGGCTCTGGAGCTGATTGATGAGCAACTCACTGCAGAGCAGATCCTCCAGAAGGATTTATCCAGAGAGGGTAAAATTCGTATCCTTGACGTCGCCACTGAGACACTCGAATTCCGCTACTACCGTAAAGAAGTCGGTCGCGATGCTTACCGGCAGAAATCCCTCACGCTGCTCAAGAGTCGAAGTCAATTGGGCCAGGCCGAGGAGGGTTATCTTGAGATCGCCGATCCGGGCCGACCGGACCAGGGCCACGGCTCCAACCGTATCGCCCTCGGCATCGGGCTTTGGGACAACGACTGGTACCAGGAGCTGAGAATTCGCCCCGCCTATCACAACTTGCTTGATGCCGACCAGGGATTCCTGCCCGGATCACAGATTGATTTTGCCAATTTGATCCTGCGCCTCTATCCAGAACGTCATAAACTTCAGCTTCAGCGCCTCGACCTGATCAACATCGTTTCACTCGCGCCGCGACACGCCTTCTATCAGCCGGTCTCATGGAAAGTTTCGACCGGTTTTCAGCAGACCCTGTTCGACGACCAGGAGGATCACCTGGTCTACCAGTTGAATCCAGGCGGGGGGTTCACCTGGGGCAACAACCGGACTATGTATTACGGGATGATGGAGGGAGACCTGCTGGTCAGCGGCCGGTATCGCGACAATTTCGCGTTGGGATTCGGGGCAACGGTCGGGCTGTTGGCCAACCCGCTCCCAGCCTGGAAGATCCACCTGACTGCCCGAAAGATCTGGTATGAGGCTGGCGAACTACACCGGGCCGCAGATATCTCGCTCAAACAAAACTGGTGTCTGAACGCTGACACCAGCATTGAACTCGACATCAGCCGACAGCGCGCATTTAATCGCAGCATCACCGACACAACGTTGCTCTTCAATGTCTACTGGTAAGGGCCAGAAAATCGCGATCAAACGCCCGGAACAGCTCGCCCAGCGCATTCATCAATACATCAGGCTTTTTACTTATCGCTTACCTGCTTGGCCGCTAGTAGCATTCGACTTTATCGGTGCGCTAATACCAACGAACCGCAACCGGGCGACGTTCTCAACATGTGGGGTCTGGGGAAACATATCGACCGGCTGAATCTGTTCAACAAGGAAACCCTGCTCGACCAAAAGGGCAAGGTCGCGGGTCAGGCTATCTGGATGACACGAGACATAGATCAGCGTGCGCGGCTGCATGGCGGCGATGGCAAGCAGCACTTGCGAAGTGCAGCCGGATCTCGGTGGATTTACAACCACGGCACCCAGCTTCCCCGCTAGCGAAGAATCACCCGCCAGAATCGTTTCGACATCTCCAGCGACAAACTTGCAGTTAGTGAATCCGTTCATCTTGGCATTGGCTTGGGCATGGCGCACGGCTTCGGCGACGGTTTCGACGCCTAGCACCCGGTGCGCTTTGCTGGCCAGATGCAAACTGATGCCACCGACGCCGCAATAAAGGTCGAGAGCCGATTCGTCTGCCTGAAGATCACACCAATCGCGCACCAGCCGATAGATGCGCGCGGCCTGGGCGTGATGAACCTGCAAAAACGAGGTCGGTCCCAGGCGCAAACGCACATCTCCGACCTGATCGATCAGGTCGGGAGTACCGAGGACCTTGAAAGTATCGCGGCCAATGATCACGTTACCGGAACTGGAGTTGACATTCTGATGAACCGAAACCACCTCGGGAACTTTGCGTTGCAGCCACTTGGCCAGATGTGTCACCTCACGATAGTTGCGCTCTCTGGTAACAAAGGTGACCATCGCCTTATCGTAGCTTGGGCTGACCCGCACCAACAAGTAGCGTAACAGACCACGCCGGTGGTTGACATCGTAAGCCGAGATTTTGCGCCGATCGATCTCCTCTCGAACAACTGCGGCGACCCGATTGATCAACGGATGATGCAAGGGGCAATCAGCAATATCGACGACATCGTGGCTGCCACGCCGATACATACCAACCAGAGCTTTGGTCCGGTTACGCGCCACGACCAGTTTGGCGCTGGCCCGATAGCCGAGTTCCTCCGGGGCCGCCCAGACATCGTTCAGCACCACCTCAGACAAGTTCGGGTATTTAGCCAGAGCATCAGCCACCCGTTTGCGCTTGCAGGCCAATTGAGCATCATACCGCCAGCTCATCAGGGCACAGCTCTGACAGAGGCGGTGATGCGGGCAAGGCTTTTTGGCGATCCGTTCGCGAGACGATTGCAGCACGCGCAGTGTGCTGGCAACGATCTGGTGCCGTCCGGCATGCACCACGCGAGCGACGACCTTTTCTCCAGGGAGTGCGTCGAACACCACGACCGGTTTCCCCGCATGAACGGCTAGGCCAAGACCGTCATCGTTGATTCGCTCAATGGTCAGCGTCAGCTCCTCAGCGCGGTCTTTAGGTGAAGGTTTCGATTTGGGGCGGCGTTCTGCGGTCATGGTGACTCCTAAAAGAATTTGTCATATTGCGGCAGGACCGAGAATCTGTCAATGAGACACTACAGAGGCAGGTGCGCAAAGCTAATATTTACAGTTATCCACGGTTCTAAAAAGATGGTGCCATAACCCCAAAAAAAGCAAAAGCTTTTTAGAGGTCATTTTATAGCAGCGTCGCGGAGACAGACCCAATCGCTTTTGTCAGTGACGAATCAACTGGTCACCGCGCCGCGCGCCGCCGATGACACCAGCTTGGCATATTTGGCCAGCACCCCCCGGGAATAGCGTGCCTTAGGTGGCTGCCACTGGGCTAAGCGTTTGGCGATCTCACTGTCGTCAAGCTTTAGATTCAACTCACTACGATCAAGGTCTATTTCGATCGAGTCGCCCTCTCGCACCACCGCCAGCGCTCCACCGATCTGTGCTTCCGGCGCGACGTGACCAATCATGATGCCGTGAGTGCCGCCAGAGAAGCGACCATCAGTCACCAACGCCACATCTTTACCCAGACCAGCCCCCATCAACGCCGATGAAGGCGACAACATCTCACGCATTCCAGGGCCACCCTTAGGCCCCTCATAGCGGATAACCAACACATCACCGGCATGGATTTTTCCGGCCAGAATTGCCATAAGCGCGTCTTCCTCTCGATCAAAAACGCGTGCTGGGCCCACGAAACGGGTCAGCTCCTTGCCACTGATTTTCAACACACAACCCTCTGCGGCAAGGTTGCCGTGCAACACCCGGATATGCTGATGCGCCGGAGCATAAGGCTGGTCGGGGTGGTAGAAAACATCCTGGTCGGGCGGTCGAATCGGAGCCTCGGCCAAATTCTCAGCCAGAGTTTGTCCGGTCACGGTCAGGCAATCGCCGTGAAGAAACCCCGCATCCAGAAGGGTTTTCATGACCATCGGCAAACCGCCGATATTGTGCAGGTCATTCATCACGTACTGACCAAACGGCTTAAAGTTACCCAGCAGTGGCACTCTGGCGGTCACCTGTTCGATATCAGCAAGCGTCAATTCGACATTGGCTTCGTGGGCCAGAGCCAGCAGATGCAAGACGGCGTTGGTCGAACCGCCCAGGGCCCAGGCTACCGTCAGAGCGTTTTCAAACGCCTGGCGCGTCATAATGTCGCGGGCCTTCAGGCCAGACTGGAGCAGAGCCATCACAGCGTTGGCAGCACGGGTACAATCCTCGCGCTTTTCCGCAGAGATTTCGTTACCGGTATCAACCGCAAGGTTAGAGGCCGCGCCTGGCAGACTCATACCCATGGCTTCAATCGCTGAAGCCATGGTGTTGGCGGTGTACATGCCAGCGCAAGAGCCCGCTCCAGGGCAAGCATGGCACTCGACTGCGTGCAACTCCTCGGCATCGATCTTGCCCGCGCAATGAGCACCAATGGCCTCGAAGGCGCTGACGATATTGAGCACTTTGCCTTGGTATTCGCCGGGCAGGATACTGCCGCCATAGAGGGTCAGCCCGGCCAGATTGTTACGTGCAATCGGCATCAATGCGCCGGGAATGGTTTTGTCACAGCCAGACAAGGTTATCACCGCATCAACCCGGTAACCTTCGGTCATCAACTCGATGCTGTCGGCAATCACCTCGCGGCTGACCAGCGAATATTTCATCGCCTCGGTGCCCATCGAAATCCCGTCTGAAACCACCGGGGTGCCAAAGACAATCGCCTTGCCGCCAGCGTCTTCTATCGCCTGCTGGACCAGATCACCAAGAACCCTGACATGATCATTGCACGGAGTACCATTGGTGTAAGGCACCGCAAGAGCAATGATTGGCTTGTCGAAATCCTCATCGGTAAAGCGTACCGCCCGCAGCATGGTGCGGGCCGCAGTGCGCTCAACCCATTTGGCCGTATCCTTGCTGCCGGTGATTTCTTCGCTGCGACGTTTCATGACTGCACCTCAAATAACTCAAAAAACTTTCTCACGCCCGTTCGCTACGCTCACTCAAGACGCAAAGACACAAAGAAAAACCACCAAAGATTGTTATGTTTTTGCTTTCTTTGCGTCTTTGCGTCTTTACGTCTTTGCGTAAGGCTTAAAGGTTTTACCCTTGTCCTGAAATGTTTTTCACTTATCCATCGCGGTGACACCGGTGCGAGCAATTTCAATGAAATGGGCTGCCCCGAGATCAGCGAGGAAGCTATCGATCCTTTCCGTCGGACCGGCAAGCTGCACGATATAAGTATCATGCGGCTTGCTGTCAAGAACTTCGAGCTGGTACTTTTTCTGCAATTTATCAAAAGATTTTTTATCCAGTTCAAACTTAACGATGGCCACTTCTCGCCAGTAGCTCGTGTCGCGATCCAGCTCTTTGGCACGGATCACTTCGGTGAATTTTTCCAACTGCCGGATTACCTGCAGCACCTTGGCCTCGTCGTCTTCACGCAGGGTAATCGTCATCCGGCTGACCCCCAAAGCTTTGGCCTTGCAGACGGTCAGGGTATCGACATTGTACATCTTGCGACGAATCATCATGGAGATCTTGTTAAGCGTCCCCGGTTTATCCTGCACAAAGGCTAAAATGGCCCGTCTTTTCATTTTTTTGACTGTCATATTTCATCCCCGAAACATTGATTTTGTAAAAATCCAAACCTGCCACCAAGACGCCAGGACACGAAGTTAACTGACCGGCTTTTCTTTGAGTCTTGGTGCCTCGCCTGAAGGCGCCTACTTTTGGTGCTGGCTAAAGTCTGCCTAGGCCTTCGGCCGCGACACGATCATATCCCCAAAGCCGCCGCCAGCCGGAATCATCGGCAAAATAACTTCGGAAGGATCGCAGATGAATTCAAGCAGGTACGAGCCCTGATGCTCTGCCGCGGTGCGAATGGCGGCGTCGACCTGGTCCAGCGTGGTCACCTTCTGATAAGGCAGATTGTACGCCTTGGCGATATGCTCATAATTCGGGCTTTGCATGGGCGTTCCGGCATAACGGCCATCGAAGAACAAGGTCTGCCATTGGCGCACCATACCCAGATAACCGTTATTCAAAATCATAATTTTAACATCGGTGCCCTGCTCCATGATGGTGCCCAGTTCCTGAATGTTCATCTGGAAACCACCATCACCACTGATCGACCAGACCCGCTCATCAGGCCGTGCCAGCTTGGCCCCGATCGCCATCGGCAGTGAGCAGCCCATGGTGCCGGCGCCACCGGAAGTGAACCAGCTGTTATTGGTCTGGAAATTGTAGTAACGAGCGGACATCATCTGGTGCTGGCCAACATCCGGAACCACAATATCCTTGCCTTCGGTAATGTCTGACAGCCGGCGGATAATGGTTTTCATCAACAGCTTGCCATCGTCACCAACACCAGCGGCAATCTCGGCTTCAATCTCAGCAAACACCTCCTGGCGATTGACTTCAATTTCTTCCAGCCAGCGCCGTCTTGGTTTATAGATCAACTCAGGATCACTCAACATGACGTGCAAGGTCCGGTAGACATCGGCATTGATGGCGACCGTGGTGGCAACATTCTTATCGAGCTCAGAAGGATCTATCTCGACATGAATGACATCGGCGTTTTTGGCATATTCATTCAGCTTGCCGGTCACCCGATCATCGAAACGCATGCCGAAGCTGATAATCAGATCGGCATTCATGACGGCACGGTTGGCCTCAACTGTGCCGTGCATCCCCATCATGCCCAGGCTCAGCGGGTGATCGACAGGCATCGCCGACAAACCATGCAGCGTGAACGCCACCGGGATGTTGGTCTTTTCCGCAAATTCTTGCAACATAGCGCCAGCGTTGCTTGAGATGACGCCGTGACCGCAGAACATCACCGGTCGCTCACTGCGATTAATCATCTCGATCGCCTGGTGCAAGACTTCCCGCTCAGGCGAGGGGTGGTAATAAAACCCCGGCAATTTGGGCCGAAACTTCTTTGGGTCAAAATGGTAACTCTCCCGGGTCTGCTGCAACTGGATATCCTTGGGGATGTCAATCACCACCGGACCGGGACGTCCGGTCGTCGCCACGTAGAAGGCCTCGTGAACGGTTTTCTCGACCTCTTCTGCAGAGAGCGGCATATAGGTCTGTTTGCAAATCGGCATCATGACACCGACCACGTCGCTCTCCTGAAAGGCATCTGTGGCAATCACCCCGGTCGCAACCTGACCGGTAATCGCGACCATTGGCACGGAGTCCATATGCGCATCAGCAACCCCCGTCACCAGATTCATAGCACCCGGACCCGAAGTTGATAAGCAGACTCCGACTTGCGGAGTGTCGGTGGAGAGCGAGGCCCGCGACAGCCCCTGGGCCATAAACGTCGCCCCCTGCTCATGGCGCGGCATCACAAAAGTAAAGAGCTGCTGCTTTTCCATTTCATCAAACACCGGCATGATCGCCCCGCCGGTGTAGCCAAAGATATATTTCACACCCCGGTCAAGCAGTGCCCTTAAAACCAGTTCCGCTCCTCGCATTGTGACCTCTTCTATTAAAGTGTCGTTTAAATTTCGGGCATATAAGCTGAATAAAGGTTAGCCACAAAGACACCAAGACAGAAAGAAACAACTTGGTACTCTTTGAAGTTTAAACATACGGCAGATCCTGTTCATCCCTGTAAAAAAACCTTTAAATCCTGAAACTATCTTCACAAGGATATGCAGGATAGAACTATAACAAAAATCAAAACAAACAAAGGTTAGCCACAAAGAAAGCAAGGCACTAAGTAGCCAGACTCGATCCCGGCTCCCTGGTGTCTTTGAGTCTTAGTGGCGAGAAGCTCAGGGGCTAAACAGCCAGGGCTCCGCAAGCTTTCGCTGCTCTTCAAATGTTCTGATCTCTGCAACATGCTGCAAAGTCAGACTGATGTCATCAAGACCCTGCAACAAGCATCTTTTACGAAACAGATCAACCGCAAACGCAAGCACTTCACCAAAGGGGGTGGTGACTTGCTGCCTTTCCAGATTCACAGCCAAATGATAGCCCGGGGCTGTTGGATCAGGCAAACAACCATCGACCGCAACGACCATCTCTGGTGACGCGCCCAAAGTTTGTCATACAAGGTTTTTGTACACATAAAAGTTCTCTATACCGAAAAACTTTATTGCTGATCAGGACAAGCTGTTTGTACCACTCAACTACCAGTAATTATGAGTGATGCCTTTGCGATGTCAAACGGGAAGAGAAAGAACCCCTGCCGCTGGATAACTTTTACCCTCAGCAACCATGGCCAGAACGACCACGGTTGAGTCGGCAGCGACATAACCCTTCATAACCTTAATAAACAAATGCAGTTTTACAAATCCTCAGAAAGGGAGTCATAGAGAGCACAGAGCACGACAGTTCCTTGGCTTCAAGGACCAGCATCAACCGCTGTGCCTCATCATTTCTACGATTACATGGCTTCAAATATTTGCCGCCTTTCTCGAAGTTATCGATTCAAACTAAAAACGGCCCCGTCATTGCTGACGGGGCCGAGGCCGTTTGAACCTGAAGGAGGGTTTGCAAACGGTAGAGAATTGTTAATCGTTGGTCACTTCCGAAAGAGCCAGGCCTTCCTCTGCTTCCAGGGCCCCTTCGAGAACCGGAGCTTCGGCCTTGCGCTTCTTCAAGGTCCCGGCGAGCATAGCACCAACCACCAGCAGAGCACCGGCAACGGCGAAAGACATGGTGAAACCACCGGTCTTGACCCGCATCATCTCAGAGGCACGCACCAGAACGAAAGCTCCAACCCCCCAGGCAGAGAAGAGAAGGCCGTAGTTCATGCCGAAATGCTTGGCACCCCAGAGATCCTTAGCATAAGACGGAAAGAGCGACAGGTTGGTGCCATAGTTAAAGACCATAAAGGTCACCAGCAGCGGCATTGCGAGCGGGTTACTGTAAGTCCCGTCAATGACCGGAATGGCCAAGAACATCAGCACCGCCTGGAAAACCAGCATGATCACCAGAGTGTTGGCCCGGCCAATTTTGTCGGAAACGACCCCGGCCACGATGCGACCGGCGGCATTACCAACCGACATGATGGCAACGACCAGAAAAGCCATTTCGCCCATGCTTGCCTTGGCCAAACCTTTGGCGCTGCCGATAACCATAAGTCCGGCACCGGCACCAATAAAAAAGCAGGTCCACAGGGTATAGAACTTAGCGGATTTAAGAATTTGCGAAGGAGACTTGTCTTCGACCACAACCGCTTTGACTTTTGACTTGGCAGCATTCGGATCGGCAATGTAGCCTTCCGGAGGATTAGAAAGAAACATCCCAAAGAAACTCGTAACCACAACAAACCCAACACCGAAAAAAAGCATCGACTGCTGGATACCGTAGGCACCAAGCAGGTACTGAGCCAACGGTGCAATGTAAATTGAAGCCAGACCAAAACCGGCGACAACAATGCCAGCGATCAAGCCGGTCTTGGCTGGTGGGAACCACTTAAGTGCCGGAGGCGTGGCAGCAGAGTAACCAAAACCAATCCCCATCCCGGCCAAGACACCGAAGCCGACGATCCAGTACCAGTAGTTAGTGGTCTGGGAGATCATGATGAAACCGGCACCAACCATCAAGCCACCAAGGATACAGGTGATGCGAGGGCCAAACTTGTCTTGCAGCTTACCCGCAAGAATCATCGCCACAGAGAAAGTCAAGCAAGCGGTTGCATAAGGATCGTTGATCGAGGCCTTGTCCCAGGCAAAAGCGCCAGGGGCACCCGAGGCGATAGAATCGGCAATCGCACCCTTGAAGATACTCCAGGTGTAAAGGATGCCCAGTGCCAGGTTGATGCAAGTACCGGCGAGTACGACCGTCCAGCCACGTCTTGATAATGATTTTTGCTTGCTCATTTTTGCCTCCTTGATAATCGGTATAGAGTTATCCAAACCATATTGCTGTATCTGTTGAACTCGATATGAGAGGGGCCAGCGAACCTTGATCGCACCGATGACTGGTTTTTCCAGACGATCTGTAGTCGAGCGCGACGATTGCATCAGGTTGCCTTTCCATAATGGATGTTGACGCGGTACAAATAACCGCCGACGTCATGAGTTGTGCATTACATCTATGGCAACACATGTACCAACCTGGAAAATCGACTGAAAAAAACTTTTTATTCTTTAAATTCGGCTACTTGAGAGGATGAGCAGCAAAACGACCAGGAGAATTGTCAAAGCATTGTTTTGCAGAAATGCAAAAAGAACAAAAAATGAGGAGGTCTTTAATAAAACACGGGTGCCGGGACGGCTTGGCGCATGAGGAGAAAAGTAGCAGAACGTAAGGGTTTACGAATTGATCGAGACAGACCTAAAACATGGTTTTGCAAAACTGCAAGGGCAATTTTAGGGCTTTTTGCATAACTGCAAAAAACTAAGGATCGTAGCGAGGTTTGCGCCACGGAAAAAACGCCCCATAAAAAAAGGACGACTCGATTGAGAGCCGTCCTTCTAGAGTTATCTTGCCTCTGTCACTTTACAAGCTAAGAGGTTATGCCCTTGACACGAACCGTCCTTCACGCGTATCGACCTTGACCTTTTCTCCAGAATCAAGATAAGCAGGCACCTGAATCTTCAGGCCGGTTTCAAGAAGGGCGTCCTTACCCTGGGCCTGGGCGGTGGCATTCTTGATGACCGGATCGGTCTCGGTGACAATCAGTTCCACGATCATGGGCGGTTCGATGGAGACTACCTGGCCTTCGAACGTGCCCATAACGACCTCCGCGCCGTCAAGCAGAAAACCTTTGACCAGATCATAGATCTCCGCACCGACCTCATACTGCTCGTAGCTCTCCAAATCCATGAAGATGCCGTTATCGCCATCGGCATAGAGGAACTGCCCTTTGCGCTTTTCAAAATCGGCGGCGTCAACCCGGTCACCGGCTTTGAAGGCCTTTTCCAGCACCTGAGTGGTCAGCAAGTTACGGTATTTGGTCTTGATCAGGGTGCTGCCGCCGCGCGCCGATGGGCTCTGGCTGCTGAGTTCAAGAACCAGGCAGGGTGCGTTGTCGAGCAGGATCACCTGGCCACGCTTCAAATCGTTGGATGTCATATCGATGGTCCCCTTACTTAATATATGAATTTCTTTTTCGGGTTGGCAATGTAGCACAGTCTCTCCGCGCTGGGAAGCGCGTCTATAGCTAAGAAAGCTAAGGTTAAGAGTACGGATCTAAAAACGTAAAAACCGTGGACAAAACAACTGGCGACGACACGAACTACCGCATAAAACAAACAATGCAATAAATAATTATCCGGTTGACCGTGTGGGTTTAGTGGTGGTAATTAATAAGTTAGAAAGAATTAACTAAATGCCTATAGCTTTTCAGCCTGCCATAATGCCTTTACGCAAACAATGAGTTGCTAGAGAACAGCCTCAGTAAGTTTAAAAATACCTGAGATCTATCGAAAATTCTCTTTCGAGGTATTGGCGTCAGGCAGGCGATACCTTTACGACCAACGCTCGGGATATCAAGGAAAAAACATGAAACGAATCATGACAGTTGATGACTCTGCTACTGTTAGACAGGTCTTAAGCACTACGCTCACAGCTGCTGGATATGAAGTTGTTGAAGCAATCGATGGCGAAGATGCGATTCATAAATTGGCAACGCAACCAGTCGATGTTCTTGTCACTGACCTGAATATGCCGAAAATCGATGGCGTGGGTCTGATCAAACACGTAAGAAATATTGCCGGAAACCGGTTTATGCCTATCATCATGTTGACCACGGAATCACAGCCTGAGAAGAAACAAGAAGGCAAAACCGCAGGAGCCTCAGGATGGGTTACCAAACCTTTTCAGCCCTCGCACCTTTTGTCAGTTTTACGAATGATTTGCCCCATTACCTGATTTTTTTATTCACCCAACGCTTTATCCCAAGACACAAAATGCGTGGCACAAGAGGCCATGCTTTATATTGTAAACAGAGGGGAAAAACTGGAGGCAGCGATGGCTTGGAAAGATTATAAATTGTCGACAAAATTCACAATCGGTTTTGGCGCAATTCTGGTTCTGTTGTTAGTTACTGGAGGTTGGTCAGTTTTTGGCATTAAAGGAATTGTTGGGAATGCCGAAGAAGTTATTGATGGCAACAAACTTCGTGGAGAGATCGTCCAGCGTGAAGTCGACCATTTGAAATGGTCAATTGCGCTGAATTCACTTCTTACAGATGACAATATCACCAAACTGGACATAGAGACAGATCCTCACAAGTGCGGGTTCGGAAAATGGTTTTATGGAGAAGGGCGCACCGGAGCAGAACTGCTGTTACCGCAACTCAGTGATATATTAAGCCAACTTGAGGAACCACATCGTAAGTTGCATGAATCTGCGATAGAAATTCAAAAGGTTTTTCGTCAGGCGGATTTAAGCTTGCCAAAGTTCCTGGCAGAGAAAGAAGCTGATCATCTGGCTTGGATCAATCAGGTATTAGCTTTCTTTGCAGAAGATCTGGATCAGATTGATGTGCAGCTCGATGATCACAAATGCGGTTTGGGCGAGTTTCTATATGGGGCTACGGGTAAAACCGTTGCCGAGTCTGACCCAAAGCTGGCAATGCTTCTCGACCAGATCAAGGAACCCCACAGGCAGCTACATGAATCCGCCAAGAAGATTAACAACAATCGTCTTGAACATGAGGTGGCTTATCAGGTTTTTGAAAAAGAAACATTACCCGCCCTGGAGAAAACACAGGCAACCCTGGCTGAGCTAAAGAGACGCGGCGAAGAATTAATCGGCGGCATGAATCAGGCGAAGGCAATCTTTGCGTCAGATACGATCACGAATCTGGGGGAAGTCCAAGACCTGTTTAAACAGGTTGTCGATATAACAAACCAAGGCATTATGACTGATGATGTTATGCTTGCAGAAAGTAATCAGACCCTCGTTGGTGTCTTGGCTTTCTGTGCAATCGCCGTACCATTAGGTATTATTCTGGCGTTCATTATTGCTCGCGGCATTCTCGTGCCACTCCGCAAAACAGTAGGCATGATTCTGGAAATAGAGGAAGGACAGATTGATCAGCGCCTTAATCTGGGACGAGGAGATGAAATTGGCCAGCTTGGCGATACGATGGACCGCTTCGCTGACAGTCTAAAAACAGAAGTTATTGATAGCCTGGAAGCACTGGCTGGTGGAGATTTGACAACTAAAGTTCAATCGCGAAGTGACAAAGATGCCCTTAGAAATTCTCTAAAAAAAGTTATAGCTGACTTGGGGTCAATGGTTCGCGATATTCACAATGCGTCAGAGAATGTTTCCACTGGATCACAGGCGATGAGTTCCACTTCTGAAGAATTGTCACAGGGAGCGTCGGAGCAGGCCGCTGCCGCAGAAGAAGCCTCATCGAGTATCGAACAAATGACAGCCAATATCCGGCAGAACGCTGACAACGCCATGCAGACCGAAAAAATTGCCATTAAGGCAGCCACTGATGCCCAAGAAGGTGGTGACGCAGTCAATCAAACGGTCACGGCCATGAAAGAGATTGCCGTCAAGATCAACATTATCGAGGAGATCGCACGTCAGACCAACCTACTGGCTCTGAATGCAGCGATTGAGGCGGCTCGTGCTGGCGAGCAAGGCAAAGGATTTGCTGTGGTTGCCTCTGAAGTGCGCAAACTGGCGGAACGTAGCCAGAAGGCTGCGGGCGAAATCAACGAACTCTCGACCAGTAGTGTTGAAGTTGCCGAGAAGGCTGGCACCATACTGGATGCTTTGGTACCCAACATCCAGAAGACCGCAGAGTTGGTGCAAGAGATTGCAGCATCAAGCCGGGAGCAGGATGCGGGTGCTGACCAGATCAGCCAGAGCATCCAACAACTAGATTCAATCATTCAGCAGAACGCTTCATCTTCTGAAGAGATGGCCTCGACCGCTGAGGAGTTATCGAGTCAATCGGAGCAATTGGCTGAAATGATCTCCTTCTTTGTCGTGAATGAGAGTGGGCGAAGCCACAGCCGTTCAGGTTACTCCCCGGACCAGTCTAATCGAGGCTTTTCGGAGGACAAATCGAAGCTCGCTCAGATTGCGGAATCGGGCATTAAGCTGAATGCTGATCGGTTCAATGAAGATTATAAAGCAAGAGGTAAGGAGGACTCTCTGGATAACGACTTTGAGATGTATTAAGGAGGCTGCCAGGGAAGAAATCAACTCGGTAAGCAGCCAACAGTATGTGACCTTCGCGCACGGCAGAAAGCTGTTCGGGGTCGAAGTCTCTCGCACCTTGGGCATCTTGAGCCTGACACCAACAATCAAGGTGCCGGTTATTGATAAGCGCCTGAAGCTGAGGGGGAATCAGCAGAAGCCTGATTGAGTTGCTTATACGTTAGGATGCAAAAGTCGGGCATAAAATGTTGCCCGGCTTTTTATTTCCACCTCCACAGTATTCTGACATCCTTAAGATAGAGAAGAACGTTTTCTGAGATTTATCATTTTCCCGAGTTGCGCTGTGGTCCTCAAATTTGTCCACAACTAAACGCGCCTAATAACTACCAAACATTTACAAATCATTAAGCTCATCGACTCTGTAGTGGGTCCACACTCGAAACACTTTGACGGTCTTAAGCTTTTCAATTATCTGATAGCCGAGACGTCGTATAAGGTTGATCCGAGGTGAAGAGGATTCATCCTAATCTCCCACAAGCTTTTCATATGGTTATGGATTCTTAAATAGTTCTCTAAAAAAACGCCCGAAAACTTCGAGGCTTTTGTCTTAAGCCCTGCCACTGACAGTTCCGGGCTCAGAACAAAAAACATGACACGGGTCGCCCTTTTGTGTATAAAAAAGAGCTACAAATCGCGCGAATCCACTCTTTTAAGGAATTTTTTATGTATAGCTGTTCAGATCTAAAAAAAGGTATCAAGCTGATGATCGACAATGAGCCTCATGTCATCGTCCAATTTGATTTCACCAAGCCCGGCAAAGGTCAGGCGCTTTATAAGTGCAAACTGCGCAACATGATCACCGGCTCACTCTTTGACCGCACCTATCGCTCCGGCGAAAGCTTCGAACCAGCCAGTCTGGAAGAACGCGACATGCAGTACCTCTACAAGGACGAAACCGGCTACGTGTTCATGGATCAGAAAACCTATGAGCAAACCTCAATCAGCGAAGAAGTCCTTGGTGACGACAAGTTCTTTCTGGTCGACAACATGGAAGTTAAGGTCCTACTGCACGGCGAACGCGGCATCGGCGTAACCCTGCCTATCTTCGTCAATCTACGCGTCAGCCAATCCGACCCCTGGGTCAAAGGTGACACGGCTGCCGGCAACAACAAACCGGCGACAGTCGAGTCCGGCTACACCCTGCAGGTACCGTCCTTTGTCGATGAAGGGGTTTTGATCCAGATCGACACCCGGACCGGCGAATACGTAACCCGCGTCAAAGAATAGTTTCACGCCCTGATTTTATAGTCTGTTTTTATGAACGAACCGAACTGGGCCCTGGCCCGAAAACGACAAACCCTGGAAACAAGAGCCCGGATCCTGCAACAGGTCCGGGCTTTTTTCACTGCGCGCAGTTATCTTGAGGTTGAAACCCCTCACCGAATTCCTGCCAACGCCCCCGAATTGCACATCGACGCCGTACCGAGCGGCGACTGGGTTCTGCACACCTCTCCCGAACTGGCCATGAAACGACTGCTGGCCGCGGGCTATAAGCGATTGTTCCAACTTTGCCGGGTTTGGCGTGAGGGCGAGCAAGGCAGTCGTCACCTTCCCGAATTTTCAATGCTGGAGTGGTACCGATGCGGGGTCGACTACACCGCGCTAATGGACGAGTGCGAAGCGTTACTGGCGGCCTTGGTGCCAGAAGGTAAAATACTCTGGCAAGGCAAAAGCATTGACTTGTCACCCCCGTGGGACAGACTGACGGTTGCCGGGGCTTTTGCTGACTACGCTTCGATGCCTCTTGACGAGGCTCTGGCCACAGACCGTTTTGATGAGATTCTGGTGAACGAGATCGAGCCTAACCTCGGCTGTCACAAACCGCTGTTTTTGACAGAGTATCCGTCTGAGCTTGCCGCTCTGGCACGCAAGAAACCAGAGAACCCCCAGGTTGCTGAACGCTTCGAGCTTTATATCAACGGTCTGGAGTTGGCCAACGCCTTTTCGGAACTGACCGATTCAGAGGAGCAACGCTGCCGTTTTGAGAGCGACGAATCGGCTCGCACGGCCGCTGGCAAACCGGCATATCCGCTGCCGGAGAAGTTCCTCGCCGAACTGTCCAATTTGCCTGATGCCGCAGGAATCGCCCTTGGACTTGATCGACTCATCATGCTTCTGACCGACGCCGATCGGATTGACCAGGTCGTCGCTTTCTGCCCAACCGACCTTTAGCCGGTTAAAATGCTCTCAAGTCCTGAAAAGTCTCTTGTTTTCCACCCCAGCTACAGGCTATAAAAAAGAAGAGGATACTCTTCTGGGGACATCGTTGACGACTATGCATATAATTTCCGAAACCGCCTTATTTGCCGCATGCCGAACTCTCTTCGGCAAAGAAGTCAATCTTTCCCATGATTTTCTGAGTTATCTCCAGCCCAGCGGCGCAAAAAGTGCTTTTCGCAGCCAGGCCAAGGCTCATCATCCCGATTATTACGCAGATTCCGCGCCCCAGGTCCGTGAACAGCAGACCAAACGTTTTCGGGAGATTCGACAGGCCTACGATCTGCTTACTGACTTCCTCGCAAACCGGCATCACGGTAAGAAAATCAGTTCCGGTCAACGCCGCTCATCGCACCCCGCAACCTACAGTCCGAGTCGTGCCGCCGGGAAACGCACCAAACCGGCACCACGTTCGCAAGCCACCGTCGCCGTCCCTGCAATTTCTCTCGAATTCGGCATGTATTCTTACTACAAGGGGCAGGTAACTTATCAAGACCTGATCGAAGCTCTCGTCTGGCAACGGCGCCAGCGCCCAATGATCGGCATGATCGCCCAGAAATGGGGGTGGCTGACCGAAGATAAGATCCGCATGATTCTTCAGCATCGCGGTCATTCATCCCGTTTCGGCAAGAAAGCGATTGAGCTGGGGTACCTGAAACATCACCAAGTCGAGGCCTTGCTGCACCACCAGCGTTCCATGCAACAACGCATCGGCCGTCACTTTGTCGAAAAAGGATTACTCACTGAGGAAGAGGCCGACAGCCTCTCAGAGGATCTCAAATCACATAATCATTACGTCGACACAAAGAACTACCGTCGAGCCAGCGGCCGACGCTAAACGATCCGGCAACGACCGTAGTCTAAGACTCCATCCCACGCGACCCCCTTTGTCTCAACATCCCCCGTATCGATTCGGCAGAACGATCACATTTCCCTGTGTGGTTCGCACCTTCACGGTCTCTCCCAGTTCCAGCAGATTCTCGGGCAACAGAGGCACCTTGCCTTCACCACCCGGCGGATCGACCACATATTGAGGAATCCCCAACCCTGAAACCTGGCCACGCATAGCGGCAACAATCGCCAAACCCTGTTCAACCGGAACTCGGAAGTGAGCGGTTCCCTGGGCCTGGTCCAAGTGGTGCAAATAGTAGGGCCGAACCCGCATCCGCAACAGGCCCCGGCAAAGCTCGGACATCACCCTGGCATCGTCGTTAACCCCACGCAGCAGAACGGTCTGATTACCAACCGGAATCCCCGCATCGGCCAAGCGTGCACAGGCGATTGCAGACTCTGGAGTCAACTCGCGAGGGTGATTGAAATGAGTGTTGAGGTAGAGTGGATGGAACCGGGATAGCAACCGGCAAAGAGCTGGAGTGATCCGCTTCGGCAGCGTCACCGGCACACGGCTACCGATGCGGATAATTTCGACGTGGGGGATATTATGCAGTTGCTGCAGAAGGTCTTCCAGCAGTTCATCTTCAAGCAGCAACGGGTCACCGCCGGTCAAAATCACATCGCGAATACTCGAGGTGGCCTGGATGTAAGCGATCCCTTCCGCAAGCTGCACCGGCGAAAACGCCAGCGCCGAGGTGCCGATCCGGTTCTTGCGGGTGCAGAAGCGGCAATAGCCGGCACACTGCCCGGCCACAAGCAGCAAGGCGCGATCGGGGTAGCGATGCACCACTGCCGGAACCGGTGAAAAGTTTGCTTCGTTCAGAGAGTCTTCCGGCAGGCCATCGACGACCAGTTCCGGCAACTCCGGTACACACTGTTTCCAGATCGGATCGCCGGGTTTTTCAATCAGCGAAAGAGTGTGTGGCGTGATGCGTAGGGGATAACGAGCGGCCACAAGCCGAAGCGGCGCGGAATCAACACCAAAAAGCTCGGCCAGCTGTTCCGGGCAGGTCAGACTGGCAGAGAGTTGCGCCTGCCAGGTGCTGGTCACTACAAATTGCTCATCGCTCATCGCTCAGCACTTTCTCCGTCCGAAGTCCGGGTTCTAAGCCACCAGCAGAGCACAACCAAAACCATCAAACCGACATCACGCAGCAGGGCCCCCCAGGCACTTACGCCCTGCCCGCCACCGGGATCGAAACAACCGCAATCGATATTCAGATCACGCAACAAGACCAAAACCAGTGCCAACATAAAAACCAGAGTCATGCCGCCGATCGTGAGTAGCGCCGGGCGCACTCTGGAATTAAGCAACAACAGCATCCCCACCAAAAACTCAACATAGGGCAGAGTTACCGCCACCAGATAATTAGAGGAATAGGGCAGCAACTGATAGGCCGCAACGTGACCGGCAAAAGCAACCACATCGTTCATCTTGACCGATCCAGCATAAATAAACACTGCCGCCAGAATCAAGCGACAGAGATGATAGAGCCACACTTCCAAGCGTTTCACTGTTCGCCCCCCCCAACCGGCAGCCCGGCATCACGCCATTCAGGGAAGCCTCCCTCGAAAACACGGACATCGCGATAACCCGCTTCGAGCAGGAGGACTCCGAGATCAAAGGAATCGGGACAACCAAAGCCACTGCAATAAGTCACAATGGTCCGCTCTTTGGCAACCTGTTGCACAAAGTCTGGAAGGCTCACCTCAATCTCGGCCATCGGCAATGAGACCGCTCCTGAAATGTGGCCAAGAGTGTAGAGATCAGGACTCCTGGCATCAACCACAATCCCGCCAGAAGCAACCAACTGACGCACCTCGTCAAGCATCGCCGGCATCGGCAAAGCTGCCAACCCCGATTCTTCCGCGATAGCCGACGGCTGCGCGGTCAGCCTTCCAGAGAAAGCATCCAGTACCAATTGATGGTTAATGGTTAAACCAAACAGACAACCGAGGGCAATCAGCACGCAGGTTTCGGGAAGAATTCTTTTTAAATCAGCAAACATGATTATTCATCCGGAGATTCGGTGAAGTCAGGTTCCATACTCTTCATCGAATCGTGCAGTTTCGTGACCTCCCGCTCAAGTCGATCGATTCGCCGGTTGGCGATCGTCAACTCTTCATTGAGCTCATCAACCAGCTTTAGCTGATGAGCGTAACGAATTTCCAACTCCATGATGCGATCTGATAAATCATCCATCGTTATCTCCTATGACGCGCTCAAACCTGGATCAGTTAGTGACTCACGGATTCGTGCTAATGCTAACAGAAGACCGAACCCCGCGCAATCGACTCAAAATCGCAAGACGACCGATTTAACAAAACCATTGCAAATCGCTATATCGTTGTTATCATTAGCGAGACGAGCATTTCTTCAAGTTCCTTCGGAGGGACAATGAGAACATCCGCAATGATAAAACAATGGATCAATGTTTTTGTTCGCCCCACGCTGTGGTTCGGCCTGATGTGCGGGATGCTCCTGTTCTGTCGCCCAAGCGCGGCAGAGATGCCCAAGCACCACCAGCACGACCCAGATCATGTTATGGCCACCAGCGAGCAGAAGCCAGCGGAACCCCAGCATGTTCACCCGTCACCGGACGCGGTGCCTCCTGATGCAGTCGCTCTCAATGAGCAACTCGGCAGCTATCTGCCTCTCGATCTAACCTTCCGCGATGAGAACGGACAGCCGATCCGTCTTGCCGATCTGGTGACCAAGCCAACGGTGATTGCCCCAATCTACTATCGCTGTCCCAATGTCTGCCATTTCCTTCAAGGCGATCTTGCCCGAGTGCTGCCACAACTCAAACTCAAGGGCGGTGAAGATTACCAGGTCATTTCCATCAGTTTCGACGAAACTGAACAGCCGGAGCTGGCCAAACGCAGCCGAAACACCTACTACGCCGCAATGACCGAGGGCTACCCACAAGGAGCCTGGCGCTTCCTCACCGGCGAACTCGACCAGATCCTGAGTCTCACCAATGCCGCGGGGTTCCACTTCCAGAAAGTCGGTGCTGACTACCTGCACCCAGTCGCCTTCTTTGTTGTGTCCAAGGACGGCCAGATCATACGTTATTTGCACGGCACCCATGTGCTCCCCAAAGATCTGACTCTGGCTCTTTACGAAGCCAAAGATGGTCGGGTCGGCACCACCATCCGCAAGGTGGTGCAGTTCTGTTTCAGCTTCGACCCGGAACAAAAGACCTATGTCTTCAATATTTTGCGGGTCTCAGCCACAGCTATTCTGGCGACCCTGTTTATTTTCGCCGCCTTCCTGATGTTCGGCGGCAAAAAGCCCAAAAAGGACAAGAAACTATGAGTTACGAGACTGCCACGGCTACCAGCGACCGCGGCTTTTTGGGCGAAGCCAACTATCCCGGCATCTTCGGCTGGATCTTCTCCACTGACCACAAACGCATCGGCTTACTCTACTTCTGGTGCATCATCAGCTTCTTCTGTGTCGGCTCGCTGCTCGGCCTGCTGATCCGTCTGGAGCTGTTTGCCCCGGGCGAAACCATTATGGGTGCCCAGACTTACAACGCCGCCTTCACCTTACACGGCGTGATCATGATTTTCCTCTTTATCATCCCCGGTATCCCGGCGGCGTTTGGCAATCTGGTGATGCCCATCCAGATCGGCGCACGCGATGTCGCCTTCCCGAAACTGAACCTGTTCTCCTGGTGGCTTTATATCAGCGGCGCCGCACTGGCCGTAACCGCGCTCTTCACCGGCGGCGGGCCACCGGACACCGGCTGGACTTTCTACGTACCATTCTCGGCCCAGACCAGCACCAACGTTTCGTTAGCGGCTGTGGCCGTCTTTATCCTCGGCTTTTCCTCGATCTTGACCGGGCTCAACTTTGTGACCACCATTCATCGACTGCGGGCCGACGGCATAACCTGGATGCGCATCCCGCTCTTCACCTGGTCGCTCTACGCCACCGCCTGGATTCAGATCCTCGCCACCCCGGTCATCGGCATCACCGTCGCCCTGCTCTTTGCGGAGCGGGTTCTCGGCACCGGGCTGTTCGACCCTGCCCAG
>JAQYVY010000077.1 GCA_030145195.1 Desulfuromonadales bacterium | reverse complement strand
TCGGCTTGTTCACCTTCACGCGCGATCCTGCGTGGCCGTTCTGGCTGCCGCTCTGGGTGTTTGTTATCTGGGCGCAGTTCGCGACACTCTTCCACTACGCTTTGCACTGGCTGTCAGGGCGCTACTTCCTCGCGGCAATCTTCGGACTGGTTGGCGGACCACTCGCGTATTGGGCTGGGATCAGGCTCGGCGCGGCTTCTTTCGGCAACAGCCCGATCCTCACGGTGGTGACATTAGCCATTGTTTGGGCTCTTGTCACACCGCTGCTCTGTCGGTTGAGTGATGGTTTTGATAAAGAAGAGGGGCGTTATTTCTTGGGCCGGAACAATTAAGACTCAGTTGAGCCAGCGACCGATCTGGTAGCTGATGGATGCGACCAGGCTGCAGAGAACAACACCCCAGGCAATGTCGATAAAAACGATCTTGAGCGGCCAGTCTTTGAGCGTGGCCAGATTGGTCAGATCATAGGTCGCATAGGTAAAGAACCCGAACAGTGCTCCCCAGAGCACAGCTTTAAGCAAAGACTGCTCGATCAACGCCGGCCTGACCGCAAAGAGAAGGATCCCCACGATGTAGATAAAGTAGAAAGCAAAAGCTGCAGGCCAGTTCACCTCGGGGCTGAGCAGGTGGCCGAGATTCTTCTGGTAAAGGCCCTTGGCAACCACGCCCAGCCAGAGCAGGTCAATGGCAAAAAAGACCGGGATCGTCAACAGGTAGAGTTTCAGGTAGAAGAAGGTATTCATAGGCGGCTTCCTGGTTTGGTGCTACTGGCTTCAGAGTCTCTTGGTTCGAAACGACGCACAGCCCTGTTACCATCAAAACTTTAGGAGACTCAGATGAATGACATTATACCATCAAACCGTCACCTCAAATCAAGGGCTCCCAACGCCCAAAACAAAAGGACTCAACCCCCTGCTGCCCGACGGGTTGCGACAATGGAAGAGTTGTTAAAGCCAAGCAAGCAACCGTTGCGTGTCAACGCGCGGGGTCTGTTATGTTTCTAGTCGGTTCGTCTGTTGGGGATGACAGCAAGCGACGTCGGAAAAAGAATCGGTCTAACCCAGCCTGCTGTAAGTCGGGCGGTACAATGGGGTGAGACCTTGTCCGTCGAGATGGATATTAGCACCTCGTCTGGAAACGCATAATTTTATGGCCGTCCCCTAAGTCCACAGAATGATGAGTCCCTATGAAAAACAATCATGTACCACTTTGTGAGTTTAAACATGAGGTATAATTAAAAGAATTAAATCTTGGTGAGGGGCTGCTTCATAAGGAGAAATAATGTGAACTACCCGGTCTGGTATCTCCCCGAAACCGGTGGCGGTATTCTTATTGCTGTGATTGCAGTTGTCCATGTGTTTATCTCCCATTTCGCAGTCGGAGGCGGCCTTTATCTGGTCCTGACAGAGCGGAAAGGCTTAAAGGAGAATGATGCGGGGATTCTTGCCTTCACCAAGGGTCACGCCAAGTTCTTTATGCTGGTGACCATGGTGTTCGGTGGCATTACCGGGGTAGGAATATGGTTCATCATCTCTTTGGTTCAACCGGCTGCAACATCGATGCTGATACATACCTTTGTCTATGGCTGGGCGTCCGAATGGGTCTGGTTCCTGGTTGAGATAGTCGCCCTGATTATATATTTTTACACCTTTGGCAAGATGGACAATCGGACCCATCAGATGATCGGCTGGATTTATTTTGCTGCGGCCTGGCTAAGTCTGTTCCTTATCAATGGCATCATCGACTTTATGCTGACCCCGGGAGCATGGGTCGATAGTCAAGGTTTTTGGATAGGATTTTTCAACCCATCTTTTTGGCCGTCATTGTTTTTCCGCAGCTTTTTCTCTTTCATGTTGGCCGGCCTGTATGCGTTTCTGACCAGTGCTTTCCTCAAAGATCCACGTCTGAAAGCGAACATGACCCGCTACAGCGGCAAATGGGCCTTAATCTCTCTGCTGCTCATGCTGCCGTGTGGCTACTGGTACCTTTCGGTTTTACCCGAACCGGCGCGTATGTTGGTAGAGGGTCAGTCTCCTACCATTCAAATCGCAGGGCAGTATGGCCTCTATGCTCTGATCATCACTTTTGTTCTGGTGCTACTGTTGACCGTGGTTCGTCCGGCCCTCAATAACAAGCTGATTGCCGTTCTGACCATGATTCCAGCATTCATACTGCTTGGTTCCTTCGAATGGACGCGTGAGGCGGCGCGCCGTCCTTACGTATTGAATCAGATCATGTATTCGAACGGAGTGACCATTGCTCAGGCTGATGCGCTACAGGGACAGAGTTTTCTTGCCCCGGCCAAGTGGGCTTCCATTCACGAGGCGACCAATCAAAACCTGACTCTGGCAGGAGCCGAAATCTTCAAATTTCAATGTTATGCCTGCCATACAATTGGCGGCATCAACAATGACATCTTACCCAAAACAGCGTCTATGGATTTCCCAGCGATGACCGGGTACTTGCTCAACGTCATCCATAAACGCCCATATATGCCGCCCTTCCTGGGGAATAAGCTGGAGGCGATGGCTCTTGCGGCATATCTCGTTGGCGACTTGCACGACAAAGAGGTCGACCCTGCCCTGATTACCGCGTCAACTGACATGGGGCAGAAGCTTTACAACGACAACTGTGTTGGTTGCCATGGCATTGATATTATTCAGGACTGGGCTGCGGAACTGACCTTGGTGGAAATCATTGCCGGCCTCGAATCTCTTAGTGAGTTAAATGAGATGATGACCGACTTTTCTGGAACACTTCAAGAAAAACAGCTCCTCGCCGGTTACTTGAAGTCTGTTGTGACGCCACCGTCATCGCCCGTCATCGACGGCAAGTCGGTTTATGATCAAAACTGCGTTGGCTGCCACGGCAAAGACATCATCGTGGCCTGGGCCGCAGGACAAACAGAATCGGCTGTCTCCGCGTCTCTGGCAAAGCTTGGTCTGCTGAATCCGATGATGGCCGGGCTCTCACTGAACGATCAGGAAAGGTTGGCAATGGCAGCCTGGCTCTCGGCCGAACAGACAGGAGGAAAATGATGTTATCTATGCTTCCTGCTCCAGACAGCATTCCGACATCCTGGGGATACTTTCAGTTTTTTTTACTGCTGACCTTTCCCCTGCATCTGCTCTTTATGAATGCACTGCTCGGGTCATCCGTCCTTGCCATTGCGGCCCATCTGCAAGCTAGCCAGAAATCCAAAGCCCTTGCTTACGAACTCGCCAAGGTGATCCCTCTTCTCATTGCTTTAGCCGTTAATTTTGGCGTCGCGCCATTTCTCTTTTTGCAGGTCCTCTATGGACAGCATATTTATGTAAGCTCAATTCTTATGGGCCTCTTCTGGATCATGATTATTCCAACCCTGATTGTCGCCTACTATGCGACCTACTGGTACGACTTTAAATTTATCACTTTGGGTCGCAACGGTGTTTGGGTCCTTTCTTTTGCTTTACTCTGCTTTCTGGGGATTGGTTTTCTGCTGAGCAACAACATGACTCTGATGCTGCACCCGGAAGCCTGGGGCGCTTACTTGAGCAATGCAAGCGGAACACTGCTTAACACCCAGGATGTAACTCTCTGGCCGCGATATCTCCATTTCATGGTCGGTGGCACTGCGGCTGGAGGCCTTTTTGTGGCTCTCTACGGCCGATTTCTGGCTCGGAAGGATGCTTCGCTCGGAGCTTACGCGTCAGCAATCGGCATGAAGTTGTTCCTGACCTTGACCGTCGTGCAGATTGCTATCGGCACCTGGTTTTTGCTGGCCTTGCCCAAAGCGCAGATGTTGCTGTTCATGGGCAGAAATGGTTTGGCAACACTCTGCTTTGTGGTGGCGTTGCTTTTGATTGCCATAACTCTTTTCGCCGCATTCAAGCAAAAGGTCTATCTCGCGGCCACGCTTTTGGCTGGTCTGGTTTACCTGATGGTTTTCATGCGTGATTTTGTTCGCCGGGGCTATCTGGAAGAGTATTTCTCTCCAGAGATGCTGAAGGTCGTGCCTGAGTACTCTCCGTTGATATTTTTCATTGTGACTCTGGTTGTCGGCTTGAGCCTGATTCTCTGGATGTTAAGGATGGCTTTTACCCCTTTGCTTAAGTAGTTCCCACATCTCATCTTTCTCAAGCAGTTCAAAGTCTTCGATTTTGTCTTTCGTGTCGATCGTTGTTACGTAACGGTCAATCAACTCAAAATCAACGAAATCATTCTCCTTGCGCCACCACTTGACAAACTCTTTCCCATTCTGTTTCCCTTGCTCAAGCTTGTTGATAATTTGATGACTTTGCATGATTCTTCTTTTCTAGAATTGACCCGTCCTCCCAAGGGCTAAACAGAATGACTCGTTAATTCTCAATGCGGTTGACGGAGTGACACAAAGCTAAGGTCTCTGGTCTCAATGCGCGCTTAACTCGAATTGGTGTAAAGCTTCCAATGCTTCTGCTCCGTAAACAACCGCAGGCCCTCCACCCATCAGAATCGCAACGCCAATAGCTTCTTCAATCTCCTGCCTGTTAGCACCAGTATTTATGGCATCATGAACGTGAAAGGCGATGCAACCATCGCAGCGGACAGTGATAGCAATAGCCAAGGCAATCAGTTCTTTCGTCTTTGTGCTCAACGCGCCTTTTTCTACGACGGCCTGATGCATTTGTGCAAATCCAGTCATGGGCCCTGGAAGTGCTTTTCCTAACTTGGTCATGATCTCTTGGACATGCTTGTAATAATCCGGATAATCCTTTTTCATCTTTAGCCTCCTTAAGCTCGTTGAGAGTCGGAAGATTGCCCCTCTCATGGCCATGATCGATGATATCTCTGCCAAATTTTTTTTCGTACGAGAAGCTCCTTTTGTAAAATCAATTCGGCTCAATTTAAGGATATATCGAGGAGTGAAACAAGCAAGTAGGTCAAGAAACTTTACTATGTAAAACAGGGTGTTAAGTGTTTTAGTCTTCAACCTTTTAAGCTCAGAAATGACCGACAGGATACCCACTGTTAATAAATGTGGTCAGGCTTGCAAAGTTGCAAACCTATACTAGCTTATAGCCATGGCTCGTAAACCTCGCAGCCACTATCCCGGCGCTTTTTATCATGTCATGCTGTGTGGCCATTGTGGCGTAGACACCTTATTATGACGATGACGACCGTTATCGTTTTTATCTTCTCCTCCAGCAATGCACTGAACGTTGCCATTGCCGTATCCATGCCTTCTGCCTGATGGACAACCCTATCCATCTCGCCATACAAGTCGGCACGGTACCGCTTTCGTGCATCATGCAAAACCTTTCCTTTCGTTATACCCGCTGGGTCAACTGGGGGAAGAAGTGCGTTGGACATCTCTTGCAGAGACGTTACAAGGCGATTGTGATCGATCTGGATAGCTACCTCTTGCAATTGACGGCATAACTGCACTTGAACCCGGTACGAGCAGGCATGGTTGCGTTGGCAGAGGATTCTCCATGGAGTAGTCATCAGACGTACCTCGCCAAAGAATCTATCCCATGGCTGAGCGTCGAAACGGTCCTGTCGCAGCTATCGCCTCAAGCCGACCGGGCCAAGCAACTTTTTGGTGAATTGGTTGCGGATCAAATAGACGAAGGTTATCGAAAAGAGTTTCACGGTAAGAGTGGTTATGACAGTCGTGTTTATGGCGATGATGCGTATGTGGCTCAGACTTTGATTCAGGCTGAGCAGGAACCATTGCAACGACCAGCTCTTGCTCTCGTCATCAATACGGCCAGGGAGTTCAGCTTCCGGAGAGAAGAGCCTTAATCGCCTGGGCCGTGTTGGAGTTGAGTGATGGCACATTGCAGGAGCTGAGTCAGTGGCTTGGCCGAGAGGTGTCGTCAGTGAGCTCAGCGGTTTGGCGTTTGAGAGAGAAGGCTGAAAAGGATTCCGCTGTTTCGGGGAGGATGGGGCAATTGAGGAGAAGTTTGTCTAAGTTTGCAAGCCTGAACCCAATTCTTTATGGCAGCCTGTGGGGATTAACTGTCCTATAAATCTTAAGATGATCGGAGAACCGAGTTGCAGTAATACTTATAGGAAAACCCCGACCTGTAAAAGCAGGGAGGGGGTAACTTTTACGACAAATAAGAATCAATCATTACCTTTTCCACAATCTTGATCGTCTTCAGAATCTTTATCACCACACTTGTTTTCGTCATCTTCAGTCGGAACTATGTTAGAAAACTCAGAAGCGATAACATTAAAGGCTTCGCGTGTGTTTGTCCCAAGAAAACTTACAGTAGCTATAATAACAGCAGAAATCAGGGCAATTAAAATGGCATACTCCACCGCAGAGGCTCCTTCAGAGTCCTTGATGGGAAGTATGAATGACTTAAATATAACTCTCATCTTCTCACCATTTTTTAACAACGGTAACATTATACCATGAAAACCTCATAGTCTGAGACGGCATGAACGCAAAGCTATGGCCACCCAGAGTTGATCCAGGTGGCCATCATTTTGTCGTGTTAAATTACGCTATCAATAACACGCCCGTTTTCGTCTCGGCAGTGGTTACATTTAAGAAAATAGCGTTACATAAATCCAGAGGAGTGCTATTCGCAAAAAATAAGCTCCGCTACCTCGCAGAGAAAGCAACCCGGAAGCCCATGAAGCCGCAGATAGGACTATACGACCGATATTGGAAGCGATTGGCCGAGCGCACATCCAGCGTCTTAGTGTGCATATGGCCGCCACGGTTGACGCGGGACGTTCCCGTACTTGGCCCCGGAGGATTACTCCTCGGGCTTTTCCCATAGTAATCAGCGCCATACCAGTCTGAACACCACTCCGCCACGTTGCCGCTCATATCGTATAGCCCCAAACCGTTCGGCTGCTTCTGCCCAACCGGGTGGGTTTTACAACCACTGCCACTATTCTTTCCGTACCAAGCATAATCGCCCAACGAACTTTCACTACTGGTACCAGCCCACTGTTCATTCTTGCCACCGCTGCGTGCCGCGTATTCCCACTCTGCTTCGGTCGGCAACCGGTAGTTCTGGCCGGATGTGCTGTTTAGTTTGCCAATAAAATCTTGCACATCATTCCAAAGGACTTTCTCTACCGGGTGCTCATCCCCTTTTAAATAGGAAGGATTACTGCCGACAATCTTCTGGTACTGCGCTTGTGTTACTTCATACTTGCCGATATACAAATCATCCACACAAACCTCATGCACGGGCTGTTCATCCGCACTACCGTCATTCGACCCCATCTGGTAGCAGCCGCCCTTCACCAGCACAAACTCCATCCCTGTGGTTGGGTCTGTGTAGGTGGAACCAGCAACAGAGCCGCCAGTAGCCGATGGAGATGCTTGCGGATGCAGCTCAAAACCGGGGATGAAATCGGTCCATCCAACAACAGGCCAGAATAATGGGAGTAGGACCAGAAGTAAGCACAGGATATACAGGCGACGCATGACAATCCCCCCGAGGACCAGACAACAGACATGGAATAATTTATAAAGTCTATATCGATTGAAATTTTGGATATTCTAGTGGAAACGGGAGAAAGGGGCAAGAAACTTGACGGCCACCGTTTAACGGGTGAAGTTACTGTTAATCCCCCTGCATTGTTTGGTGAGCAGGAAATTGATCGAAATGCAAAATTCTTGCTGACCCTGACATTTAAGAAAGGCTTTCTCTCCTTGGCGAAGACTGTCTTGGCTTGTTTGCGTGGCGTGAATGGGCTGTGAGTGGTGTAGGGGCGGGATTGATCATTACCGCTTGCGACATGGGCGCTAAAAAGAAAAACTGGGAGAGGACTGGGAGAAAACCGTAAAAACCTAAAAGGCCCCAGCACCGATTTGTAGTGGTTCAATGAAACCGGACACCAACTTAGGTGGTATATTACCATCCAAAGAGAGGTGTTCACTGATGAAAAGAGACAGACGATCATTTTCAATAGAGTTTAAACACGAAGCTGCCAGTCTGGTTGTTTCCCAGGGTT
>JAQYVY010000076.1 GCA_030145195.1 Desulfuromonadales bacterium | reverse complement strand
GCCGCCTTGTTTTCAAGGGTCAGCTGAATCCCAAAGAAGATGTGAATTGCAAAAGCCGCCAGCATAACAAGCCGGAAGACCCAGACGAATGGTCCGAGGCTATGAAGCTTCTGCGCATAAGCGTTGATTGCATCTGCACCGACAAACACGGACGAATTGCCCAGAAGGTGCACACAAACAAACGCGACCAACACGAAGCCGGTAACGGCCATGATGATCTTTCTGCCCACAGAACTTTGCGTAAGTTGCATGATTTTGATCCCTTACTCCAATGTATTGTGATGAATAAAAACCCGAAATGACCTACTCACGACCGACTCAAGGCCGGTACGTCAGGGAGGTAAACAAAAAACGTTACCAACCTAACGAGGAGGTCCCCGCCAACTACTTGATAAACACATAATCACATCCCTTGTCAAAATGACTGCGGACCAGCTAAAAAACCATCTCTCCTGATCCGCTGAATAAAATGGTGCATACTGTATACAAGATAGACGTATACTAAACACTGTTTGAAAAAAAAATAAAGTAAATTTTACTAAGAAACCAGAAAATATAATTTCCCGGCACGATTGCGTGATTTGGATTAATTCAAGGAGAGAAAAGTGACAACTTGACGGAGCGCCTGACCGCGGTGACTAATGTCATTTTTTGTATCAAGAGACAGCTCAGCCATGGTGCAGTCGAACTCGGGCAATCGGAACAACGGGTCATAGCCAAATCCGTCATTACCACGTGGATGCTGTTGGATAACACCCTCAATCCGGCCTTCGAACAGACGCGTCTTATCGCCCGGCAGACATAGCGCCATCACACAGCAGAAGGACGCCTGACGCTGCCCTTCCGGGATTTCTGCCAACTCGGCAATCAACTTGCGATTATTGTCGGCATCGACAGCATCAACGCCAGCATAACGTGCGGAGTGAACACCGGGACGGCCATTGAGAGCAGCGACGGTCAAACCCGAATCATCAGCCAGACAGGGCCGATTGGTAAAACGAGCAATGGTCTCGGCCTTTTTAGCAGCATTGACGGCAAACGTTGTGCCATCCTCCACAACTTCAGGGGCATCAGGGAAACGGTCGAGACCGAGAATCTTGATGCCCTGCGGTTCGAGCAAACGGCGAATTTCCTTGAGCTTGCCCGCGTTGCGGGTCGCAACGACTAACTCCATCAGCCCTCTTCCCGCGCAGCCAACTGCAACTTAGTTAATTCAGCACAACCAACTCTAGCCAGCTGGCGCATGGAATCAAGAGCGTCATCACAGAAGGGCTCTTCCTCTGCAGTGCCCTGAAGTTCGACAAAACGGCCATCACCGGTCATGACGATATTCATATCAACGTCGGCACCCGAATCCTCCTCGTAATTGAGATCGAGCACCGGATTGCCGGAAACAATCCCGACACTGATCGCGGCAACACTGTCTTTCAATGGCGACTGTTTGAGCTTACCTTCAGCCATCAGCCCCGCTACCGCATCGGCCAAAGCCACCCACGCACCAGTTATCGATGCCGTGCGGGTACCGCCATCGGCCTGCAGGACATCACAGTCGATGAGGATGGTTCGTTCACCCAGTAGCTCGAAATCAACCACGGCCCGGAGCGACCGACCGATCAAGCGTTGAATCTCCTGAGTCCGCCCACTCACTTTGCCACGGGCGGCTTCACGCGCTGAACGGGTGTGGGTTGCGCGAGGCAACATACTGTATTCAGCCGTCACCCAACCACGGCCTTCACCGCGCATAAACGGTGGCACCCGCTCTTCGACCGAAGCGTTGCACAAGACCCGGGTCTCACCAAAACTGATCAAAACCGAGCCTTCGGCATAACGGGTAAAACCACGTTCAATAGTGACCGAACGTAATTGGTTGGCCAGACGACCCTCACTCCGAGGTTGGAGAGGTAAAACCATGAGTAACTCCTGAGAAAGTGCTAAAAAAAGATTTCAAACCATCGAATAGGGCACGAGCCAAATCCTGCTGCCGTATCGGATCATGCAGCATCACCAAGTCAGCTTCATTTGACAGGCTGCCCATTTCCACCAACACTCGCGGAAGATCACCACGACCGAGGGGGTGGATTGGCAGCTCTTGAATGCCATGCACCTCAAAACCGGCGGCAACCAGTTTTTGCTGTAGCGACTCAGCCAACTTAAGGCTGTCGTTGCCCAGCACAACTCCTTCGGGAACATCTCGTTCTGTTTGCGGCTGGACATACAGGGTCAGTCCCGAAGGTTTCGGTGAAAAGAAGGCCTGAGCATGTAGCGAGAGCAAGACATCCGCCTCACCTTTAGCCACCAACTCCAGTCGGCGATCCATCTCCAACGCGTAATCGCCATCACGGGTCAGGATCACAGGAGCATCCTGATGCATTTTCAGCAACTTCTCCAAACGCTCGGCAACGGCAAGGGTCAAATCTTTTTCCTTGCTGCCGTCTGCCGCCATAGACCCAGAATCATCACCGCCATGCCCCGGATCGATCGACACTACCCATTTACTGCCGTCAGCGACCGGCTCTTTCTTGCGTAGCAAAAAAGAGAACAACCGATCGAGGGGATCGTCATTTTCAGCCGGAACCGGAGGACTATGATTGCGATAATGCAGCGGTTCTGTCAGTAGCGGTGCCAACTGCCGCAGCAGAAACACTTCGGAGACACGCAACTTGCTATCAATAAAACGGGGGCGATGGGCAATCGGGATCAGATTATCACCAAGTTTGAGGAATTGACTGCCAGGAGAGATCTTGGCCTGACCATGAGGGGTGCGAATTGTATAGATATGAGCTACCGAGTTCCAACCACCCTCCAGATCCAAAGCTGTCAGCACGTCATCAATCGAAACGAAGGCAGTGCCTTCACGTAAATAGACATCATCTATAACCAGAGGTTCGTGGCCGGGACGCCCAATCTCAACAACAGCGTCAACCGGGGCACTTGAAAACAAGAGAGCCCAGAACATAAAAAAGCATTGCAGAACGAAACGTGACATGGCGCGTTTTATACTCCACTTGCGTCGGACTGTCAACGCAGGGATGAGAGGGTTCACGAGACCAGGGGTTCAGGCTCAACCAGCTCTCGTCCCAAAGCTTCGAGCAGACGCCGCACCAACTCCACTTCCAACTTGACCAGATTAGCATGATCGGTCGAGGCCAGATGAACCTGTCCGCCAGCGACCATACTGTGGCCACCTCCGGTACCGATATTTTTAATGATAGTCTGCATCAAAGCTCCGGCATGGGTTTCAAGATGACTGGTCCGCATCGAAAGAATCCCTTCGTTCTGGTAAGAGCCCAGACCAGTAACGATCTCGACGCCTTCGACCCGCGTTAAAAAATCGGCAATTTCAGCCACGATCTCCGGATGATCGATATCAAAAAGGTTAAAAACCAGCAGATTCCCATAGATCCGAGCGTTTTCCAACCCCGTTTCAAAATATTTAAAATACCCCCGCGAGGACTTGGGATGGGTGATCTCATGCAGGATCCGATTGTTGCAAAGCGGCATCAATTTGAGGTAAGCATCACGATCCGACTTGGTCCAGTCACGCCCGAGATCTTCTGTTTCCGACTTGATCGCATAGAAAAGGGTCGTTGCCAGTTTGGTCGCTATTTTAACATCTTGCACCTGTAAATATTCAAACAGAATACTCGCCGAGGCGCCATATTCCGGCCGGACATCGACCCAACGGCAGGCCTGAGTCAACTCCTTCAACGGGTGGTGATCAATCACCATGTCGACGCGTCGGTCTACCGGATAGGAGTTGTTGCCAGTCCCCGGCTGAGTATCGACCATACAAACAACGCTATACGCACCCAGATCAAGAGAGTCGATCGAGACCACCTTGAGCCCCAACTCCCGCACCATGACCAGATTTTCCCTGCGGCCAATCACACCACCGAAAGCGATGGTAGAATCCTGACCCGTCTTGAGCAGAATCAGATGCTGTAACGCAAAAGCGGCAGCCAGAGCGTCTGGATCGGGATGATCATGGGTGACGATCAGGATCGCACCTTTACCACGTAACCCTTCGATAAATGCGCTGGAAAATTCTGCCGAATGAGCAATATTACAACTAACAGTATCGTTCAATATTTCAGTCTCTCTAAAGCCATAACAACGGCCTGTTCTGGAGTTTCTGCGGCAACCGTCCCCTCAACCGTTTGTCCGCCTGGCAGCACGAACACGGGTTTACCTAATTTAAGACCTATGGCCGTTTCAGACAAAGTTCCGTATTCTCCTTCAACCACGATCAGAGCCTCTGCCGTATGAGCAATAATGACGTTGCGGGCATGGCCCATATTGGTTGGGATCGCGATGGTGACAAAAGGATTCGCCGCAGACTTGTCTGGTCCAGGTAAAAGACCGACGACATCCCCTCCGGCTTCGACAGCACCTTTCGCGGCCGCTTCCATGACCCCGCCCAAACCACCGCAAACCAGAACAGCACCACGCCGGGCGATTTCACCGCCGACAGATTCAGCCAGGAGCAATCCGTCTGAAGAAGGTTGCGAAGCACCAATGACACCGATGATTAATTTACGTTGACTGATCATAAAATCTTTTCACCATGAAAGGCGCACACGACAAGAAAAAACATTAAACCCCAGAAACGGTAAAAACGCAAAAGAGGAAACTCATTCGACAATATTTCTTCATTCGCACCAGTCGTTCAGAGAGTCTTCGCAGCCACGGCCTAAAACAGGAAAAACCCGCGGCTATTACCAGGCAAGGGATTTAAGACCAGATACTTGCTATTCATTAATTTTGTTGACGGTGGAGCATAAATGGATAGAATTCATACGGTCATTTTAATCCGCAAAGCATTAAAGGTCTGTCAGCGACTCACGAAACCTTCTGGAGAGTCGGAAACTAACTTCACAAGGGGGATTACAATGTATGTCGTAGCATCGCTCTCGAGAGCAACAGTTCTGAGTTTACTCCTTTTATCTCTGACCATAACCAACCTGTATGCAAAAAACGAGAAGGACATCACCAAGCGGTGTGAATCTGGCATTGAAGTAACCATGGGCTTCCAATCGGACAAACTGGTGGCCTTACAACCCGTCGAGATTCAGCTTAAAATTGTGAACGCCCAAGGCATCCCCGTACCCAACGCGCTGATCTATTGCTCACTCTACATGCCAAACTTTGCAACCGGCTCCAACAACCCGAAGTTGAAGCCACACGATGAGGATGGTGGGTACAAGGGCGTTGCCTTTTTTAGCCGTGAGGGCAAATGGCATGCGAACCTGACCATCAACCTTCCGGACGGAACCTACGATGATGTGACTCTCGAAATTGATAAGGTTCTGCCAGCCAACACCCTGTAAACGCGTTTTTTCAAGGGATGGGTAGCTACGGAATCACGATTAAAGCTTCCGCGCATACCTCTTCAACAACAGGCTGTTGGTTACCACCGAAACACTCGAAAAGGCCATCGCCAGACCAGCAAATTCAGGTTTAAGCACAACCCCAAAAGCAGGATAAAACAAACCCGCTGCAACGGGGATACCGATCACATTGTAAAGAAAGGCCCAGAAGAGATTCTGCTTGATTTTGCTTAGCGTCTTGCGACCGAGTCGGATGCCGCGTTCAACATCTCGAATATCGCTTTTGACCAACACCAGATCGCCTGTCTCCTTGGCAACATCAGAACCACTACCGATAGCGATGCCGATATCGGCCTGGGCCAGTGCCGGGGCATCGTTGATACCGTCACCGACCATGCCGACGAAAAGGCCCTGCGCCTGATAGCGACGCACCACCTCCAACTTGTCTCCGGGGAGAACTTCGGCTTCAACTTGATCCAATCCGAGCTGCAAGGCCACAGCCTGAGCTACGGCAAGACGGTCACCGGTAATCATAACCGTTTCCAGCCCAAGTTTGCGCAGGCGGCCAACAGTTTCAACCGCCCCATCCTTAATCGTGTCGGCCAGAGCCAGCACGCCGACGAGGACCCCATCACAGGCAAAATAGACCACCGACTTGCCAACTGCTGCAAGGGTCTCGACCTGATTGTCGAACAATGCCATTGAAACCTGTTGCTGCGCCATAAAACGGTGGCTGCCGGCGAGCACCCGTGATTGACCTAAGGTGCAGCTCAGACCGTAGCCACCGACTTCCTCGACATCACTAACCTGTGGGAATTCAATCCCCTGTGCTTTGGCGTGAAGGACCACAGCTCTGGCCAGAGGATGGTTGCTGGCCGATTCAGCGGCGCCGGCAAGTCGCAGTAGCTCCGTCTTCTCCATCCCGTCAACCGGCAGGAGATCAGTGACAGAAAATTCACCCGTGGTCAAGGTGCCGGTCTTGTCGAGTAGAATCACCTGCAAGCGTGAGATGTTTTCCAACACCGAGGCCTTCTTAAAGAGGATCCCGGACGAAAGTCCAACTGCGCTGCCAACCATGATCGCCGTCGGCGTCGCCAACCCAAGAGCACAAGGACAGGCAATCACCAGCACGGCAATGGCCATTTTGAAAGCAAAGAGAAATCCGGCCCCGGCAAAACCGTACCACACCATAAACGTCACCATTGAGATAGCGACAACGCCCGGCACAAACCAGTTTGACACCGCGTCGGCCAACCTCTGGATCGGCGCCTTATCGCCCTGCGCCTCTTCGACCATGCGCACGATCTGCGACAACACCGTCTCATTGCCGACGCGGACGGCCTCAACGACCAACTGGCCGCTGGCATTGATGGTTGCTCCGGTCACTTCGGAACCAGGTTCTTTGTCGACCGGTAGTGACTCTCCTGTAACCATCGACTCGTCAACGGCCGACGTTCCTTTGAGGATAATGCCATCAACCGGAATCTTATCTCCAGGGCGTACAACAACCTGATCGCCAATTTTAATCTGGTCAGCCGGAACCTCACGTTCCATACCATCAACCAGCAATCGTGCTTTGTCGGCCTGCAATCGTAACAGTGCCTTCATTGCCTGGCTCGCCTGCCCTTTGGCGCGGGCTTCGAGCCACTTACCAAACCGAATAAAGGTGATCAGCATGGCACTGGTTTCAAAAAACACCTCTCCGGAGACACCGAAGATATGAAACAGCGCCAATACCGAGTAACCGTAGGCCGCGGTAATCCCCAGGGCAACCAACACATCCATATTAGCAGAGCGATTTTTTAGCGATTTGAAGGCACTTGAGTAGAAAATCAAGCCAGCGCTGAATTGAACAACTGTAGACAAAGCAAAGATGACATAAACGGTGGCGCTACCGAAAGGTGAGAGCCACATCAATGGCATGATTGGCAAAGACAAGCCAGCAGCAAAGAGCAACCAGAATAACTGACCACGGCCCTCCTGCGGCACCTCTTCATCAGGTCGTCCGGCACGGAAGCCGAGTTCGTTCACCTTGGCGACCAGAGCGGACTCCAGCAATTGATCAGGATCGTAACCCACAGTCAGTTTTTCGGCGGCAAAGTTTACGCTGGCCGACGAAACGCCAGCCATCTGGGCAACGCCTTTCTCAATGGTCCGTGCACAATTACTGCAGCTCATGCCGTATATGAAAAAAGTTATCTCAGTCACAATTCACGACCATAAAGGTAACAGTTTGCTTTCATTGATTTCATCGGGTAGAATTGATCCTAATTTTATCCAGTTACATTCTATCATGTCACTTTTCCGGTTGAAAGACCCGTTCTATCAACAATGACTCCAGGAGCAGCACTTGGCGACAGAGCAACTGAAAAGCTGGAAGCTTTCCACTATCACCAATATCATCCTTTTGCTGCTCTACCTGATCGGCTCTGCGACTTTGATATTGATGGTCAACATCAGCACCAAACAGCAGGCACTGGTCAATGCTGAACGTTACGCCGCCCTGATTCTCGACCGCAATGTCATCACCCACGCATACTTTAACAATATTCTTAAAACCAGCCTCTATGAGCAATCCAGCGAGACACTTTTAGACTCGGATTGGATGTCCTCAACCTTTGCAATTAACAGCGTTGCCAAAGACTACAACCTCTTTACGGAAGGGGGTATCTTCTACAAAGA
>JAQYVY010000030.1 GCA_030145195.1 Desulfuromonadales bacterium | reverse complement strand
AGGGGTCACACCTGTTCCCATCTCGAACACAGAAGTTAAGCCCTACTGCGCCGATGATACTGCATGGGAGACTGTGTGGGAAAGTAGGTCGTCGCCGAAATTAATTGCAAAAGCCCCACCTCATTTGAGGTGGGGCTTTTTTTTTGTTTTTTTTAAAACAGAAAGTTAGTAGTGGTCCAATGAAACCGGACACCAACTTAGGTGATATACTACCATCCAAAGAGAGGTGTTCACTGATGAAAATAGACAGACGATGAAAACTTGACGTTAAACCCTGTTATTTATTCAACTCGATTCCATATGCCTTGATCTTGCGATGAAGGTTGGAGCGTTCGATCTCGACCGCTTCTGCTGTCCGTGAAATATTCCAGTCGTGCTCTTCCAGCTTTTGTATCAGAAATTCTTTTTCAAATTCTTCTTTAGCCGTACGGAAGTTGCCTGTGAACAATTGGTGGCTTTTCCCCGGTGCTTGCTGCCTTGCCTGCAAGGTTTGTGGCAGATGTTCCAAAGTGATGATATTGCCTGGAGTCATGATGACTAGGCGCTCAATGAGGTTTTTTAACTCACGCACGTTGCCGGGCCAGGCATATTCGCTCAACATAGCCATGGCATCTTTTTCCAGGGACTTGGTTTCTCGGAACTCCTTGCCGCAGAAGTATTCAAGAAAATGCTCTGCCAACTTGGGAATGTCTGATTTTCTTTCGCGTAGGGGTGGGACGTGGAAAGGGATGACGTTCAATCGATAATAAAGATCCTCGCGAAAGCTTCCGCTGGAGATTTCTTTTTCTAAATCTTTGTTGGTTGCGGCGATGACGCGCACATCGACCTCAATAGTTTTCTGCCCTCCGACTCGCTCGAATTTATGCTCCTGTAAAATGCGAAGAACTTTCGCCTGGGTCTTTAGACTCATGTCGCCAATCTCGTCAAGGAAGAGGGTTCCTTGGTGGGCTTGGTCGAACTTGCCGCGGCGCTGTGCCGTTGCTCCCGTGAAGGCCCCTTTTTCGTGGCCAAACAGTTCAGATTCGATCAGTTCTTCAGGGATAGCTGCACAGTTGACCTCAATAAAGGACTTATCTTGGCGACGAGAATTGTCGTGAATTGCTCTGGCGACAAGTTCCTTGCCGGTGCCATTTTCTCCTGTGATGAGAATCCATCCCGAGGTCGGAGCCGCAATTTTAATCTGTTGCTTAAGCTCCTTTATTGGTTTGCTATTACCAATCATCTCGTGCTCTTTGCCGATCCGAGCTTTAAGCTCGCGGTTCTCTCGTACCAGTTGGTCTACTTTGACGGCGTTCTGGATGCTGAGCAGCAATTTCTCCAGAGACAATGGTTTTTCAATGAAATCGTAGGCACCAAGCTTGGTCGCTTTGACGGCGGTTTCAATTGTGCCATGTCCGCTCATCATTATAACCAGTTGGTCGGGATAAAGGTCACGAATCCGGGTCAAGGTCTCCATCCCATCCATCCCTGGCATCCAGATGTCAAGCAGGATCAGATCCGGTTTGTCTTCGCTGATTCGGGTTAGAACGGCTTCGCCACTTTCCACAGAGAATGGTAAAAACCCTTCATCCTGAAGAATCCCGGTGAGACTTTCGCGAATACTTTTTTCATCGTCAACAATGAGAATAGATGGCATGATCCCTCGCCTGCATTAAGACTGTTCTGTTTCAGTGGTGACCGGCAGTTCAACAATGAACCGCGTGCCTGTCGGTTCGTTATCGCGCACACGAATATAGCCATTATGGTCTGAAATGATCGTCGAAACTATCGCCAGTCCCAAACCAGTTCCTGCCTTTTTAGTAGAGAAATAAGGTTCGAAAAGCCTGGGCTTGTCTTCAGTTGGAATTCCACTGCCATCATCACTGACTTTCAACGTTGCCATTTGCAGATCTTTGTTGAATGAAGTTTCGATGCATATATGTCCACGACCGTTTACTGCTGAGACCGCATTGTCCAGAAGATTGATGATCACTCTATTGATCTGTTCCCGGTCAAGACTGAATATTGGCAGTGATGTGTCAAGTTGTACCTGAAAATCAATCTCCTTATGGCCCTCCTGAAAGAGAACCAGAGCCTCATTGATAACATCATTAAGGTTGTTCAGGCTCGGATTGCTGGCGGGCATGCGAGCAAAACTGGAGAATTCGTTGACCAGGTTTTTTAAGTCATCGACTTGCTTGATAATCATGTCAGTACATTCATCGAATACCGTGTCATCGCTCGAAAACTTGTCGAGGTAACGGCGGCGCAGGCGTTGCGCTGAAAGCTGAATAGGGGTGAGCGGGTTTTTGATCTCATGAGCAATACGTCGGGCGACTTCACGCCAGGCTGCCATCCTCTGGGCCTTTAACAGTTGTGTCAGATCGTCAAAAACAACGACTGTCCCCATGAATTCATTGTTCTCGTCTTTAAGAGTCGTGACATTGACCATGAGCACCACTTTGGTGTCACCGATCGGTAGAATAATCTGTTTGCGGATGGCATCCTTTCCCGTACCAATTAATTCCTTGAGAATTCCCTTGATCATTGGCAGGTAATCAGCGGCAACGACATCACGGAAGTTTCGGCCGACAACTTTCCTGGTTTGCAGGCCGAGAAGTTTCTCTGCTGATTTGTTGATGGTGGTGATGTGTCCGCGACTGTCGATTGAAATAACGCCAGCAGTAACATTGGCGAGAACAATTTCCATGTAACGTCGGCGTTGATCGAGTTCGAGGTTTGAGCCTTGTAACTCTCGGTTGGCACGGCTGATCGCCTTCTGTCCCTGACGAAGGTCGGCAGTCATAGTGTTGAATGCTTCCACCAGAGAACCGATCTCATCATTGCTATAGCTGTCTAGAGTGACGTCTAAATCGCCGGAAGCGACTCGGTTTGTTGCTATTGCTAATTCCTGAATCGGTTCGGTGATGCCACGTGCGAGATGGAATCCTGCCCATGTTGCAAGGAAAATAATGATTAACGCAATCAGCAGCAGGAAAAGTATGTACCCTTTCTGTATCTTCCCTTTGAGACCCTTGGTTATCTTGTACTGTTCGAAGGAATTGCTGATCTCCTTCATCTTGTTGACCAGAGAGTAGGGAACGTAATAGTTAACCACGACAACTGCGACAACATCGTCAGGATTCCAGTTGGAATAAACGGGCACAATCCCTCGAATCAGGTCAGCTCGGCCAATCGGGCTGATACGAGTAAAGCGGTTGCCCTGCATCGCTTCGCGAATGCTATCCGAACCGGGGTCGGTAAATTCTGCGGCCGGGACTTGTGGGTTAACCGCTCGTACCAACTCTTCATACGTTGAAGAAAAGACCTCGACAATCCCCAGATTGTATTCCTTTTGTTTCTGATGAATCAGTTCTTCAAGTAGCGGCAGGTTGTCTTCGTTGAGAAGTTTCTGGTCTTTAATGGCCTGGGAAATCTGCTCTGCATAGTACAGAGCGTTGCTCGCTGAGTTTTTGTAGTAAGTCTGGGCGACTTCAAGAGATTCCTTGAGCGACTCCTCTATCTGGCTGTTGAACCAGTTTTCAATGGAGTTGGTGATGAAGCCCGCAGAAACAAAAAAAAGCAACATGGTTGGAATCAGAGAGAGAGCGATAAATGCCAGAACCAGTTTACTTCTCAGGCGCGCGCCTGGTATGCCTCGACGGCGTTCCAGCAGTAGCTTGAAGATATTGCGCATGACTAGAAAGAGGCACAGGATAATCAGCAGAACATTGAGATTGATCAACGCCAAGATGAGAATGTTGCCGGAAAGAGGTATTTCTGTAGTGAGGTCAAAGAGTTGACCCTGGTAGCGTAGAGAAAAGGCAACGAGACCAATGATCGCAAGCACGAGAAGCCATTCACGGCGGCGTTTGCGTGTTTCGGTAGGCGTCGGGCCAAGTATGTTAGATGGTTTATTTTTAGGCATAAGAGTGTATTGAGTTGCGCAATTTTAGGCTCAAACTACCTATTATTGCAAGGAAGCAATGAGTGCTGGATGTTCTTCAACGGAAAGTTTCTTCTTTATAGACACCGCGATACAGGTAAAGTCAGACGCGGGCCTCTCTCGAAGACTGTTTTTCGCTTGTGCTGTTATGGTTAAATTGTGATAAGTCTCTGGCCTGACCCGACATGTTTGGGGGGCAAGTAATAAAAAAGGCAGCCGTTTGGCTGCCTTTTTTATTCGTGACAAAGAAAAGTTTATGCCTCTGAAAAGGCAAGCCCTGAGGCGAATGAGTTGGATGACATTTGTAGTGATTTTTCAAGGTCTTCTTCGTTAAATTCAAGCAGTTGCCAAGCTTCAGGGGTAGCCAGAAGTTTTTGAACCAGTTGATGGTTAATGTCGTGCCCTGCCTTGAAAGCACGAACATGGCCGAGAATTGGGTAGCCGATGAGGCTCAGGTCGCCTATGGCATCCAGGATCTTGTGGCGGACAAACTCATCCTGGAAACGCAGGCCTTCAGGGTTAAGGATCCGCTCGTCGTCAACAACGATGGCATTTTCTAGTGAGCCGCCACGGGCCAACCCGGCTGCCTTGAGCATCTCTACGTCACGCAAAAAGCCGAAAGTACGTGCCGGAGAAAGATCTCGGCGAAAGCCAGCGGCTGTCACTTTGACCGAGCGTTGCTGTAAGGCGATGCATGGATGCTGAAAAGCAATGTCAAAAGTCACACGGAAAAACCGTGAAGGGATAATGCTGACCCGTTTTTCCCCATCGATAACCGAGACGGGTTGGCGAATGGCCAGAAACTTTCGACTTTGGGGATGCTTGCGTAAGCCAGCTTCCTCAATGATCGAGGTGAAAGGCGCTGCGCTGCCGTCCATAATTGGTACTTCTGGGCCATCAATGTCGATGTGAAGGTTATCGATTCCGTAGGCAGAGAGCGCCGCAAGCAGGTGCTCAACTGTGGAGATGTGAACATCTCCTTTGCCCAGAACCGTTGCCATTCTGGTGTCTACGACATTGTTTGAACAGGCCTCAATCGTGACCGTTCGGTCTTCAAGACTGCGGTGAAAAATGATCCCCACGCCTGCGTCAGCTGGCCGTAGCGTCATGTTGATGCGTTGACCGGTGTGTAGCCCTATGCCTGAGATGGCTACTGGTCGGGCGATGGTTGTCTGGCAAATCATGCTCATTATAGATCAATTCCTTAACGGTTTAGTATTGTCTTAACCGAATGCAAGGACCTTGCCATGAATGGTGTGTTGCTTAAGTTGCTGATGTAGCGGCGAAATAGTAGACTTTAGTTCGGAGGGATAAGCCAGCTTAAGTGGCTGTTTTGCAACGGCTGTGGTACCAATGACACATCATCAATAGGTTGCTAGAGACGACCAGAACGCAGGATGCCGATCGCCAGCCACAGGCCGAGCAGACCTGCAATAGAATAGCCAAGCAGACCAAGAAGTGGGAACCCGAGAACTATTGGACCTTTGTCAACCTGCATGATCAGAGATGAGCCGACAATCAGGGCACCGATAACCAGGGAGAAGGAGACCCGGTTGCTTGAGCGGTCGAGATCTGTAACCAGTTTTTCCAGACCTCGGTGTTCAAGGTCAATTTTAAATTGGTTTCGATTCAGTCGGTTCAGGAACTCCTTGATGTCGTGTGGCAGGTTTTTCGCCAGAGAGGCGTAGTCCTGGGCGATGCGATTGACCTGACTGGCAACGTTTTTTGGACTGAAGCGCTCCATGACCAGCTTGCTTACATATGGGCGCATGTGGTTGACCATATTGAATTGAGGATCGAGCTGGCGACCGACACCCTCCATAATGACTAATGCCTTAGCCAGGATCATGTAGTCTGCGGGGAATTTAATGCGGTGGTGCGTGAGAATTTCGATGAATTCGGAGAGTAGCTTGCCGACTTTAATGTCTTGTAAGGTGATGTCATAATAATCTTCTATGAACTCATGTAGGTCCCGCCTCAGGTTCTTAAGATCTGAAATGTCGGTCAACTCTCCCGAATAAAGAAGCTCGGAAATAATCTTTTCGATATCTCGTTGCAGAAGTGCATGCAGCAGATCAACCAATTGATTTTTTAAGTCTTGCCCAAGGCGACCGACCATGCCGTAGTCGAGCATACATATGACTTGGTCGGGAAGAACGAAAACATTGCCAGGATGCGGGTCGGCGTGGAACAGTCCATAATCAAGAACCTGTTTGAGAAAGGAGTCTGCCCCGCGACGGGCAATTTCTTTGAGGTCGTAACCCGCAGCCGACAACTGCTCTAGTTCCGATATCTTGATCCCCGGCACATATTCCATGGTCAGGACGCTTTCGCTGGTGTAATCCCAAAAGACTTTTGGGGTGTAAAAATTGGGATTGTCAGCGAAGTTGACCATGAAACGTTCAATCGTTCTACCCTCACGGGTAAAATTCATTTCCCGCATGATGCTACGGCGAAATTCCTTGACCAAGTTGATCGGGTTGTAGAGGGCTACAGCCGGAACGTGCTGCTCAATCAGGTATGCCAGTCCCATGAGAACGTCGAGGTCGGTGTCAACGATAATCTCGATGCCTGGCCGTCGAACTTTAAAAACAACGTCTTCGCCACTTCGTAATTTTCCTTTATGTACCTGTGCGATGCTGGCGGCTGCGATCGGCTTTTCTGAAAATTCTGCAAAAAGTTCATGGGTGGGATAGCCCAACTCGCGTTGGATCTGGCTACTGATCTCCTCTTGAGAAACCGCTGGCACTTCATCTTGAAGTTTCTGGAACTCCTTGATGTAGTCGTTGGGAAGAACATCGGGGCGGGTGGAGAGAAGTTGCCCAAGTTTGATGAAGGTTGGCCCCAGTTCCTCCATCGCTAGACGTAAGCGTTGTGCCTGGCTAAAGCGTTCTAACTCCCTGGGCACTTTGCCGAAGGAGACGATGCGTTTGCCGAGCTCCAAATAATAGTCAATGTTGAGCTGCTCGACAAAATGACCAAAGCCATACTTGATTAGAACACTGAGAATGGTTCGGTAGCGGCGGATGGTGCGTATATTTCGATTGATGCGGAAAAGGGGCAGCATAAATCTCGCTCATATCTGTCGAAAGATTATTTCAATTTTTTTTCGAGTTGATTGACTTTTTTCTTCAGTTTCTCAAATTCATCCTTGGTGACCACACCCATGCGATCACAGGCTTTTTGGACTTCTATGCGAGCCTGGTCCTGAAGTTTCTCCTGATTTTGTTTGATGGCTTCCTGAAGCTTTTGCATGAAGGCCTTGCCTTCTTCTTCGCTGAGGTTGAACTTCTCGCGCAATTCCTGCAGCATTTCCTCAGCTTTTTTCTGGGTGAGGGTCATTACACCAACAGCAGTTAACATAGATTTTTCAATCATTTCGATCATAACGTCCTCCTGCGATAAAGTGATTTTGTTGTTGAAACTAATTATATCAATATGTTAGCAGAGAATCTATGACTTTCAACTTGAATCAGTGCGTTTGAGGTGAATAATGGGGAGCAAGCTCTTGTTCCAAATGAGCTTTCGTAAAAACCGGAGACGTACCAACAGGTTCGGCGGTGACCCTTGTAACGTTTAGGTGGAGCAATGACTTCTGCATTGTGTCATCTCAAGGTGCACTGATTCAGGTTAAGTTAAACCGAGCAGAGATTTAATGTCTGGTAGAGCGGCTCGTGCCGCAACTTCACCGGCATCGATTATTTCGGCTGCGCGATGGAATTCAAGCAGGGTGATATCGTTCAGTGATGGTCGGATAATCAAATCATGGTGATTCTGGCGCAGACGTAGGTCGTTGATCTGGTTTTCCATGATCGCCACGCTTTGGGCACAGACCCGGAAGATGTTCGGTGCTCTGTGTCCGCTGATCTCTTCAGGCTTTTGTTCGTCGCCACCTTGACCAAGGGCTGTACTCAGAGCGTGTTCGACGCTGCGGGTGCTGATGAGCTCACGCCAGCGACTGACTGCCTGGTCATCATCTTTGATTGAGGGAAGAAAGGTTTCAGGTGAGGTTTTAGTAACGGCAGGGATGGTGCAGACGCCAATGACATGTTTGGCGCCGAGGCTGCGGGCGACATCCGCAGGGATCGGATTGCAGAGGCCGCCATCGACCAGAAATCGTTGGCCGAAGCGTGCCGGAGAGAAGATGCCTGGGAAGGCCAAACTCGCGCGTAAAGCTGCCAGAAGGTTGCCTTGCTTGATGACGATTGCTTCGCCGGTATTAATGTCAGTTGCGGTCACGGCCAGTGGCTGCTTCAGATCTTCGAAGTTTCTGGCGGGGAGGAGTTCGGCCATGAATGCCATCAATTTCTTGCCGTCAATCAGACCGGAGATAGGCAGGACCGGGTCAAGCAACTTTGTCAAGCTTCGCCAGTCGATCTCAAGAGCGACCTTTTCCATTTGCTCAACCGGAACTCCGGCCGCATACATGGCACCAATGAAGGCACCGATTGAGGTTCCCGCAATAATGTCGATGGGGATCTCGGCTTCATCAAGGACTTTGAAGATGCCGATTTGAGCCAGACCTCTGGCGGCACCACTGCCAAGAGCAAGCCCTGTGAGTCCATGACCTGAACTGGTTTTCATACGTCCTCCCAAAAACAGTTCTACCAACCAAAGAAAACATGTAACGCGGGTCTTCGAGTGAATCAGGATGACAGTGGGCTTTCTGCCGGAATCGGGAATCTTCAGTTGCAGCTGCGTGGATGGTAGCGATCTTTCTCCGAGTAGATGCAGCCGCAATACTGTTGCCGGTAAAGATCCATGGCTTTGGACTGCCGAATTCCTTCCTGCCAGCCTTTTCGAAAATCTTCGTAAAGAAAATCGATGCCGTAATGTCGACCAAGCTCCTGGCCCAATTCGCGGATCAAATCGTGACTCTGATAGCGGGAATAAAGCAAGCTGGTCGTAAACGCATCGTATCCAGACGTTGCGGCATATTCGGCGGCTTGTTTCAGCCGTGACTGATAGCAATAGGTGCAGCGTGCTGTCGGGTTGCCAGCAACATTGGCCAGGAAGTCATCAAGCAAATATTCGTCCTTGTAGATAACCTGGAGTTTTTCAGCTGCGGCATATTTTTTAACGGTCTGAAGTCGGAGGAGATATTCTTGGTACGGATGAATATTGTGATTAAAGAAATAACCGGTGACCTCGTGGTTTGCCTGACGCAGGATGTTGACCGGATATATGGCGCAATTGGCGCAGCAGAGATGCAAAAGAACCTTCATAGTGACACGTCCTTGAAAGATTGATGTTTTGATATTCTATTCTGTTCGGTATGAAAAGGCCAGAAAACTCAATGGCCCAGCAAACAAGCTATTTGGCTTGTAGTTTGAAAACGTCCTCAGGTGGAAGCCCCCGTTGTCGCCAGATTTTTCTGGCAAGGTTGATGGCGACCTGGCGACGGGGTTCAGCGCGACGACATTCTCTGGTCAGATTGTCCCAGAGTCGGTTCAGATCGGTACGGTAACTGCGGGTCAAGGATTCTGTGATGCTGTCATCTTGCGGCAGAGAAACTTGTGTGGCTTCGGTATAAGAAGCCAGAATCAGAGCGTCTGCTATGACCTCACCGGAAACTTCCAACACAAATTTCTGACCGTCCGCCTGCAACAGCACCCGATCGAAAAAGTTTTCTATGATCAGCAGTGGGCCACAAAGCTCATAGCTGCACAATGTCGGACGATAGTGGTTCATTAAATAGTGCTCGGGGAAAAGCGGGATGCCGTCGACAAAGACAGTTGCGGCAATCTGTGCAGCAGAACCTCTGCTCTTGCGTCGAGCTGTTGGTGCCCCTGCCTCCGCTTGGTCAAGTTCTTGTGGTAGGACAGGAACAGGGCCAAAGATACTGTTGAATTCTCGATCCAGCACTTCGGTTGAAGGAACAACCCCATCTTCTCGGGAGCCTAGCAAACTCAGATCCGCAATAATCATTTCGTTTGGAAGGGGCAAACCTTTGGTCACGACCCAGCTAGCAACTTTGTTCGCGTCATGCTGGTTTCCCTGCTCGCCGCAGAAGTGCCGTAGATATTTGCCGAGGCTGGTGTTGTAGAACAGGAAGATTCCCCAAGCAAGTTTTTCGTCATGTTCAGGTTCGTCGGTATTGATACACGTAAGTCGTCGGTCGTGAAGTAGTTGCAGTACTTCGCTATCAGCCTGTAGCCAGAGATGAATCAGGTCGGGAAATTGCTGCGGAAGTATGGTGGTCGGGACCTCCATGGCCTCTTCGTTGCGGTGTAGCAGGATATGCGAGTTTTCTCCTGCCGTCGCTGTCAGGCGCAGGGCTTGATGACTTGGGTTTACCGTTGCGACTTCAGTCAGTCGGTAACGTTGTGTCAGTTGTGGCCACAAAATATCGATTCCGGGGGCACAATGCCAACCGCGTGGAAGGAGCAAGCTCAAATCATCCATGGACGCCCCGATCAGGTGCAACGCATCCCATAACCAGGCAGGGGTATCACGGGGCAGGTCGAACCGGCGCGTTGGCCAGACCTGACGCAGGTTCATCAGGCGGTAGTCACGATCAGCGCGTGGTGGCAGACGCTTGTCGTCAAGGAGGGCGACGGCTTTATTGTATGTCGTGCCCTGTGGCAAGGCTTGTAACGTCTCAGCGTGGTGGGAATTATCGGATTGTGTGTGCCTCTCCGTATTAAATGACCAGCCAGCCAAGAAGGGGCGAGGGGCCACCAGAGAGCATGGAAATGTTTGTTCTGGTGGACGGCAATTGACCCATAGTTGTGCCGAAGTGACATCCCAGGGCAAGGCTGGGGTTGTGAGCTTGAATCGGTTGGCCGCTTCACTCAATAGCAACTCAAATAATTTTTGTGCCTGATCTTCATCTCGTGGCCATCCTAGCTGTTTGAGTCGACTGGAGAGGTGGTGCAGGCGGATGGCAGCACTCTCTGGCAGGGGTGGCTCGGACTCTTGGATCTCGAGCCAAGATGGCTGTCCTTGAGTCAGATCATCCAAGGCATAACGGATCGTAGACTCAAGTCTTTCTGGTTGCAGTCCCGGTGGTAATCGGTGGTGTCGGAGGAGGTAGAGCAGTCGCCAGAGACTCAGCCAGGCTTTTTCCAGAGGCGCATGTTCAACCCAGAGATCGGCGGCTGTTTGTCCTGCAGTTACGCGAACACTTTCCGATAATCCTGGTGCGAGGTCCTGAAGGTTACGCAGGCAAAGATTGGCAAAGTAGTGAGCGCTGAAATCGGCTGTGGCCGGGGCACTGGTCACGACGATATTTTTTAAATAATCGAGAAGCTCATCAAGAGTCTGGTGAAAATCGCTGGGACTGATCAGCTTGGAGGAGGACAACGGTAGTGTCTTGAGCAGGGCGGGGCTGTTTGACGCATCCCAGATAGTGACTTCATGTGCTGCCCAGAGAGTGAAATGCCCGAGTCCAAGAGCGCTAGCCAGGGCGGCCCCTTCTCGACAAGTCCGGTCGTCGACCACTTCAGGTAGCAGGATCACGCTTCCAGCCAACTGGCTGTCTCGATTGATCCAGAGGACTATGTCGGGTACCAGACGACCTTGCTCCGTGATGACTCTGGGGCAGAGATCAAGCCTCTGAAAGGGCAACCGGTGCTCACTGAGACGGGTCTCAATCCATGTTGCTAACTGCTGGCGGAATTGTTCGAGAAAAGTCTGATCCATGATCCATGTGAGGGAAAGGAAAAGGGCCGTCACGATGACGGCCCTAGGGGCGTGTCAGCAGGGCTATTGCTAAGAGCAACCCCCAATGGTGTGAAGTTATCACAAGCATTGATAAGGTGATACAGAAAATTTAAACCAAAGTCACTTTATGTGAAAAGTGGCCCCGGCTCGTATTTCGCTCCTGGGGTACGACCCAGATGTGAATAAGCCTGATGGGTTGCAACTCGACCACGGGGGGTCCGGTTTATGAAGCCCTGTTGCAGCAGAAAAGGTTCAATCACGTCTTCAATCGTGTCTTTCTCTTCGCCGATTGATGCTGCCAGAGTATCCAGGCCGACCGGTCCGCCGCTGAACTTGTCAATGATCGTTGTCAGCAGCAGACGATCCATGTGATCGAAGCCTTTCTGATCCACTTCCAACCGGAGCAGGGCCTGATCTGCCATCTGCTTGGTAATCGAGCCATCACCATCGATTTCAGCAAAATCCCTGACCCTGCGTAGCAGGCGGTTGGCAATGCGCGGCGTGCCTCGACTTCGGCCAGCAATCTCACCCGCTCCGGCAGGGTCTATAGCAACACCAAGGATCCCCGCGCTACGAGTGACGATGATTGTCAGTTCGGTATGGGTGTAAAATTCCAGGCGGCTCAGAACGCCAAAGCGATCGCGCAATGGTGATGAAAGTAGTCCTGCTCGGGTGGTGGCACCGACTAGGGTGAAGCGTGGGATGTCGAGCTTGATGGTGCGGGCCGAAGGCCCTTGGCCAATCATAATATCGAGTTGGTAATCCTCCATAGCTGGATAGAGAATTTCTTCGACCACAGGTGACAGGCGATGAATTTCATCAATAAAGAGAACATCGCCGGGTTCCAGGTTGGTCAGTACTGCGGCCAAGTCGCCCGGCTTCTCAATCACCGGTCCAGAGGTGCTTTTGATGTTGACGCCCATCTCCGCAGCGATGATGTTGGCCAGAGTTGTTTTGCCGAGGCCTGGTGGTCCGTAGAAGAGGACATGGTCGAGTGACTCGCCGCGGCCTCTGGCAGCATCGATAAACACCTTGAGATTCTCTTTGGCTTTGACCTGGCCGACATACTCGGTCAGGACCTTTGGTCGGAGAGAGACCTCTAAAGAGCCATCCTCGGTGATTGATTGTGCTGTAATCAGTCGGTCTTCCATAATAAGCCGTTGATAATAGTTAGCGGATTAGCACTTTCAGTGCCCCTTTGAGGACCTGTTCCATTGACAGCTCAGGTGAAAGCTCCATGTTTTCCAGAACCTTCCTAGCTTGATTTTCTTTGTAGCCGAGGTTGACCAGGGCAGAAACAACATCTGCGATCATCTCTCTGGCTGGAAATCTTGCGCTGCCGTCTCCGAGGGGGTCTTCGCCTTTAACCGGCCCGACTTTGTCTTTCAGTTCCAGTACCAGGCGCTCGGCAGTTTTCTTGCCGATTCCAGGTAAACTGGAGAGACTCTTGATGTCGCCGGTGGCAATTGCGGTCTTTAAATCATGGGCTGAACTGTGTGAAAGGATGTTGACTGCCAGTTTAGGTCCGATGCCGGATATGCTGATGAGGGTAACAAACAGATCTTTTTCCTCAACTGTTTGGAAGCCGTAAAGAGACAGCGTGTCTTCACGCACATGGGTGTGGGTGAAGAGACTGACCTCACCTGTCTCTGGCAGCGAGTAGAAGCTTGAGAGGGGGATGAAGAGTCGGTAGCCAACGCCGCCAACGTCTATGATGACATGATCGATTGACTTGTAGGCCAGTTTTCCGCGAAGCAGGGCAATCATATAGAACCACCCGGGGTTTTGGCTGTTGGATGTTGAGTGCTGAATGCTGAGTGCCGGATGAGCATGTTAACCTCTGGCGATCGCCTGCTTCAGTGGGCGGCTGTGCGCGTGACAGATCGCAACGGCCAGCGCGTCGGCGGCATCTTCCTGGGCGACTTCAGGTAAATTGAGCAAGGCTTTGACCATCTGCTGAACCTGCTGCTTGCTAGCGTGTCCGTAGCCGACTACGGCGCTCTTGACCTGAAGTGCTGAGTATTCGTGAACGGATATGCCGAGATTGACTGCTGCCAGGACCGCGGTGCCGCGGGCATGACCCAAGGTCAGCGCTGCCCGAGGGTTTTTGGCCAAGAAAACCTGCTCGACTGCGACCTCCTGCGGTGAGAATTCGGTGAGGATGGCACTCAAGCCATCGTAAATCGCTTTTAGTCGCAGGGGTAGAGCATCGCTACTGCGGGTTCTGACAATGCCGTTGTCAACGTGGCGCAGGCGATTGCCCTCAATATCTATGATGCCGTAACCAGTTATCCCGGTGCCGGGGTCGATCCCAAGAATTCTCATAGAAAAGGCTCGCGGGACGCGGGACGCGGGACGCAAACACAACGACCTCGTGCCTCGTTCCCAGTACCGCGTACCCTTGTTTACATGATTTTTGCCAGTTCTTCTTCGCTGATGTCGAAATTGGCGTAAACGTTCTGGACATCATCATTGTCTTCTAGGGCGTCCATTAATTTCAGCATGGTTTCGACCTGTTTGCCTTCGAGCTGTACCTGGGTCTGTGGGATCATACACGTTTCAGCTGTTTCCCATTGCAAGCCAGCTGCCGCCATCGCCTCTCGGACTTCAATAAAATCAGCTGGGTCAGTGATGATTTCGTAGACATCACCCTCATCTTTGACATCTTCGGCCCCTGCTTCCAGGGCAATTTCGAAAATTTGGTCGAAATCGTTTTCTGCTGAAAATGAGATCAGACCTTTGCGGTCAAAGAGAAAGGCAACAGAACCACTGACCCCGAGATTGCCGCCAAGTCTACTAAAAATGTAGCGCACGTCAGCTACGGTACGAGTGCGATTGTCGGTCAGAAACTCGACGATTAGAGCAACCCCGCCAGGGCCATAGCCTTCAAAGAGACCCTCTTCGTAACAGACCCCGTCCAGATCGCCAGAGCCTTTCTTTATGGCTCGATCCACGTTGTCTTTCGGCATGTTGCATTGTTTGGCTTTGTCTATGGCTGTTCGCAGTCGGGGGTTGCAATCAGGGTCCCCCCCACCGATTCTGGCGGCAACGGTCAGTTCCTTGATGACCTTGGTGAAAACTTTGCCGCGCTTGGCATCCTGGGCACCTTTGCGATGCTTGATGTTGGCCCATTTACTATGTCCGGCCATGTCTCGACTCCTTAAAAATGACTTTTCCCCAAAGCTGAGAGCAGCTTGGAGTGTTAAGCGTTTTTGTGAAAAAGCAGCTTATCCTAGCATAGAGATTCGTTACGGAACAAGCCTGTGACAGTGTGAAAAACAGCAGCTCTATGACCCACTAAAAGGCGAACGTAAGACCTTAAGGTAAAGCGGACAAGAATAAAGGCTGTAAAGATTAAAGTATCATGCCTTGCAACGCTATTGGCTTTCCCTGACTGTTGTGTTGTCTTTTTGTTCTCGGCCCTTAATTGTCCTGGCAATAGGATCGTTGCTTTTGATTGGGATGTTGTCCCCCAAAGGGGTCCGTAATCAAGAGGTGGAGTGTTGAACCAAAAAACCAAGAAGCCGACCACGCGGTCGGCTTCTTGGTTCAGTATGTTATTGAAAAGTTAATGCTCCACCGGGTTGGTACGGTATTCGACGACTTTGACTGAACTTACCATGTCGCTGATACCCTCAATGGTGCGAGCCATTTTTTCGGTAGCCGTTTTTTCCATAGCCGAGTGGACTTGACCCGAGAGGGTGACGACCGAGTCTTTGACCTCAATTTCCAGTAGGTAGGGGTCAACATCCTTCGAGGAAAGGAAGGCGATCTCAATGCGCTTGCGCAGGATCAGGTCGGCGAGGGTCGCTTTGCCGCTCGCTTTAATCTCTTCTAGGTTTTGATCCTTGACACCGTTACAGATCAGCTGAACGGCCATTTCTTCTGAAAGCCTTTGAGTGTTGATCACCAGATCGTAATTCAGGCTGTCGTTCCAGTCGCGATCAAAATAGTACATGATAAAACCAGCGCGTTGTTGATCGCTTTTCCTGACCAGATAACGGGCTCGATCAGGATCCAGCCACTCACGCTCGGACCAACGCTCAACGCGATCTTCAAAGGGAGCAATGATACGGGTGCGTAAAACACTGCCGATGTCTTTGAGTAGATCCTGGCCACCTCGGCCGTAGATGATGACGTTGCCCTTGAGCGCTGCTTCAAGAATGATCAGTTCGATCAAATGCAGATCAAGTGCCTGTTGGGTGTCGAGCTTGTCGACGAAATGGGGCGGTTTTTCGTCAGCTTGCTCCATTGCCTCAGGCGACAACCCGTAATCTGATGCTGCCTGCATGATTGCTTCGCCGTCAATCAGAGTGTACCCTAATTTCTCAGCTGCCATGTGGGCGATCGGAATGCCGCCACTGCCCATTTCTCGGGAAATCGTAATAATTGCCATGAGTCATCCTTGCTGTCTGCATTAAAAACTGACGTAATACTACCAACATGTCAAAGGCATGACAAGCCCCAAGATGCTGGTTCGATTTACTTAGTACGTCGGCTTAAAATCAAAGGTGTGTCTGGCTTCGATGAAGCGAATGGTTCGGGTCTTTGAGCGCATGACGATAGAGTGCGTTTCCGCGCCGCCTGAATAGTAGCGGGCACCGCGCAACAAATCACCGTTGGTGACGCCGGTCGCGGCAAAGACGACGTCGCCGTTGGCCATCTCATCACACTCGTAGACTTTTTCAAAGTTATCAATTCCCATGCTTTGGGCCCGATCTCGTTCTTCGTTGTTCATGAAGACCAACCGGCATTGCATATCCCCACCCATGCATTTCAGGGCTGCCGCTGCCAGAACACCTTCTGGCGCACCGCCGATACCTAGCAATAAGTCGACGCCGCTACCTTCCACTGCAGCAGCAATTGCCGGGGCAACGTCTCCATCGGTGATCAGGTGAATGCGGGCACCGGCTTTGCGGATTTCGGCAACAATTTTATCGTGACGGGGGCGATCAAGAATGACGGCAGTGAGGTCCTCAACGTAACAGTTTTTAGCATCGGCAATGCGTTGAAGATTCTCTGTTGGAGAGGCGTTGATGTCGATTATGCCCTTGGCTGCCGGGCCGACCGCAATCTTTTCCATGTACATGTCTGGAGCGTGCAAAAATCCGCCCTTTGGTGCCAGGGCAATGGTTGCAATCGAACCGCTGAGACCCTTGGAGCAGCTGTTGGTGCCTTCGAGGGGGTCGACGGCAATGTCAACTTTCGGTCCTTTGCCGCGGCCAAGCTTTTCACCAATATAAAGCATCGGTGCTTTATCCATCTCACCTTCGCCAATGACTACGGTGCCGCTGATGTCCATCGAATCAAGGGCGCGGCGCATGGCTTCGGTCGCAGCGTTGTCGGCTGCTATTTTGTCCCCTTTACCTACCCATCGTCCGCATGACAGGGCGGCAGCTTCGGTGACCCTCACCAGCTCCAGCGCAAGATTTCGTTCCATGTTGATTCTCCTTCAGCGAGCTGTGATTAAGCGCCAGATATGATGACATTTTTCATGGGGAAAGACAAATGATTTTAGGGTAGCGTGTATATTGTTTTTTGAATACAATGGGGGAGTGATTCTTTTATCTTTTCAGGTTTTCAGAGGTGAAAATGAAACGTCTTAGACTGCTGTGGCTTCTGTTGTTGGTGATGATCTCGGCTCCGGTTCTTGCCGTAGCAGGAACTGGCGCGAATCTGGCTCCGCAGGAAGCCTTCTCCTTAATTAGCCAACGTGAGAACCTGTTTCTTCTTGATGTTCGCACGTTCGATGAATATCGTCAGGTTCGTTTGGATGATTCACGATTGATTCCTATTGGCCAATTAACTCGTCGCATTGCTGAAATCCCACGCGATCGCCCGATTTTGGTATACTGTGCAGTCGGGTCGCGCAGCGCTCAAGTGACCAATTACCTGGTGCGGAATGGCTACCCTGAGGTTTACAACTTGTCTGGCGGTATCTATTCCTGGGCGCAGAAAGGCTATCCGATTCTGCAGGGGGGCCCTTAGGTCGGTGAGGCGTGATGAGCGAGGGCGTAGATGCTATGAATAGACCTTTTATCTGGGCTCATCGGGGGGCTTCTGCCAAGGCACCAGAAAACACTTTGGCTGCCTTCTCGCATGCACTTGCGGATGGCGCTGATGGGTTGGAGCTTGATATCCACCTTTCTCGTGATGGCATTCCGGTGGTGCTTCATGACGACACTCTGGAGCGAACGACTGATGGCTGCGGTCCGGTCTCAGCCCTGACTTTGCGTCAACTGCAACGGCTTGATGCTGGTCGTTGGTTTGATGTGGATTTTGCCTGTGAGCGCATTCCGACTCTGGAGTCTGTACTGCGTGCTTTCGGCGGGCAATTGCGGCTTAATCTCGAAATTAAGGATGTTGCGGCCGGAATGGCGGTGATTGAAATGTTAGACGACTATCCTGCCGCAGAAGCTGTGCTTTCATCTTTCAATCTGGAATCATTGCGTCAATTGCGAACGTCCCAACCTGAACTTCCCCTGGCGGTTCTTTATGAGAGTGGCAACCGCTATCGGACCTTGAAGTTCGCTGAAACGTTGGCCGCCACGGCTTTTCACCCGCGTGCTGATCACGTCAGTCGTCCGCTGATTCATGCCTGTAAGACACTCGGGTTACCGGTTTACGTCTGGACCGTTGATAACCCAGTCGATGCCAGGGCGCTTTTGCGGTCTGGTGTTGATGGTTTGTTTACGAACGATCCTGCCGTTTTTCTCTCTCTCTGATAATCAATCTGGCTTGTGCTCCCCTCTCTTCTGCGCTAAAGTGCACCCTTCATTTTGCCCTAATTTGACGCTAAATCTATCGTAATTGGTTGACATATGACTCAGCAAAACTCTTCTGGAACGAATGACTCTCCGCTGGCTGATTTCCTCCGGCAACAGATCGAGAAGTCTGGTGGTCTCGATTTTTCCGAGTTCATGGCCCAAGCTCTCTACCATCCGGAATTCGGTTATTACATGGCAGCTCGCGACCGGATCGGCAAGGGTGGAGATTTCTTTACCTCCAGCAGTGTCAACAATCTTTTTGGCCGTCTGGTTGCCCGGCAATTGGCGCAGATGGCGGAACTGCTTGCCGATCAAGAGTTTATGATTGTCGAGCAGGGTGCCGGAGAGGGCCATCTGTCGCTGGATATCCTCGATGCCCTGGCCGATGAGTTCCCCGAGCTTTATGCCCGAACCGTTTACACTCTGGTTGAGGTTAGCCCGGACAACCAGCAGCGGCAGGCTTGTCTGCTGGATCAGCACAGTGCGCGAGTTCTCTGGAGCAACGAAGACGACTGGAGGATTGTTTCCGGGTGCTTCCTCTCTAATGAACTCGTTGATGCTTTTCCGGTGCATGTGTTGGAGAAACACGCGGGGGTGTTGCAGGAGGTTTTTGTTGCCAGCAGCGGCGGAGACTTTATTGAGGAGTTGCGCCAACCTGTGGACAAACAGCTGTCGGCCTATTTCTCATGGCTTGGTAACGGTCCTATTGAGGGCAACCGGGCTGAAGCTAATTTAGTCGCCCCCGACTGGATGCGTCAGGTTGGTTCGCGAATTGAGCGCGGTTTTGCCATTACTATCGATTATGGGTACCCGACTCAAGAGTTATATGCGCCCTACCGCCGTATGGGGACCTTGATGTGCTATCAACGTCATCAGGCTGATGACAACCCTTATCTTCAAGTCGGCGCAAAAGATATCACCGCACATGTCGATTTTACGGCGTTGCAGCTGGCTGGTGCCGAAGTCGGTTTGGAAACACTCTGGTTCGGTGAACAGTATCGTTTCCTCCTGGGCCTTGGCTTTTTCGAAGAGTTGCTACTCCTGGAGGCTGCCGCGACCGATGAGAAGGAGGCCCGGGCGCTGCGTTTGACTTTGAAAAACCTGATCATGCCGGAGCAGGGAATGGGTGAAACTTTTAAAGTGTTGGTGCAGAGTAAGGGGGTTGCGGCTCCAGGTCTGCTCTGTGCTCGCGAAATTAAGGATATTCCCGGCGGCATGTCCTGATCGAAAATGACTTGGTCTGACCACCTTTTGCTCTTTCTGGCGGCAGGCTGTAGGGTGGAAACACAAAACAGAGGAGGAATAAAGTGATGAAACAGCAAGTTCAAGAAGTACTCGAGTTGATCCGTCCTGCGCTGCAGGCGGATGGTGGCGATGTCGAGTTGGTCGACGTGTCGGATGACGGTATTGTCAGTGTTAGGCTGACCGGCGCCTGCGGCAGTTGCCCGATGTCGACTATGACATTGAAGATGGGCATCGAAAGAACCCTCAAAGAGAAGCTGCCTGAAGTCAAGGAAGTCGTCCAGGTTCAGTAACAGCATTATTCTGGATTGGTGTTTAAGACAAACTGGGGGCGCTTCTTTGGAAGCGCCCCCAGTTTGTTTGTGCGATGCCTTGGTTGCAATCGAATGTCAGTTGATCCCTTTGGCGCGCAGGTGCGGGGCCATGGCCCGGTCGATAACACGGATATGAGTTTTTAGCCAGTTGCGCAGAACGATAGATGTTTCAAGTGAGATGGCCGCTTCGCCTTTGCGGTGTCTCTCCTCCAGCTCGGACAGCTTGTCCCTCATTTGCTGATGTTCCAGGCAGTGCAACTCTTGGTCGGGAGCGTTGCATTCGACCATGTAGCGTTCTTCTTTGTCAAAATGGGTTTCAGTATAGTTTTTGAGCGCCGAAAACATCGGAAGGAGGGCCGCACCTCCGCAGCCGTCCTGTGTTGCTTCATAGAGGTCATTGATTAGCTTGATCAAGAGTTGGTGGTCCTGGTCGATTTCGCTAACACCAACACTGCATTCCTCGTCCCAGACAAACAGCATGTTATCCCCCTTTTGATCCAAAAACAGGATAGTTATTTAATTACTGATTGCCTTAGTATAGCCTGAAAACATAAAAAGTAAAACAGTGTTTCCTCTTTATTGTGAAAGGTTGCCCTATTTGTGTGCGAAGTCGTGACTACTGGCGCAGAATTTGTTCCTGTAGCCCGTTGTCGGATTGTCGTGACGAACTCGGTGAAAGACGGTTCAGGCTTCCGGTCAATGGCAGGTGCCCCTCATGGTCAATCGGAATGGTTGCTCCAAGGATGCCAAGGCCACCGACCCTGACTTCCCCGGCAAGCCGAAAAGCGATTTCTGACTGTCCCTGTAATTTCCCCGTAAGTTGTAGCAGGTTGAGAAAGCTGCTGGAAAGTCGGATGGCGGCCTCGCCAAATTCCTCCGCCGGGATATGGAAGGCTTGAGCGGTTTGGCCAGTGGCAACGCGGACATCATTCAGATGAAGGGTGAATCTCAAGCCCTCTATGTCAAGGCCGACACTGTTCGGGTTGAACAGCTTGAGACTGGCCAAGAAGTTGACATGGCTCAAGGAAAGGTCGGTGATTTCCAGTCCAGAAAGTTGAACTTCTGGTGGCTCTGGTCGAATCCCAGCACAGGCGGTCAAGCTGATGACGATTATAGAGAGCAACAGTGTGCGCATAACTTTCATCGGTTTCTCCTGAAGTGTGACTGAGACTCACTGGCCGTCAAATAAAATCAACGGACTTATAACTCAAACAAAAGGAATACCTCTTTACACTAAAACAGTAAGAGCTGAAGTCAAAAGACTAACGCAAAGTTGCTAAGAAAAGGCAAGCAAGACGCAAAGGGTGACTCTCCTCGCTTTTAGGGGTGGTTTCCTCTGCGTTCTCTGCGTCTCCGCATTAAAACCGTCCATACGATTTTTTCTTAGTTCCTTTAAGTTGTTTTATTGCTTCAGCCAGTCTCAGGAGCAGTCCTTGTCTAGTAATAATAGCATTATGAGGACAGAGTTCCTGACAGCAGAAACAGCGGATGCATTGTTGATAGTCGATCTTGACACCGTTTGATCCGAGAGTCATGGCTTGCGGTGGACAATGGGTGACGCAGTGACCGCAACGCTGGCAGTTGTGTAAGATGACCGGGCGGGCAGTCAGGGTGTTGCGGAAAACTCTTTTCAAGGGCTTTGGTAGCCCGAAGTTGACATCCGCCGAGGTCGCTGGCCGAAAAACGGCAGGACGTAAATCTTCCAGAACCGATCCCCTAAGATTGATGTCGCTGAGTTGACTCCCGGGGCGGCCTGTTTCTCTCGCCACTTTACTGGTCCAGACCGTGTCGGCATTTAACCCAACGAGCTTTATGGCCACGGTGTCAAGGGCCAGAGGGTTTGGTGAAGCCAGCAGAGCACCAATTGCGACCGGTTCGCCATTGCCCGGGCCGTCGCCTTGCATGCCAATGACCGCATCCATAATTGATAAATCCGGTGGGAACCGTTCTGCCAATTCAAGCAGCATCAGCGCGAAAAAAGCCTTGTCGGTGCCTGCTTGTAGATGCAGACGGGCTTTGCGCATGCCGACGATCAGGCCGAACATGTTTTTGACGGCTCCGGTATAGCCCATCATCTGGTGGGTTTTGAGCTTTGGCAGGTTGATAATAACATCAGCCTCAAGGGCCTCGCTGGCAGCTTCAAGGTGATGAAAGGTGCCATGCTCAAGTTTGATCGGTACCGACACGTCGAAGGAAGCAAAGTTTGCGCCGGTCTCTTCAACCACAGCGAGAATGCCACATTTACGAGCGACTGTTTCTGGTCTACCGAGTCCTGGAGAGTCGCCGACACTGACAATGCCGCCAGCCTGCTGCGCCAACAGAATGGTTTGGCGCACGATTTCCGGATGAGTGGTCACCGCTTTCTCCGGTGGTTGGCCGGAGAGCAGATTCGGTTTGATCAAAACTTTTTGTCCCGGTTTGACAAAATGGTTTATGCCACCGAGTGGTTCCAGGAGTTGGAGGAGTGCGTCTTGTACGCGGGAAGGGTCGTAGTCAGTCAGAGCTTGCAGGGAGACACGCAGGCTCATGTGCCTATGACCTGAACATGCACCTGCCGTTGACGAGGGCCGTCGAATTCACAGAAGTAGAGTCCTTGCCAGGTGCCAAGGACGAGATCGTTGTGGTCAACAATAACGGTTTCACTGGCGCCGAACAGACTGCTTTTAAGGTGTGCGGCACTGTTGCCTTCAAGGTGCCGGTAGTGATCCTCAAACGGTACGATTTTGTTGATGGCCATGGTCATGTCGCGGGCGACGTCAGGGTCAGCCTTTTCATTAATCGTAATCGCGGCCGTCGTATGCGGGGTGCAAATCACCGCGATCCCTGCCGTGACTCCAGCAGAACGGATGATGTTGCGGATTTCGCTGGTAATCTCAATCATTTCGACAGGTTGATGACTGTTTACGGTCAGAGTGGTCATGAGTCTATAGCAGCCAGGGATTCAACGACCGCCTGAAACGCACGAGGGTGGAAGAGCAGCGAGATATGGCCCATACCGTCGAGTTCGATCAATTTCGCCCCCGCCATCTTGCTCGAATCAGTAGGCAACACGATATTGTCGTAGCGAGTGTAGATTGAGACTGCTTGCGGCCCCTCTGGCCAGGGAACACTGTTGAATTGTCTCAAAAAGGCTGATCCCGGAAGTAACGATCGGCCCATTTTCGAAAGGGCAAAGGGTGCCAGTTTCGAACCGTGATGAGGTGCACCAAGAGTCACCATGCCGCTGACATGCGCGGCACCACCGCGATTTTGCACATAGTTGCGGGCGATAATGCCACCCATGGAGTGCCCTACCAAGTGGACTTTTTCGACCTTGTGGGTGATGCGCAGTTCGTCCACTCTTTTCGCCAGAACTTCGGTCAGCGTTTCCAGGTCGCGCCATGGTGGGGTGTTAATGCTGATAACTTGCCCGTAACCGGCTTTCTTCAGGCGGTGTTGAAGCCAGAACATACAACTGCGGTTCTGCAGCAAACCGTGCAGTAAGATGACGGGTTGCTGGTTGCCGGTCTTTTCCGGCGAGATCTTCGGTGTACTCCAACCCAGTGGATTCAGTACGATGGTTATCAGCAGGCAGGCGGTCTCCTGAATCAACAGCCAGATAGCAGTGCATAGGCCGCGCGCGGTGAAACGCCGATCAATCAGGTCTGGACGGGCGTTGGCTCGCTCGTACCAGGCGAGCGAGTAACTCAACAAGACCGTCAAGGCCGTCAGGCCGATGGTCAGTTTTATCAAAAAGGTAATTATGCAGGTTAGAGAGTTCATAGTTTTAAATTATCTCATGCAGTGGGAAGGTCGTCAACCAAGTAAGATGTTATTCTACGAGTGAAGATGTTTGCTTCGATGAAGTCGTTTGAGTACACTAAAACACGCCTTAATGGTTTACTGCTTACGGGTTTTGGGAGAAGAGAGCCAATGCAATCCTGGATTGAACTATTTGCTCGTTATCTTAGTGACGAGCGCAATCTGTCGCCTCATACCTCTTCTGCGTATTTGCGTGACCTTGCTGAATTCACTGGTTTTCTCGAACGCCATGGTGGTGCCAACCAGGAGGCTCTGCTGAGGCTCGATAATTTCATGTTGCGTCGCTATCTTGCTGAATTGCACAAACGTAACCAGCGATCCTCGATTGCGCGCAAGCTTTCGTCTTTGCGCACCTTTTTTCGCTATCTGGTTCGTCAAGGCCTGTTGGCCGCCAATCCGGCCGAGGGCATGGCAACGCCTAAACTGAATCGATATCTCCCCAAAATCCTCTCAGTTGATGAAGCTCAGGCCCTCATGGAGCGCGGTTATGGCAGCAGCCTGCTTGATCTGCGTGACCAAGCCATTGTCGAGGTGTTCTACTCCTGTGGTCTGCGCGTCAGTGAGTTGACCGGGCTTGATGTCGGTGCTGTCGATATGCAACAAATGCTGGTGCGTGTGCTCGGTAAGGGGCGCAAGGAACGGATCGTACCGATCGGCCGCAAAGCCAAAGAGGCTTTATTGGCCTATCTGGAAGCCCGCGCCCTGCCGCCAGAGAGCGAGCCGCTCTTTCTCAACGCCCGTGGAGGGCGTCTCACCGCTCGAAGCGTACAGCGCAACCTCAAAGCTCGATTGATAAAGGCCGGTGTGATCAAGGACGCCAGCCCCCACGCTCTCCGGCACTCCTTTGCCACGCACCTGCTCGATGGTGGTGCCGACCTGCGCGCTATCCAGGAACTGCTTGGCCATGCTTCTCTTTCCACCACCCAGAAATACACTCAGGTCAGCGTTGATCAAATGATGTCCGTCTACGATAAGGCCCACCCTCGGAGTAAGAAGAAGGGTGGGGCTAAGTAGCTGCTGAGTGCCGTGAGATGAGCGATGAGTGTAGGCGCTGTGCCCGAATGAGGTCTGGCCCTGAGCTTGATTGTTCCCCTGAGCGTGACGTGGCTTTTTTGCTGACAAAGTAACTAAAATGGTCATATTTGTCTTGACACGAGAAACCCTATCGTTAAACTGAAAATCATATTAAATATCAATATCATTGTCTTATCTCAAGGAGATTAGTTATGAGTGTCCTGGTCGGAAAGCATGCCCCGGATTTTATTGCGTCGGCAGTGTTGGCTGATGGTTCCATGCAAGCTGATTTCAAACTGTCGGATTTTGCTGGCAAGTATGTCGTGCTGTTCTTTTATCCGCTGGATTTTACCTTTGTCTGTCCTACAGAACTGATTGCTTTCAGTAAACGAATCAAGGAGTTCAATGAGCGTAATGTCCAAGTGATCGGCTGTTCAATTGATTCACAGTTTACTCATCTCGCCTGGCGGAATACCCCGGTTGATGATGGTGGCATTGGTCAGGTGGCTTATCCCCTGGTTGCTGATATTAAGCACACGATTTGTCAGGCTTACGATGTTGAATTTGAAGACGCTGGCGTGGCTTACCGCGGCTCTTTCCTGATCGACAAGGAAGGCGTGGTTCGTCACCAGGTGGTTAACGATCTGCCGCTTGGCCGTAACGTTGACGAGATGTTGCGCATGATTGATGCCCTGCAGTTTACCGAAAAATACGGCGAAGTTTGTCCGGCTGGTTGGAACAAGGGTGATGAGGGGATGAAGGCGAATAAAGAAGGAGTCGCTTCTTACCTGAAGGATAAGGCTGACAAGCTTTAGAACCCGGGACGCGTGACGTGGTCCGCGGTAGGAGAAAGTACAATAAAAAGAAACGGCAGAATGCTTGATGCGTTCGGCCGTTTTTGTTGAAAAGTCTTCAGGAAAAGCTTGTTGTCATCTGTTTGATGATGACTTATTCGTCCCGCGTCCCGCGTCCCGCGTCCCGCGTCCCGATCATCGATTCAACCACTCCGCCGCCTCGCGTACCGATTGCTGATCGAATTTGATACGGAAGCGGATATATGCGCCCTGGGCGGTGTAATGGGCGGAATCGAAATCCTCATCCTCAAAACCAACCAAGTTGTAACCTACACTGATCCAGGCATTGGTCATTGGTGAATAGCCGACCGAGGCGCCCGTGCTGTAATCAAGGTTTTGGCTGTTCCAAGAATGCAGCATACTACCGTGGACGCCAACATCCCAGTTCTTGTTGATATTGTAGCGCGTCTCCGAAGCGATCAGGTCGGTGAAACCATCGTAACGGGTTCCAGAGATGTTCTCACGAACATACTTGAGCCCATAGTAGAAAGAGGTTTGTGCTTTGTTGCTCAGCTTGTAGTTGCTGTGCAGGTTGTTGACCACCCGCCAGTTGTTGTAGCCCGAGGGGCTGTTCTGTTCGCGGTCGAAGTAGAAGTCGAGTCGGTCGAGAGTAACCCAACGGCTGGCATTCGGGCGGTAGGCCAGGCCGAAGCGAATATTGCCGTCGGTGCGACGGGTTCCACCCACAGTGTCAGTCATGAAGGCCAAGGCTTTGGCAGAAACGGCGACGCCCGATCGTGGCTCACCAACTACGCTGGTACTGATGCCAAATTTGTCTTCACTCTCGGCGTGGCGGCTTTCCACCCGGTTCCACCAGGTCCAATTGTCTTTACTGTACGTTGCTCCAAGCGACAGCGCGGTGAAATCGTCATCGCTGCCATGGGCGGCCGGAACATTGTCGTTGAAGCTGTAAGCCGGAGCCTTGACTGTGTAGCTGCGGTCGAGAGAACCGTCGACGCTCCAGTTCTCATTGACCTGCCAGCTCTGTCCCAGGCCGAAGATGGCGTAAACGCGCTGACCGTTTTCATTCAATTGACGCTCGACCGTGGTGGACATGTTGCCGCCTTTCCAGGGCGTTGCGTTGAAACCGAAGCGTGAGCTTTCTGTGTTTTCATCGTCGCCCCAGGAGAATTCCTGGTCGGCAAAGACGCTGATTTGTTTGGTTAACTTGTAGTCTGCTCCCAGTGTCAGCAGGGTCGGATAATCAGTGTTTTTGTTTTTAGTGCCAAGGGATTGTTCGTAATCCGCCCTTAACTTCAGCTTGCGGTTTGATGTCACCCAATCGGCCCCGAGTAAACCCTGAGTGCTGCGCTGCTTCTCTCCATCACCGAGCAAATCCCTTGCTTCCCTGACCCCGGCGCGTAGGCTGTAGCGGTCTGCCTGGTAGCGGCTATCGAGTTCAACGACATCGCGCTCGGCTCCCGAAGAGAGCACATCCTCATGGTAAAACAAGCCCGAAGCCGAAACCTGTGGGTTGATTTGATAGCTGCCCTCCACCCCGTACTTGCGGGTGCCGGTTTCGCTGTCGTTTTGCTGGCCGAGACCGAAAGCGCCCTTTTGTTCGCGGTAATAGGCGAGGCCCTTAACCCGGTTGCCTTCATGTTTGAGTTCGGCCAGATAGGCGTCACCGCTTGCATCAGAGGTCTCAGCCTTGGTGTCAGTGGTCGCTGCTTCTAGTAGCAAGGTCGTTTTTTGTGTCAGTTTGATAGTGGCGTCAGCACCGTAAAGGTCGCCTTTTTCAATGCCGCGATCTTCGTGAATGTAGCTGGCTCCGACTTCAACTTTTTGGTCAAGGAGTTTAACTGCGGCACGACCACCGTAGTTGAAGTTCTCCTCTTCTGACGCCACTGTTTCGTAACGCACGACGATAAAGATTGGGTTGAACTCGTCGTCCTTGCTCGGTACCGGTTCCTTGAAAAAGAGACTGCCATCGTCGAAATCGATATCGTAGTCAGTGTGGCGCGAAAGCGACCTGGATTCAATCACCCGTTCGCTGTGGAACCGGTCACGGGTTTCAATCGTCACTTGTTCAGAGTTGATCACCAGCTTTCCAGCCGACAGGTAGTAACGACCCGAGGTCCCGTCACCGGGGATTTCTTCTTTCTCAAAGCTCTGCTTGGTGTCTGCCGCATACACGGTGTAGCTGAAGTTTGCAGTCTGCATTTCAGACTTGATCCCGTTCATGCTGCGGTTGTAGCGCGCAAGTTCAGTCTGGTTCATGGCCGTGTTCATGTCGCCGAACATGACATAGAACTGATCGTGTTCAAGCTTAAGGTAGATGTCGCGGGCGCTGCTCGCATCGTAGCCCTGGCTGCTGCCATCGCCATAAAGCGGATAGTAGCTGTCGGGGTCGATGATCTGGTGCAGGCTGTCACCGTCCAGATTCGGTTTGTCAGAGTCGTAGGCCATGGTCAGCAGCCATTCGCCCTTGATGGCGCCTTTGGCAAAGAACTTGACTTCACCATCATGATAGAAATGTTCATCGATGCCGGCTTCCTCGAGGCTGACCTGGTTGCCTGAGAAGGTGCTGTAGCCGGCGGTGCCTTCGGCAAAACCGACCAAAACCCAGTCGCGCAACTCTGGTTTGACGTAAGTCTCAAGCTCAATCTCGGTCTCATTGTAACCAATCACCGTGCGGTAGAGACCACTGGTATTGACCGGGTGGAATTCTGCAAAACCATCTCTGTCGACGGTGACAAACTTCTGGGCAACTTCTACCTTGCGGTTCAGCGAGGCGAGCTCGTTGGTTTTGTAACCCAGAGGCTTTAGCTCTCCATCGCGAATTGACAACATCAAGCTGCTCTCGATCAATGCGCCGAGTGTGTCCCGGATTTCCAGCTGGAGACGGACTGGGGTGCGACCATCGGCAATGTTGCCGTCGCTCTTGAGCAGGCGAATCGAGCCGATATCGCCGGTACGAAGCAGCTGGGCTTCCTGAGTAAAGCGCGAGTTGCCAAAGGGTCCCAGTCCTTCAATCAGCAGTTTGTGCCGACCCGGTTCGCCGAAATCAACGCCGATATAACTGTAAAGGGTTGTCCCGGTCTCTGGTTCCGTCATGCGGAAACCGATCCGGTTCTCTGGGATGACGGTGCCATCGAGAGTCAGGCGTGGTTTCAACTTGGTGTCGAGTCGTACGCGCACGGCTTCAATGCGGCTTACCGCATGATCCTCGCTGGGTGAAAGCAGGCCGATTGGCAGCTCTTGCGGTGTGGCCGGAGCCTCTTCTGTGCTGGCTTCAGTTGCGGCCGCTGTGTTGCTTTGATTCTCCGGCTCACCGATGGTGACGCTCTGTTTTGAACTGGTCGGTATCGACACGGCCAGAAGCGGCTGGCGGCCGGTGGTCTCAGTCACCAGGTAAAGCTCAACTCGACGGTTGAGTGCTCGTCCTTGATCGCTGGCGTTGTCTGCAACCGGCATGGTTTCGCCCATGCCGCGAACACTGGTACTGTCTTCCGGCAGCGTTAGCCGCTCTTTCAGGAAGGCGGCGACACTCTGTGCTCGTGCTAGAGAGAGAACCTGGTTGTTGGCGAAGAGATGCCGGCTACGCAGTGCAACGTTTTGGTTGTCGGTATGGCCAACGATGTCGAGGCGGACAACTTTTTGTCCTTTGAGCTGCATTACCAACTGCTCAAGCATGACCACATCGGTCTGCTGCAGTTTGGCAACACAACTGGGGAAATTGGGGTAAAGCTTGATTTCGTGACTCTGGCCCGGTTCGCCGGCTGTCATTTGAAAGCGGGTTTCCGCAGGCGGTGTCTGTTGGTTCTGAGCCGTTGATGTGTCAAAGCTGAGGACCGCTTTGGCTGGCAGTTCCCCGCTTGCCGGGCTTCCTTCAAGCTGGGCGCGGAAGGAGATGCGGGTCGTCTGGTCAATGGCCAGTTGATCGATGTTAAACGTCAGGTTGCCGTTGGAACTCTGTGGCGTTATGACTGTTTGATCATCCTGGCGGGCCGTTCCGGACAGATAATTGAAACCGCCCGGGAGCATCATTGCCAAGCGAAGATTGTCCGCGGGAATCGCCCGTGAAGAAACCGTTGCCGTGAACTCGGCGGTTTTTTTGTCGAGTTCGGCACTCAGGGTGAGAGCCACCTCGCCTGATGGCTTCTTTTTGGGGGCGGCATAGAAGTCGACTCGCCAGAGGCTTCCGCCTTGTAAGTCGACAAATTTAGAGAAGCTGCTTCCGGCCGCCTGGCTGGATTGCTCGCAAGGCAGCATTTCGTAATCGTGCGGCAGGCTTAAGGTGTCAACCTGTACCACGTGAACGCCTGGCTCAACGCCTTCAAAATGGTACTTTCCAGTTTGATCTGTGTCGACGTAGCTGCCGTCTTCAAGGTAAATGCGAACATTCGCCAAGCCCTCTTTTGTGGTGTCCGGTTCGCTGCATCCGCCGATCATCACCCGGCCAACCAGGAAGGTGGTGTTGCGCATGAAATCATCGCGAACTAAAACGCTGGCCTTGGCGGTGTTGGATCGGTTGCCATAGGCGTCGGTTGCCACGGCGTGGTTGACTGCTTCGCCGAGGCGTGCCCCGCTGGAGACTTCGACCACATAGCTGATGGTCAGAGTCTCACCGGCCGGGGTGCTGTCGGCGATGATTTCCATGGACCGGCCATCACTGCTCAAGGTCGGGTCGGTAGCTTGTGCTCCGCCAATCTTCAGCGAGCCTTTCTGGTAGCGGAACCCGAGAGGCAAACGGTCATCGATGCGGATTTCGCCGGTTGCCATGGGGCTGCTGCTGTTGTCAACGGTGAGGGTGTACTGGAGGAACTCACCGATGGCGGTAATGTCCTTGTTGACCTCCTTGCGCAACCACAATGCGCTGGCCAAAGGATCAATCGGGATGTCGATCCGCAAGGCTGGGCCCGGGTTGAGCGCAAAGACCTCGCCAAACGAGCTATCGCCCAGGGCAAAAGGAGCGCCTGGGAGCTGTTGAAGCTCAGTGATCGAGACGATGGATGGGGCGTTGTATTGTGCCGGTGGGGTCACCACCAGTTGGTATTCGCCCACAGCAACGAAGGGGAAGCGGAAGTAGCCACCCTCAAAGTCATAACGCCGACCTGATGCATCTTCAACGGATTCCCCGGTCACAATTTCGGCGGGGAAAATGCTGAAGCCGTCGTCACCGTAGACAGTTGCCAGGTTGCCTGCTCCGTCATACAGCGTGACTGTGACACCTTCGACCGGTTCTCCCGTTTGAGAGTTGAAGACAACTCCATACGGATCGAACAAGGCGGCACTCACTGCAGTGTCGGTCTTGTCAAAAATGTCGGTGTAGAACGCCTGGACATCGTAGTTCTGAGCCACCGATAGAACCCCGTTGAAGAGCTCTGTCGAGTCGCTGCTTGATTGGATGTAGCCGGTAAAGATTCCGGTGTTTAGTCCGGTTTCGGTAAAGCGCAATACTTCCTGATCGCCCGTTTGTCCAGCGACCAGCGAAACCAGGATGGTCTCCGCCTGGTTCGGGTCTAGGTTCTGGTCGAAATCGACCAGCCTCATAAAGAGCGGCTCACCTTGGTGGTAAAGGCCGTTTTCGAGCAATGGCACGGGTTGCGTAAGGTCAATTACGGTCCCATCGAGCAGCTTTGGTAGATCGATTGTGTCAAATGGATCGTTGGTGTTGGCTCCGTCTCGATACTCTGTTGCTGCTACGGAGATCAACTCCAGATCGGGGCTGCCCGGTGCGTATTGGAAAAAGTCGAGCTCGGCCACGGTCCGTATCGAGACCTGGAAATCGACCTCAGCGGTTGCAGAACCACCACTGTAGGTCAGGTCGGCCTGATTGTTAATGGTCGTCCCGTGAGCCGCAGGCAAGGCCTGAGCTGGTGCTGCGCTGATCAAGAACAGTAAGCCAAGACCCAACAGGCTGGTGCGCGCACTCCACCACTGACCCCTTCCAGAAACAGCGGGACGATTCCCGCTGCCCCGGAAGGGCCTGTACGATATCGCCATGTCACCAATAAACGGTGCCATGAGTCGAATCAGGTATGTCAGAAGTCTTTCAACCATGCGCGGTTAAAGGGCCTTGTGGTTAGAGGTTTATTCTTCGAGCTTGACCTGGAATTTGACCACCCAGGTTTCGCTGCCAGGGATAGTCCCTAGGTTGTGACCGGTGTCGGTCAATGGCATAAATGGAGCTGAAGCGTTGTCAGTAATCGCAACTTCGCCAGCACCATTAGCGTTATAAAAAGTTGTCGATGTTTGGTAGATAGTGAACGCTGGCGGTGTATCAGTGACCACGGCATTGGTGAGGCCGGTAGTCGAAGTTTCGATGACCAGCGCGTATTCCAACGTTTCTCCTGGGATGGCAGTCACACCTGCCGAGTAGAAATTTGTGCCGTTTAGGTCAACCGGTGTACCCGTTCCACTCACGGTATCAATATTCCGCACGTACTTTTTGAAAGACGCTGATGAGACGTTGGTCCGGTGTTGCGGGTCCGTATCGGAAAGGGTGCTGTTGGCCACCGAGGCAGCCTTGGTAGCCACGTCGATGTTGGCATCGAGTCCATCGGTCGCGACCGTTCCGACGGTAGCAATGAACATATCGAAAAGTTGGTACTCGGTGATCAGCGTGCCGGGGTCAACCTGTGTAAGTAGGGTGGTTTTTAGGGTGATTATTGCGGTGCCTGTAGCCGGGTTTTCCGAAATGCTGGCTATCTCATAATCGTTAGCGCCGATGGTGATCAGATCGTCTGCGCTAAGCCCATTGATGTTGCTTCCTGTGTTGTCACCATCGTACGGGACCGTAATTGTCAAGTTCCCGACCGTTGTGGTCTCTTTGGCCGCCGTGGCTCCGAGCGAAATGGTGCTCGAGAGCACAAGTGTTGTTGTGCCATTCTGGTAATAAAGGGCTTCGGTAGAAGCGCCAGTCAGGTTGGCAGTGTTGTAACCGGTTTGGGTCAGCAAGAAGTCGTCCGGGCCATTGGCATTAGTGGTTAATCGATAGACGACTGTATTAGGGTCCGTCTCAGGGATGGTGTTGTCGATTGGCCGAGACAGTGTTGGTGGTTGTGCCAGCAAGGTGACCGTGATGTTGACCGAGGCCTCGATTGGGCTGCCCAGCCCGTCAAAGTTCAGTGTTGCAATGTTTTCGATCGTGGTGTTGGCCGGTGTCACCGCCAACGCTGGACCCGCCAGCATCAGCATGGCGGTCAGCAGCAGGAGTATCCTGCTTTTGAAAAATGTTGTGCGCATGGTTTTGCTCCTTTTGGTTCATGGTTGTTGCGGAGGTGCAAAGATGTGGACCTTTGCACCTCCGCGTGTTGGTTGTTCCGCCTCTGGGAACAGCTCAGTGGTTACAGGACATCTACGCTGTAGACAATTTTGAAGACTTCAAGGTTTTTGACTTCACCTCCAGTCGGAGTCGGCGCTTCCCCGCTGTTTCCGGCGCCAATAAAGAAACGGAGCGCTGAAGGGTATGTGGCACCTGCTGCGTCACCGGAACCAAGGGTGATGTCTTCATCCTCGGTGGTGTCGCTGATATCTTCTGGCGTGCCACAATTAGTATAAGAAATGACACCAGCAGCTATGCCAGTAAGATCGCATTTTTCAATCGTGGCGAAAATTCCTGGATAGGTGGTCAGTTCGGTGTATTCGGGAACATTGTCCAGCACTTCAACGGCTGTAGCTTTTGCGCCTTGAACAGCGACCAAAACGGTATAGGTGACGGTGTCGCCCGGTTGCGCCGAAGTCGGGCTAGCGGTTTTGGTGATCGTCAGCACGTCGCGTTTGAAGATGGTTTGTGTGTCATCCCTGTTTATGGTTGCAGCAGGGTCGGTGTCTGAGGTGAGATCAAGGTTGAAGTAGATATTGGCATCTGCTAGGAGCAGGGAATCAGCGACGGCGGTGACGATAACATTGGCCACATAGTATTCACTGAGGGGCGTACCCGCCACAGTGCCACTTAGGTCAGGAACAACAGTCCAGTTACCAGCGCCGTCATTGGCCCGAAGTGTGACTGAGCCAGGGATTTCAGCGTCACGGTCGTTGTTACCGGTATTGTGGGCAGCGATGGTTCCATCATTGACCGCAGTCGCTTGGTAGATGGTGCCGCCAATGGTAACAAAATCTCCAACGTCGATACTGTTGGCGGTACCTGTGCCCGCAGGAATGGAGACGGTGCCGCCAGCAGTGCCAGCAATGATGACTGTAGCGCCGATTTCAATGTTGACACTGGTTACTGCTCCTGCGGCATAGGTGGTCGGGACGCCCGCAGCGTTGTAGATTGAGGCGATGTACTTGTCAACGGTGCCGGCGACAAAGTCACTGTCAGCGGTGGTTCCGACGCTCAGGTCGAAATCGTAGGTGTCAGGTCCGTTGGCATTCGAATACAAGTCGAACGCGTAGGGAACGAGTGTTCCGGAGTTGTATGTTCCACCGCTTGCCGGGGTTGGAGCGCCGATGGTTGGAATGGCTGCGAGCAGATCGACCGTGACCGTTGAGGTTGCCGATTGGGTGAAATCGAAAGTCCCACTGGCGTCAGAATAGTTGACCGTGACGACGTTGACGATAGAGGCGTTGGCGGCAGTCCCTGCTGCCTGCGCCGGACCGGCCCCGAAACCGAGGGTCAGGGCCAGAAGTATTAGCCCTACAAGAGGTTTGTTCTTGAAAAACAGGTTTTTCATGATGTTCTCCTTTGTTGGATTAACTGATGTAATAAGTTGTTTTCAATTAAATGTGCCAGACCAGGCTCTGGGCTTGGTCTAGTCCGGCAGGAAGGTGCTCTGATGTTTTGGGTTTGGACTCGAATCATGATGTCCTCCGTTTGCGGGTTATGAGTTACTTGGTTCTTACCTGAAATGAAAGAGCTCCGGTCTCGCCGGCGACAATGGCCGGAATGACCCAGCGAATCTGGGTGTATAGTTCTGGTGATGCGGTGAGTGTCTTCTTGGTGCCGTCGGTTGCCGTCACTTCGTAGGTCAGTAAAGTCGGGGCCTGAAAGCTCTTGCCGCCATCGATGGAGAAGTTTAACTCTCCAGTTTTGGTTGCGCTTTCGGAGACGTAGGCTGTGCCATCCGGGATCGGATCAACCACGGCGACGTTGGTGGCGGTTTCATCGCCAACGTTGGCGTAACTGATGGTGTAAATTACGATCTCTCCGGGTGAGATGTCTCTAGCCAGAACCCGTTTGGTGACCTGTTGTCCATCCTCTTCGACAATGACTTCTTTTTCGGCGGTGATCGCCAAGGTGACTTCAGGCTTAGCCAAGGCGAGAGAGGGGAGTAGTAGGCCTATGGCTAAAAGAATAAAGATTGTTTTTTGGGGCATTTTCATGGGCGTTCTCCTTAGTTCTGGGGGTAAATGATTATTTCACTTTGACCTGGTATTGAATTCGAAACTTCCCACCGGAGACCATGATGCCGGGCATGGGTAAAACCCATCGTTTGACATTTGCGTCAAAACCCTCCGGGTCAGCGTTTGGGGTGATAATCGTATCGCTTGGATCGTAAAAAATCGGGGTGCCGAGGGTGACCCCGGAGTCTGCTCCGATGCCTGGGTCGGGCTCCAGTTGGGTTAAAAGAAAGGGTTCATCAAAGGGTTGGCCTGTGTCGTAGCTGTCGACCCCCCAAGCGGTGTACTCACTCAAGTCGTCATCAAGGGAGACCTGATATGCTCCTGCGGAGCCGCTATTTAGCACAGTCACGGTGTAGATGAGAACGCCGCCGGGCGCGGCACTGCTCTCGTTGGCAGATTTCATGATCGTCAGCAGAGGCAAGGGTGGCCGTGTTTGCGGATTGATATCAACGCTGGCGATGTCGTCGGAGGGGTCCGGGTCGATTTCGCCGAGAGCGACAATCTCTGCTGTATTGGTGATGGTGCTGCCCGCGGTTCCGGAGTCAACCGTGGCGAGGATGGTCAAGGTCGCGCTGCTTTTTGCGGGGAGAACATCTATCCACCAGAGTCCACCACCATAAGCGCCTCGCGAGACAGTGTGGCTGATCTCGGTGATGCCGACGGGGAGGACGTCATCAATCTGGATCTCTGTGGTGGCGTTGTCGCCCTCATTGGTGATGACAACGTTATAAGTGATGGTTTGCCCCTCAAAGGGGGTGGCAAAGTCAACCGTTTTGCTCACGGCGAGGTTGGACGCAGCGATGTAGATGTCGGCGCTGTCAAAGTCGTTGCTGCTGTTAGGATCACCCTGGTCCATTGCTGTAATGCTGGTGTTGTTGGTGATGATCAGCGATTTGTCTTCGTTGCGAATTTCTACATTCAAACCCAGGGTTGCGGTGGAGTTGTAGGTCAACGTGCCGACGTCCCATAACCCGGTAATGTCGCTGTAGCTGCCCTGGCTTGGGGTCGCCGTGTTGTAGACCAGCTCCGGTGGCAGCAGGTCGGTGACAAAGACATTGGAAGCGTCGGACGGTCCGTAGTTGCTGAGGGTGATGGTGTAGTTGGCGTAGTCGCCGATATCCGGGTAGGGGTCATCTACGGTTTTGGTGACGCCGAGGTCGGTGCCATCCACCGCGATCAGCGCGCTGGCGGCATTGTTGCCACCGTTCGGATCGGCCTGGTCGGCGGCCGTGATCATGGCCGTGTTGATCACGTCCAATCCGGCCGTGTTCTTTTCCACCGTGGCGGTGATAGTCAGGGTGGCGCTGTTGGTGAGGGGGGTAAGGCCGAGGCTGCCGACATCCCAGATCCAACTGGTGTTTTTGCCGTCATAGGTGCCTTGAGACGGAGTGGCTCCGGTATAGGTGACGCCATCAATCTGAGGTACGTTTGATCCGGGCAGGATGTCGGTGACCTGAATTCCTGTACCTGAATTGGGCCCGTTATTGATGACTTTCAGTGTGTAAGTGACGGTGTCGCCTTCGCCAGGCGTCAGGATGTCGACCTCTTTGAAGATTTCGATATCGGTGCCCGAAACCTTGACTGTGGCCGTGGCTTCTTCGAGGTCGTTAATGGGGTTTCGGTCTGTTTGGTCGACGGTGTCAATCGTGGCGTAGTTTTCGATGGTCTGGCCGGCGGTGCCGGCATCGACCTCAACTGTGATTATCAGGGTTGCGCTGCCGCCGTTACTGATGGTGCCAATCGTCCAGAGGTGGGTGGTGGTGTCGTAGTTGCCACCACTGTCATCGGAGACGTAGGTTACGCCGGTTGGCAACTGGTCAAAGATGGTAACGTTGGTCGCCTGATGTGGGCCATCATTTGTGAGCGTAATCGAGTAGGTGATTTGGTCGCCAGGGTCGGGCGTTCGATCGCTAACGGTTTTGTTTACCTTGAGGTCAATGAAGTCGACATCCACGATGACGCTGTCGCTATCGTTGTCACTGTTTGGGTCGGGTTGGTCAACCTCGAGTACGCTGGCGGTGTTTGTGAAGCTAGTGCCGCTGGTGTTGTCGTTGACATTGACGGTTATCTGGATGAGTGCGCCGGCGCCGCTATCAAGATCGCCGACATCCCAGGTTGTGCCAGAGAAGGTGCCGTTGCCAGTAGCGGAGTTGTAGGTCACTTCGTCTGGTAAATCTTCCAGGATTTTGATGTTGGATGCTTTATTCGGTCCAAGGTTAAGGACGCGGAGCAGGTAGGTGATTTCGTCTTTCTCGGTTGGTTGGCTGTTGTCGACCGTCTTGGTCACCAGCAGGTCGGTTCCCTGGACATTGATAGTTGCCGAATCCTGGTCGTTGGCGGCGTTGGCGTCAACGTTAGGAATGGTCGTACTGCCGTACTGGTAGGCGTTGGTGATTGCCGCAGTGTTAATGAAGGCTGTGGAGGTGTCATCCTGTACCGTCACGTCAACCGCAATCGTCAAGGTGGCAGTCTGCGGGGTGACGGGATCATACAACAGGGTGCCTACGGTCCAGACTCCCGATACAGAGTTGAACAACCCTTGAGTGAGCGTTGAAGTGTTGTAGGCCAGGTCGGGTGCGAGTGCTGCCAGAGTGTCCGTGACTATAACGCCGTCGACGTGATTAGGTCCTTGATTGGTGATGGTTATGGTGTAAGTGATGGTGTCGAACTGGTTGGGAACAAGGTCATTGACGGTTTTGATGATGCCCAGATCGGTATTGACGGCGCTGATGGTGAGGGTGTCAGTTCTCGGCACGCTCTGTGACAGGTCCGCAGCGACAGCGTCGATATAGGTGACTATAACTGTGTCTTCGGTGGTTACAGCGAGTACGCCATCACTGTCGGTTGCTGAAGTCGAGATCGAACCAGAGTACTTGCCTTGCACACCGGTAGCGGTGAGAATCAGGACTTCGATATCTCCAGTTTGGGTCGATTCCAATTCGACGCGGATGGTACCGCCGGGGTTGGTCTCGTTGCTGAGATCAAGATCGTCGACCCGGAGATACAGGGTGTCGCCAACCGTGGCCATGATGACATCACCAAACCCGCCTAAGTCTTCGACAAACCTTATCGTGCCATCATAGAAGGTTAGGTCCGGGGGCAGTGTGCCCAGAGGTGTTATGAAATCTGAACCCATGTCGTAAAGATTGGATCCGGCCAACAGGTCAGCACCGTTCTCGGTGAGGTTGTTGGTGGAATTGGAACTGCCGACGAAATAGCGGATCAGGGTGTTGTCGTCGATGCCGGTGGCCGCCAAAAAGACGGCGTAGGGAATTTGGAAGTCGAGGAAATAGTCGCGGTCGTCTTTTACTTCTGTGCCGCAACCGTTCACCGGGTTGGTGCTGTCATTGGTGCAGGTGTCAGCCATGATGATACGGTGGTTGCCGACCAGTGGGTATTCGGCCGCAATGAACTCGGCTTTGTCTGAGGGGTCTCCCAGAGATGTCTTGTCAGTATTCTGACGGAGCGAGATAACCTCTGGGTCAGAGATGCCGTCGCACATGATCAGCCATTCGTAGTCATCGGCATTCTGGTCGGTGTCGATCTCGAATCCCCAACCAAATGACTGCAGGATGCCTCGACCGCCGGAACCGGTCGGATCAGAGTCGAGGCGGATGCGGTAGTAGAGGTAGTCGCCGTCGTTGTAAATGTAGGCTGCTGGAGTCTCGCCGCTGAACGGGACCACGTTGACGCTGCCGGTGGCATCAGTGTCTCCATCTTTTCCGCCAGTGATGTGGTCATCAAGGATCGGATCACCGCCTTTAGGGAGCGGGATCCATTGGCTGTCGGATGGCCAGGCCCAACTGTTGGTAACCAAGAAAAGGCAAAGGGCTACCGTTGCCAGAGTGCTGATGAGAAACTTCAGCAAAAAGCGGTTTTTAAGTGTTTTTTTTGCGTGACGGCAGACTGGCATGAGCTAATTCCTGAACCCTTTGGTCATATCACCCAAAAGGGTGAGGTAGAAACACCACAAAATGTCAGGGCAAACTACTACCTTGACAAATATGGTCACCCGTATTTGTTTAAAAATAACACCAGGCTTCGAGTTGCCAAAGACCTGGTGCGAATTGTGTCAGAGCCTGAAACTGTACTCTGTCATTCAATCTTCACCTTCTCTTCGGTGGTCAGGCTGTCCGGAAAACATTATGATCCCGGGCCCTTGGCTCTGCGTCCCCGGATTGCTCCAGGTTTGCTCTTGTCGGAGAAGTCATGTGTACTGTTAGGCTGTTCCTGTCTGGTTATCTTTTTTTGTCCTCCATGAATGTATTTTTTGGGGTAAATTTATAAAAAAGACAATAAAGGTAAAGATTTTAAAAATGCAGTTATCATGCCAGTTTAGGTGCTATTGCTTAAGGTGAACAGGTAGCGTAGAAACTAAAAAAGCCCCCCCGCTTTTTGCGGAAGGGCTTGGGTGCTGCCGAACGGGTTAACTGCTTATTCGCAGAGATCGACTTTGATGTCCCAGTTCTTGATGCGCATGGTGCCGTTCTCAGCCATGTTCAGCTGCATTTTGAAGGCACGATCGAACAGTTGAGGCTCATGGCCAATACCCTTTGCGATACAGGTTTTGGTTGCCATCTCCAGGTAATCGTTGAGAATTGGCTTGTACTCTGGGTGACCACATTTTTCGATGATCAGCTTAGCGCGATCTTTCGGTGCGACACCGCGGAGGTCAGCCAGACCCTGCTCGGTGACCAACACGTCGAGGTCGTGCTCGGTGTGGTCAATATGCGGAGCCTTCGGTACAACGCAGGTGATGCCGAGCGGATCAGTTTTGCTCGGACGGGTTGAAGGCGAGTGCATGATCTTCAGGAAGCCGTTACGCAGATAATCGCCGGAACCACCGAGGCCGTTGATCATCCGGGTGCCGCCGACCAGTGTCGAGTTGGCATGGGCGTAGATGTCAAATTCAACCGGGGTGTTCATGGCGATAACACCGAGACGACGGATTGGCTCAGGCGCGTTGGCAATTGACAGCGGGCGCATGATGACTTTGTCGACGTACTTGTCCCAGTTGTCGAAGAAGCGGGGGAAGCCCTCGGTTTCGGAAAGCGACAGAGAGCAGGCTGAAGCAAAGTTCAGGTTGCCGCCGTCGATGAAGTCGAGCATGGTGTCCTGCAGAACCTCGGTGTAAACTGACAGGTTCGAGAAAGGACCTTTGGCGAGGCCACCGACAACTGCGTTGGCGATGGAACCGACGCCAGACTGAAGTGGCAGCAGGTTCTCTGGCAAACGACCGCGCTTCACTTCATGAGCGAAGAACTCCATGATGTGGCCAGCGATCGCTTCGGAGGTGTCGTCCATATCGGCAAAGGCGCGGCCCTTGTCGCGATGCTTCGACTCGACTACGGCAATGACTTTTTCGGAGTCGCAAGGAACGTACGGAGTACCGATGCGAGTGTCTGCTGCAGTGATCAGGAAAGGTGCGCGATTCGGTGGCTTCTGCTGCATGTGAATGTCGTGCATACCTTCAAAGGAAGGCTGCCCGGTGTTGACTTCGAGGATGATTCTGTCGCAGAGGCCAACGGCTTCAGCGACGATCCCGCAGGAGCTGGTCAAAGCCAGACTACCGTCTTCAGTGATAGCGGAGACTTCAAAAATACCGATGTCGTAGCGGCCATTCTCTGTGTAGAAGCCGTAGCTAATATCCTGGGCAAAGTGACCGAGATGCTTGTCACCCATGCGGATCTTGCCAGCGTTAATGCCTTTAGCGATGTTCTTGCCCGTTTGGTAAGGCCAGCGGCGATCGATCATGTCGAGAGTCGCCCAGCGGTCTTCAGTCTCCGCGCCGACGGAAGCGCCGATGAAGAGGTTGAACTTCAGTTTGCCTTGCAGGTTGTTGGCTTCGACATGGTCAGCCAGAGCGATGGGTACCGCTTTGGGGTAACCGGCCGGGGTGAAACCGGACCATACCAGGTTCTGGCCATTGCTGAAGAACTTAATTGTGTCTTCAGGCTTCATAACCTTGTTGAGTAGGGACTTGCGACGAACGCGACTTTCAAGTGTGCCGTAATCGGACATTCTCTCTCCTCCGTAATGGAATTGATTCGGATTTCATTCCGAATTTTTAATATTTGCCGAGAAAAAGATTAAAATTATAACGCTGTCTTTTACCTCGACGATGACGTTCTCATTGGTGCGAAATCCCTCAGGTTTTTTTGGGAAAGTCCTATTATAACCTGAGGCAGACTAGTGATAAACTAGCGCTTCTGGACAGAAGAATATCAGGTCTCCGTATACAGAATAGAACATTTTTATAGTATGAGGCCCTCGGCAAGTCAAGTGAAAATGTCTGGTGTACTGTATACGCGCGTCCCATTTAAATATGCGAGCTTTAAAGCAAAAAGCCCGTCTCTCGGAGACGGGCTTTTTAATCCTGATGTTTTTTAAATCAATAGTTGTCTTCGATGAATTTTTGAGCGCTGAGAATGAATTCGCTGCCGGGAAAATTATTGAATAGGGTATTGAAAATTTCTATGGCTTTATCTGTCTCTTCGTTCAACAGGTAAGCTTGGCCTAGAAAATAGTAAACCTTGTCCCGCTCGTAGTAGTTCGGGTATTTTTTCATGATGCCTTCGAGGCGATTAATAGAGGCGGCATAGTGTTTGGTTTTTAGATAATATTGGCCGACATAAAGTTCATTGGCAGCCAACTGATTGAGGCAGCGGTCAATGTATATCAGGGTCTCTTCGTTGCGGCGATCTTCCGGGAAGCGCTGCTTCAGAGTGCGGAAAGCGTTCAGGGCGTAAATGGTCGAAGTCTGATCCTGATCGTAATTAAGCAACTGGGCGTTGTAGGCAAGCCCGAGTTGATAGAGCACATCAGCAACACGGGGATGATCTGGGTGATTCTTTAGGAATTCTTCGTAAGATACTGCGGCTTCGATATACTCTTCCCCCAGGAAATGCGCCTCGGCAATTTTCAATTCGGCCAGGGTGTTGAGCTCTGGCGAAAAGTAGCTATCTCGAACCTTCTCCCACGAAGCGATAGCATCGCGGTAAAGACCTTGCTCAAAAAAATCTTCGCCCTCTTGGAAGTAGATGCCAGCCTGCTTCGCCGGGGGAACAACGGTTGTTGGAGCGCAGGCGGCAAAAACCATGAGGAGCAACAGGAACAGACTGATATGTTTATACATAAGTTGAATGCCTTGAAGTTACAAAGTAGGGGGAAATATAAATGAACTTATTAGATAACGGCAAGCTACCTCGTTTGTCAATCGTTTAGTCTGATGAAGTTGATTTCCGCTTTAATCTGGCTTTTTTGTGGTTATAATCTGTCGTAGTTTGTCCAATGCGTTCTGTTCAATTTGGCGAATCCGCTCTCGGCTGATGCCATATTCCTCAGCCAATTTCTGAAGGGTGCTCGGCGTGTCGGCCAGAATCCGTTGCTCGATGATATATCGTTCGCGGGGTTTAAGCTCAGAGAGTGCTGATTGAGTGCGTGCTTTATTGAGATGGTGTTGCTCGTACTCAAGCAGTCGCTCTTCTTGGGTTTGACGCGGGTCTGCCAATGTGCTTGCCAGGGTGTAGCCGGTCCCTTCAGTTAACTCAACATCAAGGGATGAGTCGCGACCTTTGAGCCGCTGGCTCATCTCCGTCACCGTTTTTGAGCTAACTTCCAACTCCTTGGCGATTGCCTCGATTTGGTCGGAACCAGTGAGGTCTCGCAAGGCTTTGCGGGTTTGATCCAGTTTGAAAAAAAGTTTTTTTTGTGCCTGGGTGGTGCCGATTTTCACCAATGACCAGCTTCGCATGATAAAACTCTGAATGTAGGCTCGAATCCACCAGACGGCATAAGTGATCAGCCTGGTGCCGCGCTTCGGATCGTATTTTTTGACGGCCAACATCAGGCCGATGTTGCCTTCCTGTACCAGATCAAGCAGGCGCAGACCGTAGCCACGGTATTCGTTGGCGACCTTGACGACAAAGCGAAGGTTGGCGCAAATCAGTTTGTGGGCGGCTTCCATATCTCCCTGTTCAAGGTGTTTGGTCGCCAGCGTATATTCTTCTTCAGCACTCAGGATCTTGAAACGTTTAACCTGGATCATGTAGTGCTCAAGGGTATCGGTAACAACGGGTAGGTTCAGTGTGCTCATAATACTTTGATAGGGCCTGTAAGATTAGTTTTGGCACTCTGCTTTTGAGAGTGCTAGTTTATATACCAAATTGAATGTGATTGTGCAAGAGGCGATGTAGAAAAAGCCCGTAGATTGAGTTGACAGGCTTGCAGACCCTCCGCATAATGGTGCCAAAGGACATAAGGAAAAAACGGTCTCGTGCCTTTTTAGGTAAGGAGGAAAACCCCATGCATCTTTTATTGAAAGGATTGCTGATTCTGATTGCAGTCGCAATGTTGACTGCCTGTGCAACAACCCCGGAAAGTAATGGACCCAAAGTTCACTGCCCGGCATGCAACACAGACTTTGACGCTTTCTATCATAAGCGTTTTTAGGACAGAATCAGTGCAAGTTCTTTATCTTGGTATCTTCGGTGGGCTGGGTTGCGTCTCCCGTTATCTGGTGTCTGGTTGGGTTTACAGCCTGGCAGGGCGGAGTCTGCCCTATGGTACTTTGGCCGTGAACGTCGTCGGCTCTCTTCTGCTGGGTCTGATCATGGAGGGGAGTCTTCGCAGTACCCTGCTGAGCCCAGAACTGAGAATCGGTATAACCGTCGGCTTTATGGGTGGTTTTACGACATTCTCCACCTTTTCCTACGAAACGGTGCGATTGCTGGAAGAGGGTAGCCTGGTGGCCGCCGGAGCCAATGTCCTGTTGAATGTGACGGTTTGTCTCTTTGCCGCTATGCTCGGTATCTTTCTGGCACGGCAATGGTGAAAGTAGGGGTGATATGATGAAGCAGGAAGAGCTGGTGCTGATGCGGATCTTTATCGGTGAAAGTGATCGTTTCGAAAAGAAACCGTTATTTGAGGCGCTGGTCGAGTTATTCAAAGCCGAAGGCTTGGCCGGGGCGACTGTGATCAAGGGAGCTATGGGCTTCGGTGGTCACAGCGAAGTCCACTCAGACCGATTGTTGAGGCTGAGCAGTGACCTCCCGGTTGTCGTCGAAGTTATTGACACTCAGGAAAAAATAGAGGCGGTGTTGCCGCGTATCGAAGGCATGTCTCAGGGTGGGATGGTCACGATGGAGAAAGCCCGGGTTATCCGTTTAAGGAAAGAGTTGTAACTGATGCTAAATCGAATTATGAGTTTGTTGCAGGGTGAAAGCTCCCCTGCTGAAGAAAGTCGTTTTGAGCGGGTTCAGGTCGCAACTTGTGCTTTGTTACTGGAAGTTGCTCACAGTGACGGTCACTACCAGGCGGTTGAAGCCAAGGTGGTGCATGACCTGCTGGCGAAAAAATTCAACCTGTCTCCGGCGAGTCTTGCCGAGTTAATCGATTATTCTCACGACCATCGCACCGAGAGCCTCGATCTTTTTCAGTTTGCTCGCGAAATTAATGCACATTTCAGCCGTGATGAAAAACTGGATGTCATGGAAGGCGTTTGGCGCATTATCTATGCTGACGGCACGCTTGACAAGTTCGAAGATGCTTTGGCCAGGCAGTTGACAACACTGCTGCGGCTTGATCACGCGGATGTCATTACCCGTAAAGTGAAGGTTTTGGACGAGGTTGCTCCTGACCGGTCGTCGTGATTGGTGTTTGTTCTATGTCCTCCCACCATTGCTCTCCCTTTCGTAGCGTTTTATGAGTTCTTTAACCTGCATTGTTGCCTGGAGTCAGCGGCTGGCCTGTGAAGTCCTGCGTCCAGGTGATCTCGCCGTTGATCTGACGGCAGGGAAGGGCCGAGACACTTTGGCTCTGGCTCAAACCGTGGCAGCGGCCGGACAGATCGTGGCCTTTGACCTGCAGTCGATAGCCCTTGATCAAGCTGAGAAATTCCTGCAACAAAAGGGCCTGATCATCAAACGGAGCTCGGGAGAGGTGGTCGCGCCGGCCACTCCTGGCGTCTTGCTGGTGCACGCCTGCCACAGTCGTCTGGCGGTCCTTGTCAATCGACCCTGTCGTGTTATCATGGCCAACCTTGGTTACCTTCCGGGGGGAGACCGTTTGCTGGTTACTCGTCCTGAAACGACGCTTAGTGCTCTGCGTCAGGCCCTTGAACTGTTGTTGCCTGGTGGTCGTTTGGTGGTAACGGTCTACCCTGGTCATGATGGAGGTGCCGCCGAGAGTCATACTGTCGGAGCTTTCTTCTCCAACCTTGCTGATAAGGACTGGCAGGTTCTGCGCGTTTCAGTGGCCAATACCCCGGTAGCTCCTTTCCTGCTGGTTGCTGAGCGCAAAGAGTGAGTGTTCTCTTTCGTTTGAAATTTACAGAAAGAAGGTTTAAACAATGATCGCCGTTTTTGGGTCGTTAGACTAAAATGGTGCCATCCAGCAAAAACAAAACCCCGCTATAAAAGCAGGGTTTTGTCAATCATCAGAAAGGGTTGGATCTATTCCTTCCGCCCCTTGGTTGTCAGTGGTCGTAAAAACTATTCCTCAGGAATAATCACACAGCAAATGACCTCGACGCGGCGATTTCTCTGCCTTCCTTCATCGGTGTCGTTGGTCGCTATCGGTTGTCCTTCACCATAGCCGCGCGGGTGCATCAGATGAGCGGCTATGCCAAATTCTTCAACCAGGTATTTCTTGACGGCTGAGGCCCGGCGATTGGATAGGGTCTTGTTGTATTCCTCGGAACCCCGACTGTCAGTGTGTCCGGCAAGCAAGAATTTTGTCTCCGGGTACTTGCGAATGAACGCTGCAGCTTCACGCAGTTTCTCATGATATTGCGGTCTGATTTGAGCTTTATCGAAGTCAAACTCAATCTGGATAGAGAACTTGATCGGGCA
>JAQYVY010000075.1 GCA_030145195.1 Desulfuromonadales bacterium | reverse complement strand
CAGCATCCGCCAAGTTATGTCCGTCGATATCCGCTACATCACTCCCCAGACCTCTGTCGACGAAGCTATGGCTATCGTGACCGAAAGCAGACGCCGTCACTTGCCAGTCATGGAGAATGAGCAACTTGTTGGTTTGGCTTCAATTGGCGATCTGGTTAAGGCCTCACTCGACGAGAAGGACTTCGTCATCAAACAACTTTCAAGGTATATCAAAGGTGAACCCTGATTGTCAGCCTGTCAGATGACGGCCTCAGTCATTTGAAGCTTTTTAGAACGTCGATCAAGAATGACGCTTGTGGCTGGTGAGCTGGTTCTGTAGTTATCGATACTGAGGATCCGATTAATAACGCTGTTGCGGCTCTTAATCTTGAGCCTGAAGGGTCGACCATGATTCAGATTAAAAAAGGTCTTGATTTGCCCATTTGCGGCGCGCCTCAAATGCAGGTCGAGTCAGGACCGCCGGTTTCGCACGTTGCCCTTCTTGGCCGCGATTTCCCGGAGATGAAACCGACCCTGCTGGTTGCCGAGGGCGCTTCGGTCAGCCTTGGACAGCCACTCTTCTCTGACAAAAAGAATCCGAAGGTCCTGTATACTTCGCCGGCATCAGGTACGGTTGTCGCAATCAATCGTGGAGAACGGCGCACCTTCCTCTCTTTAGTTATCGCGCTTTCCGGGAACGCAGAAAAAACCTTTAGTGCAACAGTCGCGGATCAACTTGATCACCTTTCTGCTGAAGAGGTGGAAAAACAGCTGATCGCATCCGGTTTATGGCCTTCGTTTCGAACCCGTCCCTACAGCAAAATTCCAACGCCGGGAAGTCGTCCTTCGGCTCTCTTTGTCACAGCGATCGATACCAATCCTTTGGCCGCAGACCCACAGGTTGCAATTGCTGAGAAAAGTGCTGAATTTGTCGCCGGCTTAAGGGTTGTCCGCCATCTGACTGCGGGAAAAGTCTATTTGTGCAAAAAACCGGAGGCCAAGATCAGCGCTCCTGAGGGGGTTGCTGTCAGGGAGTTTTCCGGTTGTCATCCGGCGGGACTGGTTGGCACCCATATTCACTTTCTGGAACGCGTTGATCAGCAACGCTCCGTCTGGCATCTCGGCTATCAGGATGTGATCGCCATTGGCAACCTGTTTCTCACCGGAAGACTCTTGACAGAAAGGATTGTTGCACTCTGTGGTCCGGCGGTTAAAAGTCCTCGTTTGATTCGTACCCGCCTTGGTGCTTGCTTGTCAGAGTTGGTCTCAGGTCAATTGCACTCCGGGGAGAACCGAATTATTTCTGGCTCGGTGCTGAACGGACACAGTGCGGCTAATGCCAATGATTTTCTCGGGCGCTATCATAACCAGATTTCTGTTCTCGAAGAAAACCGACAGCGTGACTTTATGGGCTGGATCATGCCGGGCTTCAAGAAATTTTCGGTTGAAAAGGTTTTTGCTTCGTCGCTGTTACCACGTCGTCTGTTGCCGATGACAACCAGTACACAGGGTAGTTTGCGAGCGATGGTTCCTGTGGGCGCTTTTGAAAAGGTGATGCCTCTCAATATCAAGGCGACTTGGTTGCTGCGTTCACTACTCAGTCTCGATGCCGATCTGGCGCAGGATCTCGGTTGTTTGGAACTGGATGAAGAGGATCTGGCTCTGTGCAGCTTTGTCTGTTCGGGGAAAATGGATTACGGGTATCATTTACGGCAAACCCTGCGGAAGATAGAGGAAGAGGGCTGATGAAATTACTTCGCAACCTCCTCGATAAATATCGTCCGCACTTTCTGCCGGGCTCAAAATATGAACGGCTATACCCCCTTTATGAGGCCGCCGACAGCTTCATCTACACCCCCGGGGAAGTTACAGCCGGTGCACCGCATGTTAGAGATTCCATCGATCTGAAGCGCGTGATGATCACCGTGGTGATTGCTCTCATCCCCTGTTTTTTTATGGCCATGTGGAATACCGGATACCAGGCAAACAGTGCCATGCAGTTCACCGGTGGATCAGTTGAGGGTTGGCGCGGCGTTTTGCTCGAGGCTCTTGGCTACACCGCTGACCCCAACCGTTTCCTCGACAATCTGCTCCTCGGTGCTGCTTGGTTTGTGCCTATTTACCTGGTGACAAACATTGTCGGCGGTTTGTGGGAAGCCTTGTTCTGCCTGGTTCGTCGTCATGAACTGAACGAGGGATTTTTGGTCACCGGATCACTCTTTCCGCTTATTTGCCCACCCACTCTGCCGCTCTGGCAGGTGGCTCTGGGGATCAGCTTTGGTGTGGTGATCGGCAAGGAGATTTTTGGTGGCACCGGTAAAAACTTTCTCAACCCCGCTTTAACCGGTCGTGCCTTCCTGTTTTTTGCCTATCCCGCGCAAATCTCTGGAAATTCCGTTTGGACGGCAGTCGATGGGGTCAGCGGAGCAACGGTGTTGAGTCAGGCCGCCGAAGGGGGGATGCAGGCGGTGATGAAGGCCAATAGCTGGTTCGACGCTTTTGTCGGGACAATCCCCGGTTCTATGGGCGAGACCTCAGCTCTCGCTTGTCTCTTTGGCGCCGCGGTGTTGCTCTTCACCGGAATAGGCGCATGGCGCATCATGCTTTCTGGTCTCCTCGGCGCAGTGGCTCTGTCTTCTCTGTTTCAATTGATCGGCAGCACCACCAACCTGATGTTCGAACTCGGGCCCCACTGGCACCTGGTGATCGGCGGATTTGCTTTTGGTCTTGTCTTCATGGCGACGGATCCGGTTTCAGGCGCGATGACCCCAGAAGGCCAGTGGCTTTACGGGTTCCTCATCGGGACTATGTGTATCCTGATCCGAGTTATCAATCCGGCTTTTCCGGAAGGAATGATGCTCGCGATTTTATTTGGCAATGTTTTTGCCCCGCTCATTGATCAGTTGGTGCTCAAGTTTCACATCAAGCGGAGGCTACGGCATGTCCAGGGATAGTATCGGAAAAGTCCTGACAGTTGCTTTTCTCCTCTGCGTCATCTGTTCCATTCTGGTTTCGGCGGCAGCGGTGGGGCTCAGAAGCCGTCAGGAACAAAACAAGTTGGTGGAGAAAAAAAAGAATATTCTTCAGGCAGCGGGTCAGTATGATGCCAGCCTTTCCGTTGACGAGCAGTTCAACAAAATTCAATCCCGGATTGTCGATCTGCAGACGGGCGAGTTCAGCGGTGATTTTGTCGTCTCGACTTTCGACAGCCGAGCTGCGGCACGAGATTCTGAAAGCGGTTATGCTATTCCAGCGGTGCTTGATCTTGCTGCAATCAAGGTGCGATCCCGTTACATGGATGTCTACCTGGTGATGGTAGATGACAAGCTGCAACAGCTTATCTTACCGGTTCATGGCAAAGGTTTGTGGTCGACCATGTATGGTTTTATCTCGCTTGCTAATGATTTTTCCACGGTGATCGGCTTCGCTTTTTACGAGCATGGAGAAACCCCCGGCCTCGGCGGTGAAATTGACAACCCGGCCTGGAAAAAGCAGTGGGCGGGTAAGAGAATCTATGATGAGGCAGGCAACCTCCGCATCGAGGTCCTGAAAGGGGCCGTCAATAAAGACTCCGCGGGTGCTGTCTACCAGGCGGACGGCTTGGCCGGAGCCACCCTGACGGCGCGTGGCGTCGGTAATTTGCTCAGATACTGGTTGGGAGACGACGGTTATAAACCTTTTCTCGTAAAGTTGAAAAAAGAGGGGGTAAATCCATGAGCCAAGCCAAGGATGTTTTACTGAACCCTTTGTTTGAAAAGAATCCGATTGGTCTGCAGATCCTTGGTATCTGTTCCGCCCTGGCGGTGACCTCGAAGCTGGAGACAGTTATCGTTATGTCGCTGGCGGTGACCTTTGTAATCGCCTGTTCCAATTTTTCGGTCAGCCTGATTCGCCAGCAGATCCCTGGCAGCATCCGTATCATTGTCCAGATCACGATTATCGCAACTTTGGTCATAATTGTTGATCAGTTTCTTAAGGCCTACGCGTTCAGTGTCAGCAAACAGCTATCGGTTTTCGTCGGTTTGATTATCACCAACTGCATCGTACTCGGTCGTGCTGAAGCCTTTGCCATGAAGAATCCGCCTGGGCTGAGCTTTCTAGATGGGATCGGCAACGGCCTGGGTTACAGCCTGGTGCTGTTGTTGGTCGCCTTTTTTCGTGAGCTGCTCGGTGCTGGTAAACTGCTCGGTGTCACCATCCTGCCGACGGTTAGCGATGGCGGCTGGTACCAACCAAACGGACTGATGCTGTTGCCTCCAAGCGCCTTTTTTATCATCGGTCTACTGATCTGGGCCTTACGTACATGGAAGACAGACCAGGTCGAGATGGAGAACTAACGTGTCACCCTTGAAGCTAGCTCAAAGTATCAACCAGTCGGGGCACTAGAATGGAACACTACCTAAATCTCCTGATCCGCTCGATTTTTATTGAGAATATGGCGCTCGCCTTTTTCCTTGGCATGTGCACTTTTCTTGCCGTGTCTAAAAAAGTGGATACCGCCATCGGCCTTGGGATTGCTGTTGTTGTCGTGCAGACCATTACTGTCCCGGTCAATAACCTGATCTATAAGTTTTTTCTCAAAGAAGGCGCTCTTGCGTGGCTCGGACTTGAGGGAACCAATCTCACCTTTATCGGCCTCATCTGCTACATCGGTGTTATCGCCGCGATGGTACAGCTTCTGGAAATGGTGCTGGATCGTTTTTTCCCCTCACTGTACAACTCACTCGGGATTTTTCTGCCGCTCATCACCGTCAACTGCGCGATTCTCGGTGGCTCTCTTTTTATGGTGGAGCGCGACTACAATTTCTCTGAAAGTATCGTTTTTGGTTTTGGTAGTGGCCTGGGTTGGGCGCTGGCGTTGGTCGCGCTGGCGGGTATTCGTGAGAAGATGAAATACTCTGACGTTCCTGTCGGTTTGCGTGGATTGGGAATCACCTTCATGATTGCCGGACTGATGGCCATGGCTTTCATGGCCTTTTCCGGTATTCAGTTGTAATGGTGAAGTGATGATTGAAATTGGTTTAGGCGTAATTATATTTACCGGAATTGTCATGATTCTGGTTGCCCTTATCCTGGTTACCCGATCCTGGTTGATCCCTTCGGGTGAGATCACTCTCGGTATCAATCATGATGCGGATAAAAACCTGTTGGTGAACCCCGGCAGCAAGTTGCTCGGCGTCCTTGGCGATCACCAGATTTTTATCCCTTCTGCCTGCGGTGGCGGCGGTACCTGTGGTCAGTGCCGGGTCAAAATAACTTCTGGTGGTGGCGACATTTTGCCAACTGAAACCGCCCATATCAACAAACGCGAATCAAAGCAGGGCTACCGGCTTTCTTGTCAGGTCAACGTTAAACAGGATATGGAGCTTGAACTCCCAGCTGAAATCTTCTCGATCAGCAAGTGGGAGTGTCGCGTTCGCTCCAATGTGAGTCGTTCAACCTTTATTAAAGAACTCGTGCTCGAGTTGCCTGAAGGCGAAGAGCTGGATTTTCGAGCAGGTGGGTATATTCAGATTGATGCGCCAGCACATGTTGCTGAATATAAGGCCATGGAGATCGATGAGCAGTTCCGTCAAGACTGGGACAAGTTCAACTTCTGGCAGTATACGTCAACTGTCAATGAACCGGTCATGCGTGCCTACTCGATGGCCAATTATCCCGAGGAAAAAGGCATCATCATGCTTAACGTACGTGTTTGCCCGCCTCCCCCTTCGGTTCCGGAAGCACCTCCCGGGCAGATGTCCTCTTATATTTTTACTCTGAAGCCGGGAGACAAAGTCAGCATCTCTGGTCCCTACGGCGAGTTTTTTGCCAAAGAAACCGATGCTGAGATGGTTTTTATCGGCGGAGGTGCCGGTATGGCACCGATGCGTTCTCACATATTTGACCAGCTCAAACGTTTGAATTCGAAACGGAAAATAACTTTCTGGTATGGAGCCCGTAGTTTGCGTGAAGCTTTTTATGTTGTGGAATTTGATGCTCTGGCCGAAGAATTTGACAACTTTGAGTGGCACCTGGTGTTGTCCGATCCTCTGCCTGAGGATGATTGGAGTGGCGCCACGGGTTTTGTCCATCAATATCTGTATGATAATTATCTCGACAACCACCCGGCGCCGGAAGACTGCGAGTATTACATGTGCGGTCCACCAATGATGAATAAGTCGGCCACAGAGATGCTTTACAACCTGGGCGTGGAAAAGGAAAATATTGCCTTTGATGACTTCGGGTTGTAACCGGTCGTTAGGAGTAAAATATGCGCTTTGAACAGACGCGATCAATTCTGCAGCATCTGGCCCCGGATTATCACCGCACGGTCAGCCACCTTTACCAGGCTCTCGCAGAGGGTGACGTTTCGCCACGCGTCCGTTTGATGCTCGATTACCTGATTGATCACGAACAGCATCGAGCTTTGGCTTTAGACGAATTTTGTCACGATGCGTCGCCTCATGTACTCGATCACTGGTTTAAAGGTGTTGAGATCAGCTTCCCCGCCGTCGATAAGGAGGCCCTTGATGAAGCCGCAAGCACAGACCTCGATGCTTTGGTGAAGTCGGCAATAACCTACAAGAGCGACCTGATCCGTTATTTCTCACATCTGCTCGAGCATTGTAGCGGTGAGGAGAGCACGCATCTTTTCCAGACCTTGAAAACTCAGGAAGAGAAAGCCATGAAACGACTGATTCGTCACGCACAAGGGCTGGCAGACCTTTAATGTCGCGACTATTGTCCTTTATAGTATGCGTTTTCTTTCTTCTGGCCTCCGGCTGTCAGCAAAAGGAAACAGTTGCAAACAGCCATCTCTCGGGCCTGACCATGGGGACAACCTGGTCTGTCTCCCTGTTGCCTCGACTTGACGCAACCGCGGCCGCGGCCCTGAACCATCAACTGCAAGCACGCCTTGACCAGATCAATCGCCTGATGTCCACCTACGACCCGGGATCAGAGTTGTCCCGTTTCAACAACCTGATGAGTACCGACTGGTTTGATCTTTCCACAGAAACCGCAGAGGTGATTGAGCTATCTCTGGAGATCAGTCAGTTGACCGGCGGAGCTTTCGATGTCAGCGTTGGGCCATTGGTTGAACTCTGGGGTTTTGGTGCTAAGGAACGAGATCAGGTGATACCCACGCAAGAGCAGATTCGTGAAAATCTTGCTCGGGTCGGTTATCACAACATCCAACTGCGTAGAAAGCCGGCTGCTGTCAGCAAAAAGGTCGCTGAATTGCGGGTCGATCTGTCTGCGATTGCCAAGGGCTATGCAGTAGATGCCCTCGCCGATATTCTGGAGCAACAGGGCATCAGCAACTACCTGGTGGAAATTGGCGGTGAATTGAAAATTTCCGGTCACCGAGGCGATGGAGCGCCCTGGAAGATTGCGATCGAAAAGCCGTTGGAGGAAACTCGCGAAGTTGCGACAACTTTTCCCCTCACCGAGACGGCGTTGGCCACTTCGGGGAATTATCGCAATTTTTATCTGGAAGATGGACAACGCTACGCTCACACTTTGGATCCGGCAACGGGCAGGCCGACCCGCCATCAATTGGCTTCGGTTACGGTCCTGGACCCGTCTTGTGCTCGCGCTGATGCTCTGGCGACGGCGCTGATGGTTCTGGGGGAAGAAAAGGGCCGCCAGCTTTGTGAAAAAAACCAGATCGCAGCTTATTTTTTTGTTCATGAAAAAACAGCGATAAGGGTTTACAAGAGTCCGGCTTTTCAAGTGTTTTTGCAAGGGGTGAAATAGTGAAAGTTTACTTGCTCGTGTTGGTTCTTTTTTTGCTCGCCTTTGCCGGGTTGGCAACTGGCCTCATCCTGAAACGTAAAGGTTTGCGCGGCGGTTGAACTCCTGCACCTGACACCGCCCGTGATTGTCGGTGTAAATCAGCAACAGAGTCAGGTATGAACGCAACCGGTAGCCGGCGGCCCAATGAGCATGACGGGCCAGACGGATAACGAAAGCAACTCTCTTCCGCAGTAAAATAGAACTCTTCTGCGATTTATTCCTGATGCGGGAGTTCGACAGTCAGCGGCAGCAGGATATGGACGGTTGTCCCCTTGTCAGGGGTGCTCTCAGCCCAGACCCGACCTCGATGGGCATCTGTGATGTGTTTGACAATGGTCATGCCCAGGCCGGTGCCTTCAATTGCGGTGTTTGAGCTGTCAGCTCGGTAGAACTTTTCAAAGATCTTGGAGAGCTGTTCCCGAGTCATGCCGATGCCGCTGTCGGCTACGGTCAGATGAAAATTTGGGTCTTCAACTCGTCCCGTTACGACGATGGGG
>JAQYVY010000029.1 GCA_030145195.1 Desulfuromonadales bacterium | reverse complement strand
AAAAGGTTTAACGCGGAGACGCTAAGAACGCGGAGAAAAAGCTTATACCCTTTTGAAAAATAGCTTAGTTATGACTCTATTGGTCTCTGCACCTCCGCGTTAATAAATGGTTTGAATTGTTTTTATTTTGGTTCCAAGCCCGAATCTTAAAGTCTTGGTATTAATGGTTTTCTTAGTGCCTTAGTGGCGACAAAATAACTTTTAATTTCGATTTACGTTAAAGTTTAAGGAGTAGAATTGATGAGTGGAGGATTTCATATCGTTGTCTGTGGCAGCCTGGTCCCTGACCCGCTGCAGACGCTGGAACCGATTGAAGGCCCGAACGGGCCAGCTTTGAAAAATGAGATGATGCTGCCAGCCGTGCTCGATCCTTGGGCGGGGCACGCCCTGTTCGAGGCGGCCGAACTCGCCAAGAGCGTTCCGGACAGCAAGGTCTGGCTGGTCAGCCTTGGTCCTAAAGCCAAGCTGCAGCAGTTGATGATGTCGGTTGCCCAAAAGGTCTCTTTCGAGCTGGTCGCTATTGATGGCTCCGCTGGCGGCTTCACCGACCCCTTTGATGTTGCCGCGACCCTGGCCGACGCCATCGGCAAGATTGCAGGTCTGGACCGCTCCCGCTTGTTGCTGTTCGGTGGTTGCGCTTCTGCGTCGCGTGATGCCAGCGTGACCATGCAGATGGTTGCTGAACGGCTCGACGTCGTCGACCAGTTCCTGGCCGTCGACAAGCTCACCGTCGACAGTGACGGTGCCCTGGAGATTCTGGAACGGATCGAAGCCGGACAGTATCAGGTGTCCAGCTGTGCTGGTGCACCGGCAATGCTCGGTTGGGCTACCGGCAATCTTCCCGAACCGCCCAATAATCCCCAGGTGGGGATGATGAATATGCGCACCGTGATGCCAGCCCTGCAGAGGGCTCAGGCAGCACAGGTCGGCATTGGTGGCCTGCAATACGCTGCGGTCGAACTGCCCAAGCAACGCCGAGAGACTCGAGTGGTTAAAGACACCCCGGCCGAAGAAATCGCCCAGGAGATCGTCGACTGGCTCAAGGCCTAGAACGTTTCGGACCGCCAGGCGGTTCCGCTGATATGATAGATGGAGACTGACATGGATAAAATTTTATTGCTCGCCCATACCCAGGATGACGGTTCGTTGCCAAAAGCTGCTTATGAGTCGCTGAATGCGGCCCTGACTCTGGCTGCCGATCTCGGTGGTGCTGCCTTAACCGTTGGCTTGATCGGCGGCGATGTTCAGGCCGCGGCCGACAGCATCGCTACCTGCGGTGCCGCCAGCATCCTTACCGTGAGCGGCGAAGATTTCGCCACCTCGCGCTACTCCTCAGACACGCTCGCCGTGGAGGCGTTGGTCAAAGAAGCTGCTCCGACTCTGATTCTGGCCCCGACCAGTTCGCGTTTCTCCCGTTGTCTGCCGGGTGCTGCCTATCGTTGCGATGGACGCATTGAGACTCACGTTGCCGCTATCGAGGTTGTTGCTGGCGCGGTGCAGGTGCAACGCTGGTATTACCGGCAACGTATGGTTGCCACGCTTTCGCGTGTCCAGCGGCCCTGGTTTCTACTGATCGATTCAGGTGTTTTTGAGCCGTGGCAGGGTGCCGCTGGTTCTGCCGTTACCCAAGCCCTTGAGGTCGTGATTGGCGAAACCTGCCGGCGCACCAAAGTGATCGGGGTGCAAACCCCGGGCAGCGACGCCCAGACGATTCGCCCCGAGGCCAAGTTGTTGTTCGTCGCCGGTGCTGGCTGGGTCAAGAAACAGACAGATGGCCAGCTGCATATCAAGCAGGCCGAAGAACTGATCTTAAGCTTCATCACCGATAGTAAGGCGTCGCTCGGCAGCAGCAAGTCGTTGGTCGATCAATCAAGCGAGGGTGAAGTGATCAGTTTCATGAGCCACCTTAACCAGGTCGGCCAGACTGGCTCCACGCCGCGACACCCCAAAGGGTTGGCTACCTGCTGTCATGGCGAGGAACCACACACCGTCGGCTGGCGTTTTATCAACGAACGGCGGGCCATCAGTCTTGACCCCAACTGCGGCTGGGCGCAGGGCAAAGCCGATGTCCTTTATGTGGCTGACGCTTTCGAAGTGATTGCTAAGGCGAATGAGCTGCTTGCTAACGGGTAGCTCTGGATCTGGAGCTGGGGTCACTCCTTAATCGAGTGCCCCCCCAGCTTTTGAACAGATCATTTCGCCACACCGCGGAAGGAGCAACTTATGAAAATCGCTATATTGGGACTCGCTCAAACCGGCAAGAAAACCCTGTTCACCTTGCTCACCGGTCGACCTGTACCCGCCACCCGCAAACCTGAAGAGGCCCTTGAGGGGGTCGCCCTTATCCATGATAGCCGGGTGGATGCGTTGAGCGACCTCTACCAACCTAAAAAAACCACCTATGCCGAAAACCAGTTTGTTCTCTGCCCCGACATCACTGCCAGCAGCAGCACGTCGCGCCTTTGGATGGATCCGGCCCGTCGCTGTGATCTCCTCTGCCTGCTCATCCGAGCCTTCGATTCCCCGGATATTTTCCATCCCTCCGGCTCAGTAGATCCGGAGCGCGATCGGTCGCTGATTGAGACTGAACTGCTGCTGGCCGACATGCAGTTGGTAGAGACGCGCTTGCAACGTCTCGCCAAAGAAAAGAAAACCAGCCAGACTTCGGCTCAGGCAATAGAGGAAGAGATTCTGCACCGGTTCAACGCCGCACTGGAGGACGGGAAGTTTCTGACCACCGTGGCGCTTGAAGCTGACGAGGAGCAGGCTATCAAAAGTCTCGACTTTGTGACGCGCACACCGCTGATTGTTGCCTATAACGTTTCCGAGGACGACATCGGCAAAGATTTAGGGCCCGAGTTGCTCACCATTTCCTGTGAGATCGAAAGTGAAATTGCCGCCATTGAAGATGAAGAGGAACGCGCGGAGTTCATGGCAGAAATGGGTATCACTCAGCCCAGCCTTGACCGAATCAATATAGCTCTCTATGACGCTTTGGGTCTCATGAGCTTCTACACCTCGGGTGCGGATGAGTGTCGGGCCTGGACTATCCGCAAAGGCTCCAGCGCGCCGGTGGCTGGCGGCAAGATCCACAGCGATATTGAGCGCGGCTTCATACGGGCCGAGGTGATGAAATACGATGATCTTATGGCAGCTGGTTCCGAACAGGGCGTTAAGCAGGCGGGCAAGATGCAGTTGCACGGCAAGGACTATGTGATTGAGGATGGCGATATCTGCCACTTTCTCTTCAATGTTTGACGCTTAAAAGCCACACAAGCTCAGTTCAAAAAATCACCAAGCGTTATTTTGCTCAATACCCGTTTGATTGTGCTGAACCCTATAATCGTCAAACTTGGTGCTGGTTGCGCTCGGAAGAGGTGATCGGTGCAAGACGTGTCCCGCCAGCAGTATCCTCTGTTGCGCTGTTTCTCCTGGTCATCCCCCCGAAGCAACTTTGTGACACATTTTTGTCGTTCGATAACGTTATTTGCCGTTAATCCACCCGCCCCCTGTTTGCCCCCATCTTAACAATTCAGAGTGAAATAATTCAGTCATCTCAGTTGCTTGTAATCTGTGGCAGCGGGTATCCGGTCGTTTTCTGCCAAAGGCCCGCTGGCCGGGGGCTGGCATGCAATCTGCTAACTGATGTTATAGTGTTAAGTAAATGGGCTCAGGTTGTTGGCAATGGACCTCCTGAAGAAATTGATTTTCTTTCTGATGTCCTTTTCAATCAACCCCGTCTCAAGAATTTGTTTTAACCCGTTTTTCAAAGTAGAAGGATGATAGTCATGAATAAATTATGCGGTTGGATATTGACATTCCTGCTGATTTTGCTCGTCACTCCGGTTTCAGATGCTCAAGCGGAATTCTCCACCGGACCAGATCTTGCGCCGCAAACAGAGTGGGTTGCGGATGAGCTTTTGGTGAAGTTCAAGCCCGGAGTCGGCGACCCAGTGATCGAAAAAGTTAATAGTCGCTTTAAGGTAACTAAAAAAGCTCACAGCAAACCCGGCCAGTTTATGCGACTGCAGATTCCAGCAAAGGGCCGGGTTGCCGAGCTGGTGGCAGCCTATCGGCAACAGCCTGAGGTCGCGTACGCCGAACCGAATTATCTGGCCAAGGCCCATGCCATCCCGACAGACCCCTACTACTCGTATCAGTGGAATCTTGACAATGCCGCTTACGGCGGAATTCACATGGAAGGGGCCTGGGGGATCAGCAGCGGTGACCCGAACATTATTGTTGCCGTGATCGACACGGGGGTGGCTTACGAGAATTACCAGGAGGAGAGTGTCGTCCGGCGCAGGACAACCGTCGTCACTTACACTCAGGCCCCAGACCTTGCTGATACCTACTTCGTGCCCGGTTACGACTTTGTTAATAATGATGCACACCCCAACGATGACGCCGGGCATGGAACCCATGTGACCGGAACCATCGCTCAGAGTACTAATAATGGGACCGGGGTGGCCGGGATCGCCTACGGTACGGCGATCATGCCGATCAAGGTTCTCGATAGCAGTGGCAGTGGCAGCTACGCAGCGATCGCAGAGGGGATTTACTTCGCTGCAGACAACGGTGCCAAGGTCATCAATATGAGCCTGGGTGGGGGCAGTGGTTCAATTACTCTGGAAAACGCGCTGTCCTATGCCCACGGTAAAGGGGTAACCATTGTCTGTTCTTCTGGTAATGACGGCGATCCGGACACGGTCGGTTACCCGGCGGCTTATGACGCCTACTGTATTGCGGTCGGTGCCACCCGTTATGATGAAACCGTCTCATACTATTCTAATGGCGGAGCTTCTCTTGATATCACAGCTCCTGGTGGTGACCTTAATGTTGATCAGAACGGCGACGGTTATGTCGATGGTGTTCTGCAACAGACCTTTGGCAGCAGTCCCACGGATTTTGGTTACTACTTCTATCAAGGAACCTCTATGGCGGCACCACATGTCAGCGGGGTCGCCGCCCTGTTGATCGCATCCGGAGTGGCCACCAGCCCGGACCAGGTTCGTGAAGCGCTGCAGGCAACGGCCGAGGACCATGGTGCTCCAGGCTGGGACCCAGCCTATGGATGGGGGCTTCTTGATGCTGCGGCGGCTCTTAACTATTCAGCGGTTCCAAACAGTCCGCCGGTTGCTGTGGCCGGTGGTCCGTATGTGGGCACGGAGAATCAACTCGTCAGCTTTGACGGCACCGCCTCATATGACCCTGAAGATGGGACTCTGACCTACATCTGGGATTTCGGTGACGGCGCAAATGGCAGCGGCAGCAACCCGACCCATAGTTATCTGGCCGGTGGTGTCTACACCGTCACGCTGGTGGTCAACGATGGGCTGGAGGCTTCCAGCCCGGCGACAACCACGGCGACCATCGTCGAGGTTCCCGATGGTGCCCCGGTGGCGATAATCCATGGCCCCTACAGTGGGACTGAAGGCAGCCTGGTTACCTTCGATGCGACCGGCTCCTATGACCCGGAGGGTGCTCCCCTGTCTTACCGTTGGGATTTCGGCGACGGCGCGACTGGCACCACGCTCAGCCCCAATCATACTTATGCTTCGAGCGGCGTCTATACCGTTAGCTTGATCGTCAATGACGGTGCTCTCGATTCAACTGTGGCTGTGACAAAGGCCTCTATTGCAGCGCTTAATGTTGCTCCAGTCGCTGCTGCCGGATCTGATCTTGCGGCGACAACCGGAACTAGCATCGTCTTCAATGCTTCTGGTTCCTATGATCCTGATGGGGTGCTTGTGTCCTATGACTGGGATTTCGGTGATGGTGCGACAACCAGTGGGGTCGAGGGGGCGCACGTTTACGGCTCTGCCGGAGAGTACCCGGTTACCTTGACGGTGACCGACAATCAGGGCGCAACGGGCAGTGACCAGCTCACGGTCAGCGTGACGGAGTCTGCCGTGCAGAGCATGCATGTCGCTGCGATCGATCTCTCCCTGAATGTGGATGCCCGCCGGAAAGTTACGCGAGTCTTAGCCGAGGCGACGATCGCTATCGTTGATGCTGACAATTTGCCAGTGCCCGGAGTGGTTGTGACGGGCATCTGGAGCGGTGCCACCAGTGGCAGTGATACCGCTGTGACAGGTGGCGACGGCAAGGTGACGTTGATCTCGAACCGCGTCAAAGATCCCTCTTCCGAGACGCCATTTGTTTTGACCATAGATTCGGTCAGTCTGGCGGGTTGGAGCTACAACCCGACTGACAATGTTGAGACCAGTGATACGATAATTGTGCCATGAGCGAATAGTTTGACCAAATAGCTGGTAAATGCTGCGGGGATGGATTCCATCCCCGCAGTTTTTTTGACTTTTTCAAGGCTGGCCGCGGCCCAATTTTATTGTATAACCAAGCTGGTAATGATCGGCATGGTTGTGTTAAAATACCGTTTGATTTTCAATCAAACAGTTAGAGTCCGGTTAGTTGCGACTTGATTCCTGTCCCCATGTTCCAAATGTATCAAATTGCCTGACAAAGGTGAGTTCATGAAAGCGAGAAGCAGATTCCTTTTTTTGGCTCTCATCATGGTTGCGGTGAGCATGACGATCATTGTAACCATCATCGTCGTGCTCTACGACCATCAGATTCAACAGCACCGGGCCATGCTCGAAGTGACCGCGCAGAGCCAGGCGCGCTTGATTGAATCCGTTGCCCGCCACGAGATTAAAGGTCGGGCCCCAAGGCCGGATTATGAACCGTTTCAGGAGGCAATAAATCTGACAGTCAAAGCTCATGAGCGGTATGTCGGCTTTGGCGAGACGGGTGAATTTACGCTGGCGCGGGCGGAAGGGGACTTCATCGCTTTTGTTTTGCGACACAGACTCGACACTGTTGAACGTCCCGCTCCGGTTGCTTTTGACTCTGAACTTGCCGAACCGATGCGGCTAGCGCTCAAGGGGCAGTCCGGCACCATTGTTGGACTTGATTACCGTGGCGAAACGGTATTGGCCGCCTATGAGCCAGTCGCCGTGCTGAACTTAGGGATTGTGGCGAAGATCGATCTCTCTGAAATTCGTGCTCCTTTCATCAAGTCCGGACTTTTGGCGACTTCTATTGCCCTCTTTGTTGTTTTTGCTGGCACAACCCTGTTTTTTCGGGTTGGCAGGCCCATTATCGAGCGCTTGGATACCTACTCGCGAGAGCTGGAAAAGGAAGTCGGGGAGCACAAGCTGTCGGTTATGGCGCTACAAGAAACGGAAGCTCGCTTCCGTTTGGTCTTTGAGTTGAGTCCTGACCCGGTCGTCATTGCCCATTTCAATGATGGGCTGGTTATTGATGTCAATAAATCGTTTGAGACTTGGACCGGGATTGTGCGGAGTCAAGCCGTCGGTTCTAACGTCGGAGAGCTTGACCTCGGGATTGACCGCAACATGAGGAAGGATTTCCGGAAGGGTTTGCAACGAAACGGTCAGATCAATAATTTTGAGACGGAAGTTCGCCTCAGCAACGGAACGATCAGGATCGTCCAGCTCTCGGCCCGCCTGTTCGAGATTCATCAGGATCTTTGTATGCTGATTGCCCTGCGAGATATTACGACCGAAAAAGCAGCTCAGCAGGTTTTGGTGGAAATGAATCAGTCCAAGAACGAGTTTATTTCAATGGCGGCTCACGAACTAAGAACTCCCCTGAGTGCCATCATGGGGTTTACCGAATTCCTGCTTACTCCAGGCGAGTTTGGTGGCTTTAGCGAAGCACAAAAACAGGATTTTCTCCATGAGGTCCACGATAGAGGGGAATCCATCATTCGCATCGTCGATGACCTTTTGGATGTGAGTCGCATAGAAAATGGATATGCCGTGACTCTGGATTTGCAGGAAGTCGATTTTAAAGAGCTTTTGACAAAAACCGTCGAATTTTACCGGGATCATGATTCGAGACACACTTTCCACCTCGATTTTGTCGAAGTAGCTGAGCACCCCAAGGTTTTTCTGGACCGCCATAAGATCAAGCAAGTCCTCGAGAACTTGTTGAGTAATGCTGTGAAGTACTCACCCGGAGCTGCTGAAATTACAGTGGTCGGTCGCTCGCTTGTCGGGTGCTGGGAGGTCAGGGTCGAGGATCAGGGGATCGGCATGACCCCAGAACAGATCGAGCATGTTTTTGATAAGTTTTATCGCGCCGACACTGCTGATTCGGCAACGCAAGGTTTCGGTTTGGGCATGAGCATCGTTAAGCAGATTGTTGAAGCGCATGGCGGGAGTATCCGGGTCGAAAGTGCCATAGGGCAGGGCTCGGTTGTCACCTGCACCTTTCCGTGCGCTGTTAGCGGTGAAAGTTAATGTTGGAACTGTAGGCCTGCCCCTCGTTAGAGAATGAAATCCGTAGATAGAAAATTTGATTTGCGCTCGTGGATGATCTGCCGGATCAGTTCCTTGTTCTTCTCCAGGTCCTTGGTTGCCACCAGGGTGCGGATAGAGAAAACCCGCAGGGCGTCGGAAACTGACAAGGTCCCTTCAGCCGACCCCTTGCGCCCGGTGAAGGGAAAGGTGTCTGGTCCGCGTTGGCACTGGCTGTTGAGATTAACCCGGCAAACCTGATTAACTAACGGATCAATGAGGGCGGCGGTGGCGTCGGGACTGCTGCTGAAAATGCTCAACTGCTGGCCGAAGTCAGATTCGACGACGTAGTTGATTGGCGTTTCAACATCATCAAAGGGGACGACCGGGACCACCGGACCGAACTGTTCCTCGTCGTACAGTCGCATACCCGCAGCGACCGGGTAGACCAAAGCCGGATAGAAGAAGCTGTCGTTACAGGTACCCCCTTCCGGGTTGATGATCTGCGCCCCCCGGTTGAGAGCGTCCTTTAGCAGTTCGCCCAGCTGTGCGGGCTTGCCTGGTTCTGGCAGGGGGGTGATGAACACCCCTGGATCCCATGGCATGCCGCACGGTAGCTCCTTTATGGCGATGGTCATTTTTTTGAGGAAACGATCGACAAGATCTTTGTGGACGAAAATTATTTTGATGGCCGTGCAGCGTTGACCATTGAAGGAGAGTGAACCGAGAATACATTCTCTGACGGCCAGTTCGAGATCGGCGTCAGCCAGCACTATGGCCGGGTTCTTGGCACCCATACCGAGGACGCAGCGTAGCCGATGCGGAGCCGGGTGTTGTTTTTTTAGGGCGTCGGCTGCCTGGCTTGAGCCGATGAAGGCCAGCACGTCAATTTTGCCGGTAGCCATCAGCGGGCCAACGACTTTGCGCCCCTCGCCGAATACGGTGTTGACTACTCCAGCGGGGAAGGCGTCGCGAAAGGCTGCCAGTAGCGGACGATAGAGTAAAATACCCAGGCGCGGCGGTTTGAATACCACGGTGTTGCCCATGATCAGAGCCGGGATCAGGGTCGTGAAGGTTTCATTCAGCGGGTAGTTGAATGGGCCCATGCAGAGCACCACTCCCAGAGGCCCGCGGCGGATCTGGCCGATGATTCCTTCGCGAATGTCGAGCCGTGAAGAGGTGCGGTCGAGATCCTTGAGGGCTTCGATGGTGTCTTCAATGTAAACAGCGGTACGATCAAATTCTTTTTCCGAGTCGGCCAGACTCTTGCCCACTTCCCACATCAGCAGTTTGACCACCTCGGTACGGCAGTCCTTGAAGCGGCGTAGAAACTCTTTGATATGGCCAATGCGCGCGGCGACCGACATGGTCGGCCAGTGACCCCGACCATGGTCATAAGCGGCCACTGCGGCGTCGAGTGCGGTCAACGCTTCGGCTTCAGTCAATAAGGGGTAGCGGCCAAGAGGGACTGGCATCAAGGCATTGGCGGTTCGCAGTCGCACCGGAGAAAAGGCCTCGCCCATCGGTCCCTGCCAGTGGCGGAACTCCCCGTTAATCAGGTATTCAGTCTGATCGGTGAAGGCTGGCAACCGGTGGGTCTCAGGGACATCTTCAGTACGAGGGAAAATACGCGAAAGTTGTTGGCCGAGTGCAGACATATTAACTTCTCCAATGTAGGTCAGTCAGGGCCGTGAAGCTGTGGTTTCGCAAAAGGCTGCTTGGCTCGACAGCAAAGTCCTGCGTTTTGGCAAAAGGCCGGGGGACAAGTTGGGTCATGGGTTCCTCATTGATAAGGATGATATCTGGAGAACCAGATTACACCGTTGGGATAATAAGCATAACAGCTGAAACGAAAGTGAAAAGTCGTGGAGTTGAGTATATGCAGAGTGGTGATTTTAGAGATCGTCTCGCGTAAGCGCTCTTGGTCGTAAGATCTGTCGCATAGCGTAAGAGCCTTTGGGCTAGAGGGTCTTAAGTTCGAGTGACCGCCGTCGTATGAACTCTATGGAATCATTTGCACTCCTTGATATGATTCGGTACTATTGAAACATTAAGTTTTGTTAGTTTTATTGTGTCTCAATATAAGGCGAGCGATCGTTTAGGCCAGAAAGAAGATTAATGGAGATGAACCATGTATTTGCATGAATTTCAAGCTAAGGGTCTGCTTAGAAATTATGGCGTTCCCGTTCCAGATGGTGGTGTTGCCTCTACAGCCAGTGATGCGTTGCGGGTCGCGAAAGAACTGAAAGGCGATGCCTGGGTGATCAAGGCGCAGGTGCATGCTGGCGGTCGTGGCAAGGCAGGCGGCGTCAAAGTTGTCAAAGCGGTGAGTGAAGCCTACGACGAAGCCACGCAGATGTTGGGGATGAAAATCGTCACCAAACAGACCGGGCCGGAAGGCAAGATTGTTCACCGGATCTTGATCGAGAAGGCGATGGAGATCAAACAGGAAATTTATCTCAGCTTTCTGATTGACCGGGACTCTGAGCAATACATGATTATTGCCAGTGCCGAGGGCGGCGTCGAGATCGAGGAAGTTGCCAAAAACAATCCAGCAGCGGTGATTAAAGCTTACGTCAACCCGGTGATTGGGATGGGGCATTTTCTCGGCAGAAAAATTGCCAAAAAAATAGGCTTGGATTCCAGTCTGCTCAATCAATTTGCCGATGTGGCCAATAAACTCTATCAGTGCTTTGTTGACCACGATGCCATGATGCTCGAGATTAACCCCATGGTAGTGAGCGGCGAGGGCGAAATCATCTGTCTTGATGCGAAGATGACAATTGATGACAATGCCCTGTTTCGACATCCAAAAATAGAAGAGATGAAAGACTATGGTGAGCTTGAACCCCAAGAAGTCAGAGCCTCGATTTTTGACCTTTCCTATGTGAGCATGGATGGGAACATTGGCTGTATGGTCAACGGTGCCGGTCTGGCTATGGCGACGATGGACATTATCAAGTTCAATGGTGGCGAACCGGCCAACTTTCTTGATGTCGGGGGCGGTGCCGACGTCAACAAGGTTCGCGAAGCGTTTAAGATCATTTTGACTGACCCGAAAGTCAACGTGATTTTTGTGAATATCTTCGGCGGGATTGTCCGTTGCGATCTGATCGCGCAAGGTGTTTTGACCGCCGCTGAAGAGGTGCCCAGCGACAAACACATCGTGGTCAGACTGGACGGTACCAACGTCAAAGAGGGCAGAAAGATTTTGCATGACGGTGCGGCCAAGTCTGGGTTGAACATTGTGACCGGAGACACCATGGCGGATGCCGCGGAGAAAGCAGTGAAGCTCGCTTCCGGCGACAAGGTTGGAAAGAAGAAAGCTTCTGTAACGGCTGAGCAAGAGGGAGAGTAAAATGAGCATCCTGGTAAATAACAGAACGAAAGTCGTCGTTCAGGGGATTTCCGGTTCTCAGGGTAAGTTCCACGCCCAGAAAATGAAGGATTATGGAACCAACATCGTCGGCGGTGTTGTGCCCGGCAGAGGTGGTAGCGAGGTTGACGGTACGCCGGTCTATGATACCGTCGAGGAAGCGATTCGCAAGACCGGTGCTAACGCTTCGATCATCTACGTTCCCCCCGCTTATGCGGCGGACGCTATTATCGAGTCGGTGGATGCAAACCTTGATCTTTGTGTCTGTATTACCGAGGGGATTCCGGTTAAGGATATGATCAAGGTTAAGCGCCTGATGGCCACAGGTTCTGCCAGAACCATGCTTATCGGTCCGAACTGCCCGGGCGTTATCACCCCAGGCGAATGCAAGTTGGGCATCATGCCGGGAGAGATCCACTCGCCCGGAACGGTCGGCATCATCTCCAAGTCAGGGACCCTGACCTATGAAGCGGTTAAGCAGGTCAGCGCTTTTGGCTTTGGTCAATCCACTTGTATTGGCATCGGTGGCGACCCTATCGTCGGCCTGAAGTACATCGATCTCCTGGAGATGTTTCAATATGACGCTCAGACCGAATGCGTGGTTCTGATCGGCGAGATCGGTGGTCAGGCCGAGGTCAAGGCCGGAGAGTGGATCGCGCAACATTTCAACAAGCCCGTGGTCAGCTTTATCGCCGGACAGACCGCTCCGAAGGGGAAAAGAATGGGTCATGCTGGCGCGATTATCTCCGGTGGAGATGATACCGCAGCAGCCAAGATGAAGGCTTTGGAGTCGTGCGGAGTGCACGTTGTTCAATCTCCTGCGGATATTGGTAAGAAGGTTGCTGAGGTGCTTGGCAAATAAGTGGCCAACAGTTAGCAGAACAGGTGCCGATATTTTTTGTTTTTCTGCTTGTTGGGAGATTGCGGAGGGGTTTGGAGTTTGCGATGTTAGTTGAAAATTCTGCTCTTACTCAGATTTGTGCTGTCCTTTTAACTTTTGTGATTTTGACTGGTTGTGACAGTAAAAAGAGTGAGAGGTCTGAATCAGAAAAGATATTTGATGATCAGCTGGCTACGATTTCTTCGGGCGCGGCTATTTTGCATGAGGAGATTCATTTACATCGGGATCTTAACTGTCAAATGGTCGATAAGTTGAATCCGGTTCCCGCTGCAAGTGGGAACAAAAAAAATAAAACTATTTTGGATTTGTCCTTCAGAAACGCGGAGACTTTATGCACAATTTATGTTGAAGCTCTCCCCTTTAGCGAGCCAGTTTTTGAAGAAATATTAAAGTCCAAACAGATGCCTTCAAGAGTCTATGCTTTTTCAGTTTTTACTGAAGGAGAAGGGGACACTTTTTCCAAGGACGAAATAGGTCTTTTTCTCAATTTGTCTGAATGTAGAAAACTGGAGAATTATGCGCGAGACAAGGGGCTTGGCACCAAAACCTGCTATGAATGGCAAGATAAACCTGTGGATTAACTAACGACACTTTTGACACAAGGGACACCCTTTTTGGGGTGCCCCTTGTGCTTTTTTATTATAAGAGTCAGCCGTTCGGCTACCTCTCTCAAGATCTTCGCTACTAAATACAACAGTGACGAAACTACCGCCGGGCTACCCTGGATCGGCTGTTTTTAATCAACAGTTGCCGCATCTGCTACCTGTTAAAGTAGTTCTGCTGCTCGATTCAGGCCCTGTCTGGGTTGCCTGGCTGTTCCGCTAGGGTTTGCCATTGGTTCCCGCAGGCTTTTTACGCGCTCCATGCTGGCTCATTTCGCCACTGTTTAGTTTAATGTTATCGGATCTTCTGCGACTGTCAATGCAGCTAAAAAATAGGTTGATTGGCTTATGAAAAAATACCATGCCAGCGAGCTGTCCGCACCACCGTTAACCTGACACTTCCTTTATCGTGGCGGCTTCATGGGATACTTCCACGATGTGGTTTTGGATGGTAACTCCTCCGTCGCGACCTCTAACCTACTTGCAGTCGGTAATCCAGAGACACTGGTCCTGACCGCAGTTGCCTTCCTGTCCGGTGTTGAAACATGCCGGGTTGCCTTCTTGTTTTTGCATGGTCTGAATTAATTCGGTTTTGTTCATCTTCCCGTACTTAATACCTCGGTCTTTAGCAATGGTTCTGATTTCGGTCATATTCATCGGTGACATCTCCTTTGTTCTCGTTCGTATCTTGCGGGGAGGGTAACTTAGAGCAGTATACGTTAAGATTTTCAAATGACCAATCAGCCTATGTGAATTTTTTGCTCGGTGTGACAAACCCTTGCGCATGAGGATCATTGATTAATGTGCCCCCCATACCGATTAGAACTCTGCCAAGTCAGAAACTTTTCTCGCCTCTCACACAAGCGCCGATACCTGATAGAATTTATAATAAACAACCAATCAGTATTCTCTCAATAAGAGGAGCTAGTCATGTATCGGATTGTTACCCATCCGGGCAGCGCGCACAAAGATGACTTCTTGTCTGCGTGCGTTTTGCTCGCAACCTTGGACCATGCGGAAGTTTTTCGCCGCGAGCCGACCGCCGCAGATTTGAATGATCCCAACACTTACGTGGTGGATGTCGGTTTCGAGTATGCCCCTGAACGGCACAACTTTGACCACCATCATGATCGCACACTGCCCTGTGCATTTCATCTGGTCATGCAGCATCTTGGCCACCATGCTGCCGCCATGTTGATGTTTGACTGGTACCCGCACATGAGTATGATGGATGTCCGCGGTCCATACCGCACCGCCGAGCATCTCGGGGTAGACTCGAGTGTGCTGTTCGTGACTTCATCTCCGATTGACGGTTATATCCTCTCGACTTTTGCCGAGGCCAAGTCCTTAAGCATTCGGGATCCTCTGTTCTCACTCATGACGGCGCTTGGCAAGAACCTGATTGTTTTGATCGATCGCAAGATGAAACGACTTGAGCGTCTAAAAACTGAGGCCAGAGTGATTCCGGTCAAACATCTCAAAGCCGTTATCAGTGACATCAAGAAGTCTCCAAAGCTGGCTATGGAGCTGTATTTGAGGCTTCTGGATGACGACCGTATCGTGATGAGCATTACACCCTCTAACCGTGGCGAAGGTTGGGAGCTTCTTCGGCTTGGCGACAACACCATCGTGGACTTCCGTGCGATTGCGGAGAACCCGGAAATTCGTTTCGTTCACGGCAGTGGATTCTTGGCCAAAACACAAGTTCTCTTGCCCGAACATGAGGTTGTCAGGCTTGCACGTCTGGCGATTATAGAACCAGAATAAAAGGGGATGAAGCTAGCAACCTGTCGGACTATCAATGAACTGGCGACAAATTCGCTTATTGGGCCCATATCTCAGCTCCTTTTCGACCAATAGCTACGGCTATGACTCTCAACTCAGCTAAAATCGGGTCTCAAACATTCAACCTTTCGCTTCAGCCCGGATAGGCCGATAGGCTACTAGGGACAGGTTTATAAGGGGGGGGGCGTTTCATCTGCCGATGCGGGGCACTTATGGTGATCAATAAAAACAGGGTGACTCCTTTTATCTTGGCAAGAGACTTGACCTCGCATTGAATCCTGATAGTAGTTAAATAGGTTTCAATCACAGGGTTCTTCCGAGAGAGTCAACCCTCTGTGAGGTAGGCGAGAAACGATAGGTTATCTGTTAATAGAGCTGATTCTTTTAAGGATATGGGTTGTATGGGTGTGTTCGAACTGCTCTGAGCCTGTCACTCTGGCTTATTCCTAAGGCAACATCAACATAATCACTATTTCTATGATGGGATGTCTGGAAATAACTTCGGAGATTCAGAAGAGAGGTGTTTTGTATGTTTGTTCCGGTCGTTCTGAAAGATGGTCAGGAAGAGTTAGTCAGCAAAGACGAATTGCAGCTTCTCATTGATACCGAGCAGATTATGTTTTTTAGACGTTTTGAAGGATGGACTGTTCTTGGGCACGACGAAATGCGACAGGACCGGGTTCCGTACCAGGGGCGAGATCGTCGACAATCGAAGGTGTCTGAACAAGACTGAGGTTATGTGTTGCCGACCGGTAAAACTTCAGGGCGTTGAGAAGCATGTTGTTGATAAAGTAGCGCAGCAGGCGGCAGTTTTCACTCGTGGCTTTGCCGTTAAAGTGAGAGCGATAATATCCAGGTGACGACGCAAACCAGTCGCTCCTTTTCCAGTTTCCTAGACGCTGTGCCGGGCGTGAACGCAGTACCGCGCCGCTATTCTCACTATCGTCGACTCCATTTTAATCACCTTCCTTGTAAAACCCCTTCCTTGTCCGACATCATCTAGTTTCCAGTTGGGATCATTTGAGACCAAAGTAAAATTGTTTCCAAGTGGATAGGAATAGACTAGAATGAGTGCCTTAAATGATCATCACATTCAACCGACCTACTTATCCCTCACAACAAAGGCCTTTACATGACAGAACTTGATCAAGCGCTTGATGCCTTACGCTCCGCACCCGACGACCCAAAAGCACAGTCGGGTTTTTACGACCTGTTCCTCAATTCGATCTTCTTTGTTCCCACGACCGACGAGATGGTTCTTCCTGATGACAACAGTGATAAAGAGAAGGCCGAATTGCCATTGATTGTCGAAGCTGATGGTGTCGATTATCTGGTCTTTTTTGATCAGCAGCAGCGACTCAAAGATTGGGCTGAGAAAGAACTTTTTAGTCTGCAGTTGCCGGGCCATGTGCTGGCGGAGATGACTCCAGGGAAGCTTCACTGGGCGATGAATATCGGTACAGATTACAACAAGCAGTTTGCGCCGGACGAGATCGCCTGGCTCAAAGATGTGGTTAAGCGTTGTAAGGCGGAAGAAGGCCCATAGGCTGTCATGCGGGTCAGGCTTTAAATCGGTGCGAACTCAATTGGTCTTGCTCTAGCAACCTGTCGGACTATCAATGAACTGGCTGCAAATTCGCCTGTTTGGTACATATCTCAGCTCCTTGTCGACCGATAGCTACGGCTATGACTCTCAAATGTGCTAAAAGCTGGTCTCAAACATTCAAATTTTCGCTTCAGCCCTGATAGTCCGACAGGCTGCTAGCGGTCTGTAGGGGTGCTTTCGACTCGATTTCGGCCGTTGTGCTTGGCCGCGTACAGTGCTTCATCGGCGAGGCGGATCAGGTCTTTGGTCGTGTTGATCTTTTTGTGTGGAATTGCGGCAAGGCCAAAGCTGGCGGTTATTTTTAGACCAGAGATTGGACCGGTGAATTGTACGTTGCTGATGCGCTGGCGCAATCGTTCTGCAACCACGACCGCTTCACCAAGAGTGGTCTCGGGCAAAAGCAGGGCGAACTCTTCGCCACCGAAGCGAGCCGCCGAATCGTACGGGCGCAACTGCTCTTGAATTTCCCATGAGATTGATTGCAGTACCTTATCTCCTTGCTGGTGGCCATAAGTGTCGTTGACCCGTTTGAAATGGTCGAGGTCGATCATCATCAGGGCAAACGGACTGCTGATTCGGTTACTGCGGTCAAATTCCGATTCCAGGGTCGTCATCATGTGCCGGCGGTTGTACAACTCGGTCAGGGGGTCGGTTTGTGACAGCTTTTGCAGGAGCTGGTTGCTCTGCTTGAGATTGTCCTGCAAAGTTTTGATCTTGAGCTGAACCTTGACGCGGGCCAGTAGTTCCTCGGGACTGAACGGCTTGGTCACATAGTCACTGGCTCCCTGTTCGAGACCTTTAATCTTGGTCGCCATCTCTTCATGGCTGGTTAGCAGCAGAACCGGGATGTCGTGCAACTCTTTACGAGAGTTGACCATGGTCAAGAACTTAAAGCCATCCATCCCCGGCATCTCAACGTCACATAACACAACGTCGATCTTTTCATTGAGTAGAGTTTTGAAGCCTTCAATACCATTGGTTGCTTCAAAGTAGTTGCTGAACAGATTGCTGCTGCGCAGGGTTCTGAGAATCTGCTGGCGGACCGACTTGGTGTCATCAATGATAAGAATGGTGTGGCCCATGGGCATGAGATCCTTGCAATTATTAGATTTTTTTATTTTTATAAAGATAACCCTGTTTGCTTGCTCACGTCTAGATTAAACCGGAGTCAGCAGCCATTGAGGTCGGATTATGCCAACCTTCTATAGCATTGGTTCGGGTGGCTTGATCCGTAGAATGTAAAAGTGGGACAGAGATAAATTATGTTTGGGTTATAACCGTTGCTTGGTATGGCTTAACTATCGCTAAGCGAGTCATGACCCAAGAATAGTTGTTGTATGATTGTTATAACAGCGTTATATGTTGTCTGGATGATTTCATGAATCCCCCCGATTCGCAACGTTTTGGAGGACGACATGCCGATTGCCCCACCTGACGAAAAACTTCTTGATCTCCCACCGATGGATCTGATGAACCTCTTTGGCCGTATGCGTAGTTTGACGGACAATGCCGGTTTCTCGGGGACCTTGCCAGCCATCTGGCAATGCTCTGATGAAAGCCAGTCGATTAAGAAGGCGTTGTTTGGCTATGTGTATAATTGTCCTTCTTTCAATTTGGGCCGGGTCGGTGCTTTGCTTGACCCAACCCGTTTGGCAACGGTTGCTCATCACGGTAACGATCTTGTTATTGTGGGTGGCAGCCATATTGGGGCGAAGGAGAAAGACGGTGTCGGCTATATCCGTCGCGTTCATGATCAGGTGGTACCGTGTTGTGGCATGCTACGCCGCATGCTGAATGAGTATCTGCTGGTTTATCAACGTGCCACGCAATTGATTAAAGTTTTCCGCCACGGCGATGTCATGAAAATTGAAATTCCTTACAAATACCTCTTCAGCAAGCCGCAGGGAGAAACGGTTAGAATCAGGATAAAACTTGAGCAACTTATTGGTGGCGATACCTGCGGGGAAGGGGCGCTCGGTAAGATTTACCCTGTCAATCCGGGGCTGATTAAAGCCCATCCCGATTTTTTTGCGGAATTGGCTGAAACCCCGCAACCTATTGGCAGAGGCTTGACGCCTGATACCTTTGGCTTTAGCAAACGAATCGACCGGGACAGCCATGAACCGAAAAACATGCTGGAAGTGTCAAACTTTGATTTCTTACCTGAAATCGTCGCCTCGCCCCGACCGCACAGAAAATTATGCAACGTCAACACCTGGCGACAATTTCATCGCATTGCTTCATATCTTACCGACGGTTTTGATGGCAGCGGTCGCAACGTCTTTGTGTTGGCCGGACTGACCATCGATCATACGATTCGGCACAATACCTTTGTCCCGCAGTTTGGCTTCTGGATGGAAAAAGGCCGTGCTCTGGAAGCGCGCTACTTCGGCCCAGCTGATATCCACGCGCTGCTTTCAAGTCAGAAAGTTTACCAGCCGCCGGTGACCTTTCTTGAGTATGCCGGGATCAACTGAGCAAGAGAGAGTGTCTTTTCCTGGAGGCTTTTGTCCCAGGCTTGTAGCCCCGGTAGATTATGCTGAGGGGTGCCTTTGAGTTTGGCTCATAGAACAAAATTACCCTCCTGATTAAGAATTTTTACTGACAGCTCTGATTCCGATGTGTTACATAATTTGCGCACCTTTCTTGCGGGAATCTTATCATGACCAAACTTACAGAAAAAGGTCGCGGCATTCGCGACATGTTCGACAAGATCGCGCCACGTTACGATCTGCTCAACCGACTGCTGTCGCTGGGCATTGATCGCCGTTGGCGGCGTTTTGCCGTTAAACAACTCCAGATTCCCGAGGGCGGCATGGTGCTCGACATCGCCACTGGCACTGGTGATGTGGCTCTAGAAGTTGCCAAGCAGACGCCAGCTTCGGTGCGGATTGTCGGTTCAGACTTTACTCAGGGGATGCTGGTGCTCGGACACGAGAAGGTTGAGGCTTCGCCGTATCGTGATCGAATCGTGTTGGTGAATAACCCCTGTGAGGCGATCCCGCATCCCGATGGCATCTTTGATGGGGTAACGATTGCTTTCGGCATTCGCAATGTGGTTGATCGGCAGAAAGGCCTGGAGGAGATGGCGCGGGTGCTTAAACCTGGCGGTCGAGCGGTCATTCTGGAGTTTGCCACTCCACTCAACCGGGTCTTTCGAGCGGTTTATTACTTCTACTTCCTGAAAATGCTGCCCTGGCTGGGTGGTTTACTTTCGCAGCGTAGCGCCTATCAATATCTGCCCGATTCCGTAATGGAATTCCCTGATCGCCAGACTTTCAAGGCGATGATGGAAGCGGCCGGTTTTGCCGATGTCAAAATTCACGATTTGACCGGCGGCATTGCTGCCGTTCATGTTGGAACGCGAGCATCCTAACGTTTATCCCTCCTGTTACACCAATGGTTCAGACTGTCAATTATCCTAGAAACCGCAGTTCAGCGCGAAAAAGATGTGCAGCGAATTGATGTGCATAGGTAATTTGAAAAACTCGTGGTCATCTTATTGGTGATGAGAGCCTTTTCGAATTGTCTTGATGCGTCAAGAAGTTGTGCAGACTTTCGTGATTCAACTGCCGTCACATAGAGCACCGGCCCCAGCCCAGCATTCCGCAGCCTGCAACAGCAGCGTTGACTTGCCGATCCCCGGGTCACCACCGATCAGAGTGAACGAACCGGTCACAACCCCGCCGCCCAGCACCCGGTCAAACTCGGCAAGGCCATACCGTTGCTGGTCCTCGGCAGTAACCGTGACCTTAGCTAACCGCTTCAGCTCCCCGAGTTCTGCTCGAAAGATAGGTTTTTGCCTAAGGAGGCAAAGAACTCCTGGTAGGGTTCTGGTTCTGAGACCGGCCCTGCGTCCGATAATCGGTAAGCACCCATATGGCAGCTGGCCCGAACCTGCACTCGGCCTTTTGTTAACGCCTCGACCAGAACCGTAATGCGCAAGCGATATTGGTGAACCTTCGTTGCGGTGACAAGCCCCAAACGGGAGTCTGCTTGGTCGATGACAAAATCCAGATCCTGCAGCGTCGAGATCACCGCGCGCATGACTACGACGGGATTTTTCGAATCATATTCACGGGTTTGAATACTGCGAATTGTCAGCGTATTTCCGGTTTCACCAAGAACGCCCACGAGCGGAGGCGGCCAACAGGCAGACAGAGACAACACCAATAGCACAGTCACAACCAGGGATATGGCCCGGAATGCACGCTTCATATTTGCTGAGCCTCTAAGAATAGGGCCTTTGCCAGTTTGGCAAAAAACTCTTGGAAGATTTCCGGCTCGTCCAGTTCCTCCCTTCTCCACACCCCGCCTTTGTTCGAGAAGACCTCACGCTGGAATGTGACCCGGACGGCGATCCCACCACCGGCCTGGTTGGATCGCCTGGCAACGATACAAGTCCGCATCTTCTGCTCTTCACCCCAGATCAGCAACTTGTCTGCCTCTGAGGAACCGGCCGCCGCCGCCAGAATGAATAAGACGACTGCCACGGTGATCTCTGCAGGGTCCTTGGCACTCCGCTGTTTGGAGCCGACCACCAATCCGAGCGGCTTTTCACTTTCGTCGATATGGAAACCGAGGTCTTGAAGAACGCTCGTGCTGGCATCAAGGACAAGAGCTTCGTCATTCGTGGCGAAGAGTCTTGTCTGACGCTGGCGTTTTGCCAGGGATTCAGGTGTTAACTGTAATGCGCCTTGCGGCACCTGGGGATAACTGCAAGCGACCAAGGCGACCAGGCCAGCAATCAGACAACCTCTGCTCAACCGCAAGACGCGCCTTGATGGACCCTCTTGCCGTGACGTCAAACCCAACATTTTCCCTACTCCACCTGTTGTGCCTCCAAAAACATTGCTTTGGAGAACCTGGCGAAAAACCTCTGGTACAAAACAGGATCCAAGATCGGTTCCAGGTCATATTGGGCGTTGACTCTCACCAGACTCTGGGTTTGACCTCGTGGCCGTACCGAGACCGTGAAACGGAGCGGCTTTTGATCGGACTTCGTTGCCGTCACCGTTCCCAGGCCAACATCAGCGCTGTCAATCATAAACCCTAAATCCTGAAGCGTGACCATGACGGTTCGCAACACTTTCTCCCTGTCATTGATCGCGAAAACTCTGGTCTGGATACTGCGAACTTCTAACTGACCCACTTCTGAATCGAGGAGTCGCTGCTGCGTCGGAGCACAAGCTCCGGTAAACAGCAGGGCTGAAGACACAAGAAAAACAGCTAGGATATGGAGAGTAGCCCTCATAATTGCTCTGCCGTCATGGTAAGAGCCCTGGAAAGCCGCGCAAAGAACTGCCGAAACACCTTGGGATCGTATATCGCCTCCCGATAGATGACCTCAAGTTGCTGCGTTAACACCAGCCTTTGAAAAGCCAATCGGACCTCGATTGCCCCGCTTTTCGCCGTCGGCCGGGTGACAACGCTCGCCCGGAGAATCTGTAGTGGATTCTTGATTCCGCCACGTTCTTTGAAACCGACCAAAAGCCCCAACCGGGTTTCTGAGATGTCGATATGATATCCATAGTCTTGCAATAAAGCCGCGCAGGCCTTCATGACCTTGACTTCGTCCTCAGCGGTAAACAGACGCGTCTGCATCTGCCGCGTCGCTAAGCTTGCGGGCACCAGCGACGCAGCAGGGTCGACTGGCGGTTGGCACCCCCCAAAAAGCCAACAGCACACCCCGCAGAAGAAGAGAACTTGGAGCCGCACTCTCACCGCTCTAGAAACGGGACGAGTGGTAGGAGAAGCCATCAACCCTGCCCTCCTCGTCGTATTTGATGATGATCGTCAAGGTCCGCTGGCTGGTGGACTCTGCTCCCGTCCTATACGAGGTCGCGCCACCAGCTAACCCCGAGGACCCAAGGATCAGTGCCAGAATTCCGCCATCACTCTTCGAATAGACCGAATCGGTGGAGACACGATCATAGATCCAGACCTCACGGCCCTGCTCATCCGTCGAAACAATATTCGGCGAACCGAGCACTTCAGCGACTTCGGCACTGGACATCCCCTGACGGATTTCACGCTGGACCGTGCCGACGGTTATTCTGTCGCCTTCAAGGCCCTTTTGCACATCCGCAGCGTGCTGCGAGGCGAGACAGCCTGAAAGGGTCAGAAGCAGTGCGACGATCATGACCAAACCTGTTTTACTCCCCATGGTTGCCTCCCAAGCATCAGCGCCGTAGTAGAAAACCACCGTCCTGCAGAACATCATTCAGGCCGAAGGACCGTGGCTTTTTATCGCCAACCTTTGAACCCTGACAGAACAATCTCACGGCTCGCAAAATTGACACTTTCTAACACTTTACCAGCGACGCGGAGGTAATCAAGCTGATCGCTGAGGTCTTCTGCGGCGAACTGGAGCAGGCTCACCTGGCCGGCTGTAAGCTGGACCGTGATCTCTTCACCGTCGCTTTGGACCAGGCTGTCGATCTCGCCTGAAGGTGCCTACTTTTGGTAGTGGTGAACAAAACGCTTCTCTCGGCTTATGGCAGGAGATCTTCCCCAAAGGTCTACCTCCACCTGCAACAGAAGTTCCTGTAACAATTGTTTGTGAAGAATTTGACGACGGCTGGGGCCGAAGCAGTGACCAGAACGACACATTGCTTTGACTCGGCGGAACGTGCAGGGGTCGCTCTGTGCAAAGTTGGTGAGATTTTTGTGATTTTAAGGGGTTGAAGTGTTTTCCTACCCGGGGTTTTGGGTTTGACATGTTTTTGAGCCTGAGGTAGAAGTGAGAAGCGGTCAATTTGGGGCCGCTTATTCGATGGGACGGGCTTTTTATGGCCAGATCACGTCAAGGCGTCAAAAGCAAATTCCTATCACTTCGATTCACTATCTACCTGCCAGAGGGTGGCGGTTCCATTGAATGGGCCTCGGGGTCGCCGTGATGATGTCTTCCGTGTAAGCTGAAGGCAAAGGGGGAGGCCGAAATGACTCGAATAGTGAACCTGCTGTTTTTACTGCTAATTCCCGGCGTCTGTTTGTCCGCCGAGCCTGATGAAGAACGGAGCCGTTGGTATTTCGGTGCCAGCGCAGGCATCAGTGAGGTAGAGGTCGTCGGCCACGACCGGTCGGCATTGGTTTCTAAGGCGCTTCAAAAAAAAGGGATTCAGGTCACTTCCTCCTCCGGGTCCCAGGTTGACGATGATGCCGTGTACGCTCTATTGGCTGGATTCCGCTTTCACCGCTTTGGTTCCGCGGAGCTCCAGTTCATCGATTTAGGCGAAGTGTCCGGACGCTTTAGCTCGATCGCGGGTGCAGACTCATTGACAGGAACGATCGATTCAAGCTACCGAGCGGCATCTCTTTCTCTGGTCGGGGCTCTTCCGGTATACACGCGGCTCGATCTGATCGCACGCGCGGGCATTCTATATTGGGAACATGAATTTAACCTAGAAATAACCGCATCCAGCAATTCTGCGTATATTGGACAATCATCAACCCTTGATGACGATGGAGTGGACGTTGTCTATGGTATTGGAGCTCAAGTGACAATTTTGGAGAATCTGCAGGCCCGGTTGGAATGGACTCGTTATCATGGGGTTGAGAATGAAGACGGGATCGATGCAAAATCTCTATCTCTCCTCTTTAATTTTTGATTCGTTTTATCTAGATTGGTAGGGGCTGGATCTGCGTCCCAATCACGCAGGATGAGCCGTGGAAAATCCACGACCTGACCGGTGGCATTGCTGCGGTCCATGTTGGGGTGCGAGCATCCTAACGTTTATCCCTCCTGTCACATCAATGGTTCAGATAGCGACTCCCCCCAGTTACAGATAGTTGTCTTGCTCCGACCGCAAAAGCTTAGCTGTCAATTTCGCTAACTTCTTCTACACTTTCCCTGTTTGCTCTTTTGATGTGGGATGGCTGTCCCGGTTTCTCTCTGGGCCTGTCCCCGGCTCGTGGCCAATTGTGGTCTCGGTCAATGTTTTGTTTTGAAGGGGAAATGCTGTCGGGGAGGGGTGCATCCGTTTACCACCCGCGACAGCCGAAGCAGTCGCCGTTGTGGAAACTGCTCGATACGCATTACGAGATATTCGAGCGGGATTACGAGCATAAGTTCTTAAAGAAGTACGGTTTCAGGCGCGCGGTTGTCGATGATGTGGTTCGCGATTATCTAAAGTGCGGTGATTTGCGAGAAGGTTTCGCTAGGGTGCGCTGCCCGGATTGCTGTCACGAGTACCTGCTCTCATTCAGCTGCAAGGGGCGCTGGTTCTGTCCGAGCTGCCACGCCAAGAAGGTTATCCAGTTCGGCGATCTGCTGAGCAGCAATATTCTCTCTTCCATCCCGCACCGCCAGTACGTATTCACCCTGCCCAAAATCCTTCGACTCTATTTCAAGTATGACCGAAAGCTGCTTTCCAAACTCTGCCATTGTGCCAACCGTAGCCTGATGACCTTCTTCAAAACCGCCATCAAGACAAGAGCAGGCAAACTTGGCACCGTCACCGCCATTCAGACTTTTGGCGATTATGGCCGCTGGCATCCCCACCTGCATCTGCTGGTCGCTGACGGTCTGTTTATGGAGAACGGCAGCTTTTATGTCATGCCGGAGATCAAGCTCAAGCCGTTGCAAGAGTTGTTTCGCGCCGCTGTTTTGAAGATGCTCAAGAAAGAGGGTAAGGTTGACGATGACTTTATTCGCATGTTGATGAAGTGGCGGTATGTTTCCGGGTTCAATATCCACAACGGCGTCAAGATCGACAGGAAAGATGAACATGGCAGGGAAGCCTTAGCTCAGTACATTATTCGCAATCCCTTTTCGTTGGAGAAAATTCAATACATAGAAGCCTCAGGCACTGTCGTCTACCGTTCCGGGATGAGTCACGGCAGAAACAGAAAGAACTTCGAACTCTTCGAGGCCGATGAGTTCATCGCGACGATCACCCAGCATATCCCGGATAAATCGTTTCAACTTGTGCGCTATTACGGTTGGTATTCAAACCGTTCCAGAGGGGACCGCAGGAAAAGGCAGGAAAACGATGAAGAATCAATTCCCATAGCTGCAGATTCCCTCAACATAACCGAACCGAAAACCAGAAAGATCCCATCGAAGAGCTGGCGTGAGTGCATCAAGAAGGTCTGGGAAGTCGATCCTCTGGAATGCCCAAAGTGCGGTGCAGAGATGAAAATCATCAGCTTCATTGATGAACGTCTGCTGATCCGCCGCATCCTTGATCACCTTGGTCTATGGCAGGAAAGAATCCCCAAGGGTCTACCTCCACCAGCAACAGAAGTCCCTGAAACAATTGTCTGTGAAGAATTTGACGATGGCTGGGGTCGAAGTCATGATCCGGACGTCACATTGCATTGACTCGGGGGGATGTGCTGGGGACGGTCTGTGCAAAATCTGGTAGATTCAAGTGGTTTTAGTAGGTTGAAGTATTTTCCTGCCCGGGGTTTTGGGTTTGACATGTTTTTGAGCCTGAGGTAGAAGTGAGAAGCGGTCAATTTGGGGCCGCATGTTCGATGGGAGGGGCTTTTTATGGCCAGATCACGTCAAGGCGTCAAAAGCAAATTCCTATCACTTTCTTACGGCCAAAGCCTGAAAACATATACATCTTGTCAAATTATCTGAAAGGTTAAAATAATGCAATCCATGATTTGTCGGGAGTGTATCGTTCTGTCGGCGCGAAAAAAGCCCGTGTTACGGTGTCGGTTGCAGGCTCAGTATGTAGGCTTGCCACATTGTTTCCCATTCCTCCCAACGTTTTCCGCTCATTAAGACCTGATCTTGAAATATTCGGGTGGATTGTTGAGCCAGAAGCTTCGCCCACTCCTGTTGTAGGAGCAGAGGCTCCAGCTTGTAAAGCTCTTGGCGTGTGACCTCTGCTTGCTCCTGTATAGTCCTTTGCCAGATTCGCCAGAATTGTTCCCAGTCTGGTCCTGCCGCCTGGTTTTCGCGCATGGCATGCACCAGCCCCCAAGCCACCGAGTAGTTTGCGTTGGTGAAGGGCTCGCCGTAGCTCTTGTTGATGACTTCTGCTACCGAGGGAGCTTTGCCTCGCTGTAGCAGTTGTTGCAGATGTGCCAGTCGGGCCGGGTGGATGCGCCCAGGGTGCAAATGGGTCGCGTCACTCAAGGCAGCTTCAAAGTAAAGCGCCAGACCTTCGTTGAGCCATAGCGGTGCCGGTGAGAGCTTTGCCGGGGACTCTGTTCCGTTGTGTTCAAGACGGTAGCCCAGGATTTCGTGTACATATTGGTGTAGCCCTTCGTGGACCAAGGTGAAGTACGGGTGGACTCCGCGAGTTGCCACTATGGGCAGGTGGATGCCTGCCGGGTCGGCAGGGGTGTAGAAGCCGGTGGTCATCCTGCCTGGCAAGCCATGTTTTTTAACCCGTTGTTCGTAATCCGAGCGAGACGCGTAGGCATAGATGGTCAGCTTTTTATCGTGCTCTCGTGTCGGCCCCAGAATTGTATCCGCCGTAGTGTAGACCGCCTCCATCAGTGATCCTATGGTCGCCGCCTGGTCGGTGTTGGTCGTGATGGCGTAATGCGATGTGTTGACGCTTACAGCCTCCTGCCAAGTGAGGTCGGGATGAGTCGGTAGGGGGGGGAGGTCGGCAGAAAGCTGTGGTCGAGTACAACCGGCCAGTAGCGTGACTGTGAGTATGATGGCAAGGCAGATCTTTATGCGCATGAGGATTCCGTTCCGTGGGCTGCTGGCAGCTTAGCTGATTTGTCAGTGTCTTGGAATCGGTTTATGTAAAAAGCAGCGCCGCAATCGAATTGATTGCGGCGCTTGTTTGTTGCGGTGCGGGGAGGACTTAGAAGCCGTAGCGGATACCACCACTGAGGGCATGCCCTTCGTAGTCACTACGGAATTCACCGTCATAATCGACATAAAAAGTAAATGTGTCAGTCATGTAGAAGTTGGCGCCCAGCCCGACCATGGCGCTGTCTTCTTCAGGCTCAACTCCATCCATGGTGAAGGTGGTGCCGGGCGTGCCGCTGAAACTGGCTTTTACGTCACGGTCGGTATTCCCAAATTCGTGAGCCCAAGCCAGGCGTAATTCCGGTTCGAAACGGGTTTCGCCAGCGGTCATCTTGCCGCCCCAGCGGAAGCCGAGTGAAGTGACCAGTGAATCTGCATCATAATCATTCACGGTAAGGTTGAGTCCACCTGCACCGGTTTCGGTGAAGCCATCGATATCAGCCTGCGCCCAGTTCAGAGAGACTGTGGGGATGAAGTACATGGTCTCATTATCTACTATGTCGTATCCGACACCAATGAAAAGACCAACTTCATAACCATCGGTATTGCCCTCCGCCGTGAGTCCCGCTACTGGAATGGCACGGGTGGAATCATAATCATTGTCGGCATAGAAAACTGCAGTGTCGATATAGAAGGTGTCCGTTGAGTAAGTGCTGTAGAGGCCGATGTGGCGAGTGTCGACGTCGGTCTCCTGGCCGGCGTTGTCAAAGTCAACTTCGCTGCCCGAGACGCCCACGCCCACGCCGATGGCGAGGTTGTCGTTGAGCTTGTTGTCAAAGCCGAGCGAGAAGCCGCGGGTGTCGTAGTCGTAGCCCTGAAGAGCGCCATCGTTGTCCTGCTCGCCAGTCATACCGAGGAAGCGAACCCAGCCGTTCCAACCTTCGCCGCGGCGGTCAAAGGCAGGTAGGCGTGAAACGGCAGGGCCGTTCGCGGTCATGGTGTTGCTTGCGTATTGCAGTTCGTGTGTACTCCGGGTCAGGTGCAGGTTGCCCATGCGGCCTGTGACCGTGTTGCGGTAGAGGTTGTAGCCGACCATTCCGATGTCAACCGAACTGGCATACTGTTCGGGAGTCAGTGAGCCCATGGTACTTGTGGCCTCTCCTGTCGTGCCAAGGTTCAAGATGGCGAAAAGAGCCTCTTGTGCGTCAGGGTTACCGTTTGCGGCCTGTTCTTTCAGCGCCTCGATCAGGGCCACTTGGTCTCCACTAAGTCCAACTTCAGCGTAAGTCAACTCGGTGACATTAAGAGACGCATTGAAGTCATCATAGATGACGTCGAAATCGTAGAAAGCGCTTCCTGTGATCGTGGCGAACTCGCCGTAGAGGCCGCTACCTGTGGCCAGGAAGGTGTGGGTTTCGCCGTCAGAGAGTTCACCGGCGATTTGTACGTCGAGACCACCGCTTATGTTAGCTTCGCCGGTGACGTCGAGCAGGTCGCTGGTTCCATCACCAATTTCAGTGACAAGCTGGCCGCTGGTTTCCTGGGTGTAGTCGCCAGTAACAGTGATGGTGCCTATTGAGCTGCCGGGTGCAACGATGCCGTAGTTGTGAACCGGGCCATTGTAGATGTTGGCGTCGCCGGTCAGCGTGCCGGCCTCTTCAATAATGAAGGTGGATGGCGAGCCAATCGTGATGCCGCCGTTAATCGCCAGGGTGCCGGCGGTGATCGTCACGTCGTCAAAGGTGCCGACGTCCTCATTGTTGAGTTCCCAGGTCCCGTCGCCGGTTTTTTTGAGCTCGCTGAACCCGTCGAAGTAGCTTTCATACACGCCGCCGCCATCGAGAATGACGAGGTCGCCTTCATCATAGCCACCGCAGAGGTAGCCGTTCTTGACCACGGCGCCATCGTATAGGGTTATGGTGTCAACATCAGGGCCAAGGCCAAGATAGCCATCAAGCGTGCCGTAAATATAAACATTGTCTTCGCCGTAAGCCATGGAGACCTCTTCGGTGAGGTCGTGCTTCAAGGTGGCGTCTTTTCCTATGATAAGCGTGTCGTTGCCTTGACCCAGCCGCATGTCGTCTCCAAGAGTCAGAGTGCTTCCCTCTGTGATGTTTACTTCGTCATCTCCGTCCTTGAATACGAATGAAGCTTCCAGCAACACGTTGCCATAGATGTTAACGGTGTCGTTCCCACTCTTGGTGTTGATGCAGTTCTCAACAGTGGTGTCAGTCAAATTAAACGTGTCATCTCCGCCTCCACCATAAACATAAGCGCTGAGGGTTTCACCGTTGAAGGTAAAGGTGTCATCCCCGTCTCCAAGGTAAATGTAATCATGGATGTTGCCGCTGGACGTGAGAACGTCGTTGCCGGGGCCAAGGTAAATGTAACCGTTAACGGTGCCATTATTGGTGACAACATCGTCTCCTTCGCTCATCTTGATGTCGCCGTTGACGATGGAGCCTTCTTCCAGCGTCAGGGTGTCATTACCGTAGCCGAGTTTGATGGCGACGCCGTCGGTTCCAGTGATTGTACCGGAACTAATCACGGTGTCGTTGCCGACAGTGAAGAATTCATCGTAGCAGAAGTTAATGCCTGTAGAGCCGGAGATAGTCCCCGCGTTGTTAATGGTCTGGCCCTCACCGTCTGAGCTGATGGCATCTTGGTTTGACGCGATGCTTCCGCTTGTCGAGATGTTGATTGTGTTGTTATCTCCGAGTGCCGTGATACCATCGTTACCGAAAACATTGTAGTTTTCGTCAACGGGGAGAGTGCCACCATCGGAGACAGTCAGCGGTGGGTCGCCAACAATAATTGCAAAAGCAGGTTGGATTGTCAGGGTGGCTGCTAACAATGTCAGCCAGAACAGTTTTGGGCTTTTCATTTTGACTCCTTGAGAATGATAGGGTTGATAAGCGGTGTAGTACGTAAGGTGATGTTTTATACGTAAATTATCGGAGAATTGTGTTCGGTAAAACACGATTGATTTGTATGTTCTAATAACTATAATTCAATGTCAAGCGTTTAATCTTGATAATAGAACGGTGTGTCTGAAAAATGAGTGGTTAGACTTGAGAAAGGGACGCAAAAAGGCGGAAGATTTCCTTCCCGCCTTTTTGCGTTTTATGAGTTTAAGGTAGGGAAAAGCTTAGGCGTCGGCAATCTTCAATACAATCTTGCCAAAATGCGAGTCCTCTTCCATCATGCCGTGAGCGGCGACCACTTCATCGATACTGAAGGCCTTTTCGATAATTGGCACGATGGTACGGTCAGCAAACTTTGGCAGGGCGCGTCGGGTGAATTCGGCGACAATCTCGGCTTTCTCCGGAACGGGGCGAGAGCGCAGCACCGAGCCGATGATCTGCTGGCGCTTGACCATCATCAGGGCCAGATTCAACTCGGCCTTGATGCCGCTGATTACTCCGATACTTACCAGCTTGCCCTTGTAGGCGAGGGACTTCATGTTAGGGCCGAGGTACTTGGCGCCAACATGGTCGAGAACCAGATCGACCCCTTTCTTGTTGGTGAATTCCTTGACGGTCTCGGTGAAGTCGGGGTTTTCAAGATAGTTGATTACCAGATCGGCGCCGAGGTCGCGGACCCGGTCCATTTTGGAGGGGTGGGCGGTGACAATCAGCTTGCTGTTTGGAGTCAGTGCCTTGCTGAGTTGAATGGCCGCAGTGTTGACGCCGCCACCCCCGCCGTGCAGGATAGCGGTCTGGCCATCCTGGAAGTCGCCGATCATAAAGACGTTAAGGAACGCCGTGATGTAGGACTCGCAGATGCAAGCGGCTTCCTCAAAGCTCACGCTCTCAGGGATATGCATCAGGTGACTGGCATAGGCCACCGCGTATTTGGCGTAACCACCGCCGCCAATCAGGGAGATTACTCGATCGCCGACACTCCAGCCCGTAACTTCCGGGCCGGTCTCGGCAATGGTCCCCGAAACTTCGAGCCCGAGAATCTCAAAGTCTCCCTTCGGGGCCGGATAGTTGCCTGCCCGTTGGACCAGGTCAGGGCGGTTGATCGAGGTGGCGACCACCTGGACGTCATATTGCATTGACTCGGGGGGATGTGCTGGGGACGGTCTGTGCAAAATCTGGTAGATTCAAGTGGTTTTAGTGGGTTGAAGTGTTTTCCTACCCGGGGTTTTGGGTTTGACATGTATTTGGGCCTGAGGTAGAAGTGAGAAGCGGTCAATTTGGGGGCGCTTATTCGATGGGAGGGGCTTTTTATGGCCAGATCACGTCAACCCGACAAAAGCACATTCCTATCACTTAACTAAGTCCAACTCCCCCTCTCTTGTTGCCAACCACCACAACTCCCCCATCTTATTCGCCAGCATTATCGCTTGCATCGCCACCCCAGAGAATCTGCGGGTCTTCAATCAGCTTGAACGGCAATCCCAGCGTTCGCTTGAGCAGGCCGAGGGTTGTATCTGAGAGCGTGTCGATCGGTACAGAGCTTACGGAAGGATTCCCTGCCAGCCCCTTGACGGAAAAATGCGCGGTCAGAAAAGCCTTGTCCTCGCCGGTCAATAACCAGCCCGCGATCGGAATATGAGAGACAATTTTATCGACTGTGCCCAAGGGGTGAATGGCCATGGTCATGTCGAGCTCTTTGTTGATCAGGTTGATTTGTCCATTATAAGACTGATTCATTGCTTCGCTCTGAATCAGCAGATCCTCCGATTTCAGAATGCCGTTTTGCAACTGGAAATTCGCATGCAGCCTGTCGAAAGGCATACCCTCAGTCGCCATATCCGGGAGACGCAGCGCAAAGAGTTGCGAGACGTTCAACAGTGAAAAAACTTTGCTTAAGACCGGGAACTGATGGAGTACGCCGTCGTGAACCTGAATGCTGAAGTTGCCATAGGATGAAGGCAGATATTGTGATCCGACCAATCCTTGTATATAGAAATCGCCGTGCAGTTTGCCGCGGATGATATTCTTCTGGTGCAGCAGTTCCCGATAGACCTCGAGGGCGTCGACATCCTCGGCGTGTCCCGATATTCGTAGCAGGGTGTTGCCCTTGCCGTTGAACTCGGTCAGCACCTGGGCATTGCAGAAACCAGCTCCCACCGAAAAGTCCAGAGGATGAATAACGAGCCGCTCTCGGCTCGGGAGAATCGTGCCTTTGGCATTTTGAAACTGCATGCCATAGAGCTCGCCCCGGCTTACTTCTGCCTTGATTACAACCTTGGCTCGTGGCGGTTTGCTGCCGGGATTTTCGCTTTGCTGGAGCCGCTCTTGGTTGTCACTGCCAGAGGTGTCCGTCCACAGACCGATGACCTCGCTGATGTTGGCAAACTCGGAGGTGATGTCCAGATTGACTGCAACTGGAGAGTTGAAGCCGATGGCACCACTGACTGTGGCTTGGGTACCGCCATCGAGGCGAACCCCGACCTGGTCAAGGGTGAGCTGGTTGCGGTCAAGTTCTAAATGCCCGGAAATGTCGCGTAGAATTGCCTTGTCCGAGTGAAATATCAGATCATCCGCCCGGATTGATGGCGCCTTGACGTCCAGTTCCAGCCGTGGCTCAGCGAAATTCTTGAGCTTGGCTTGAACCGTTAGCGGCGATTGCCCCAGGTGGACCAGTAGATTGTTGGCTTGCAAGCCGGATGATGAGACTTGAATGCGACCATTGATACGGGACAAGTCGGCGACGCTGTTGCCGGTTCGTATCGCGGCCTCGCGCAGGGTGATGGTCAGCTGTGGAAAAGTCTCGAATGGATTTCCGCTTTGACGGATATCCACTTCAGCCTGTCCCTGAAGCCCCAGCTTGCTGAGTGGTGGTGAACTTTTGCCGAGAGCTGCCAGGTCGGCGATGGTAATAAGGGCTTCCAGCCGACTTTGGTCCAAAGCACCCCAAGGCAGTGTGCCGGAGAAATGACCCTTTATCAGAGACCATTGCAGCGCGGCATGATCAATGCCGAATTCTTTGGGGGACAGTGACCCTTGCAGCACCAGTTTATCGTCAACGTCGGGTTTGATCTCTAGCGACGAGTTGTTGCTGAGATTCAGTTCGGAGAGCTTGATTAAAAGGTCTAGCTTGAGTTGTTCGGTCGGCCCCTCGATATGGCCGGTAAACGGCACCTTTCCAGAGAGCGAAAAAGGCGGAGGCGTCACTTGCCAGTCCGAAAATAGCTCTGGCGGAGAAATCTCGCCATGGAAGTTGAGTGAGACGTGCGGCTCCCCTTGTGCGTCGATCTGGATTCCACCATCAAGAGTGAAGGGCGTCGAGCCGAGTCGTCCGTCATTACAGTCGATTTGCCATTGATTGTCGGCAAGTTTGAGCTGCAGCCTCTTTATCTCGGTCAGTGGCCCCTGCGACGGGCGCCAGGCTCCATCCTGTAGCTCTGCCTGGACTTGTTCGAGATGCCAGCGGCCCGTTTGCCCGGTTGCGCCGGCGGTTGTAAATCCCAATTGTGCCGTTTTAATCTGCAGCAGTCCCTGATCCTGTAGCCCGTTGCGAATCGTGGCTGACATCTCCGGTTGGTCGGGGAGCCATGCTTTCAGTTGCTGGAGGGGTAGGCTGCTGTCCGTCAAAAAAAGCGTGGTTCCGGTCGCTTGGCCGGCCGGACTCCAATGCAGCTCTCCTGACAAAAGTGACCGGTCGCTCTTGAGTTGCAGATCGCTGATGCGCGGAGGTGCGCCGCGGAGGTGTAAGCGCCCCGAGGCCAGGAGCTGATTCATTTGCACCGGCTGTGTATACCCGTGTCCGGGCGTTATGGCCAGGTTGTCTGAATTCAACTCGGCCTGAAATTCAATGGCTGCGGCCGGTGAGCCCTCGATATGGAGTTGAAGCCAGCTTTGCCCTGCCACACTCAACTCGTCATGTTGAGGTGCAAGCAGGGCTTTGAGTGCTGTGAGTTCGAGCTCTTTTGCGGTTAGATTAAGGTTTAAATCGGAAATGAAACCTGCCTGTGGATCGAGAGTCGGGGTCATGTTCCCCTGCAAATCCCATAGACTGTGTTGACTCTGCCCCGGTGCCCTGAAATGGCCTTTCAGGAAAATCTGGCTGGTGCGCTCAAGACCAACATCCTCCATAGACCCGTCGAGATCGGCAAACTCAATGAATCTTTTTTCGCCGTTTTTTTGAGGCAGTGCAAGCGTCAGGACGCCGGCAATGAGTTCAAGTTCTTCAATCTTGGTCTGGTAAATCAGCGCCTGATCAATCAGAAGCGGCGTTGTTCCCCGAGGAATCGCTGTTGAGGAGAGCTCGTGCGGTTGCAGCCTGAAGTTCAGCTTGGGGTGAATCAGGCTGATTTTTTTAAATTCAAAGCGTCGGTTTAACAGGCCTTGCCAGCGCAGGTTGACCAAAATCTCCGGCACCATAATCTCTAAGATTGACTCGGCATTGCCGATATGGAGTCCAGTCAGACTCAGGGCCAGGTTGGTGTTGTGAAACTGGTATCGGAGTTCACCGAGTTCGACGGGTAATGAAAGGTGACTTGACAGTTGTGTCTGCACCTGATTTCGGTAGTCGTTAAGGTCAAACGATGCCAGGAAGAATCCGATCCAGGTTGATGCCGCCAAAACAATGGCCAGCACCGATAGGATCAGGATGCGTTTGCGGGGATTGGTTGAGGCTTTCTTGGTTGTCATAATCGCCAGTGCTGGGCTTTGGTGTCTGAACCTTGCGGTTGAGACAGCCCGGTCAAGTTTGGTAGCGTAATATAAAAACGACTGCCCTCTCCAGGAGTGCTTTCCACCCGGAGGCGACCGCCGTGCAGGCCAACGATCTCCTTGACCAGCGATAACCCCATGCCCACTCCGCCTGTGCTACGGTTGTCGCCGGTGTCGAGGCGATGAAACGGCTCGAAGATGTTGTCCAGTTCGTGAGCCGGGATACCGACTCCATGGTCCATTATGCAGAGTTGGGTTTCGTTTGGCTTTGTTTTGACCTTAAGTTCGATGGTGCCACCTGCTGGTGAGTAGCGGCAGGCATTCGAGATGAGGTGGCTGATAACCTGGGTCAACTCCCGATGGTTGCCGAAAACCTTGGCCTCGGTGTCGCCGTCGAAACGGATCTCATGCCCCTCTTTGCGGTCACGGCAGTTCTTCAGGCAAAGGTTGAAGAGGTCTTCAACTTTCAGCAACGTGTAGTCGACACGGGTACGATCTGTTTTAAGGCGCCGAATCTCAAGAAAGTCGTTGACCAGATCGGCCATTTTCTCCGTCTCATTGAAGATGATCTGGAGATGGTTTTGAAACTCTTGCGGCATCCCCTTATTGTCGAGAAGGAGCTCAGCGAAGCCACTTATAGCTGTCAGGGGGGTGCGCATTTCGTGACTTACGGTGGAGAGTAGGTCGTCCTTGATTTTTTCGAGCTCTTTGCGCTCGGTGACATCCAACGCTATCTCCAGACGAACCAGCTCTCCGTTTGTCCAGGGGATTGCTTTGTCGAAACATTCGTACCAGTGCTGGTTTATGGTGTTCCGAAACTCCCAGGTTACAGATGGCCCCGGTTCGCCATCTTTGACAAGTTGTGAGTTCGTGCAAAAATCGCAGGGCTGTTCAATGCCTTCCTGAAGATAGTGGTAACATTTGCGTCCTTGCCAATTCTGGCCAAACAACTCCTTTGTAAATCGGTTAACATAGAGCAGCTCATGGGTCGAAAAATCCGCAACGTAGATAATCGCGTTCATCGAGTCGAATAAAGTTCTGAGCTGTTGGAACCGAGTCAGGATATCTTGCTGAGCTTTGGCTTGTTCGGCTTCGAGCGCTTCCTCGCGAACGAGAAGTGCTTGGAGGCAATGGCTGAGGTAGAAGAAAAGCAGGGTGGCGGTAACAATGACAAACAGCCAGCCTTTGATAGTTTGAATTCGGGTGAGTAGTTGTGGGTCAATGATCAGCCAGGCTAGGATGGCATCCGACAGGAAGATCCACAGGCTTGCTACCAATGCATAAAACACCACTGTACGGATGAGCGTATGGCGGTGCAGGCGTTTTCTCTGTTGAATGTTCATTCCAAGCCGTGGCAGAGCAGAAAGATCTGAAGTAGAGTGAAAATCGCAATAATTACGTGGCTATTATACTCAGTTTGCGATCCTTTGGCAGAAAATTTCAGAATTGTAATATAAACATTTAAGGCAATGATGTTGTTACCAGGGCAAGTAACGTTGAAGAATGAAAGCAGACGCAGTCGCCGCTATAGAGAAACCAGTAAAGACACAATTGGTATGAATTCTCTCCGCGTGGGCCCTCTTGTTGCGCTTTTCCTTGGCCTTGGCGACCTTAGCGTTAACCCTTATCGCCTTTGCTTGGGTTTTTTGAAAATTATTCCTGCTCAATAGGTGGGCGGGAGGGTTATGCCCAAAGTTGTGAGCAAGGGCTTCAAGTCATCGGGTAGCTCGCAGTTGATTTGTAACGGTTGCCCGGTCTCTGGTTGTGGAAAAAGCAACCGATGGCAGTGCAGAAAGGGTCGGCTCAGGTCGTTTGTCGTTGGCCCTTTGTAGCGGAGGTCGCCAGCAATCGGCCAACCCGCTTCCGCCAGCTGGTAGCGTATCTGGTGCTTGCGCCCGGTCTCCAACGTTAACTCAAGGAGTGAATAGCCGCCGGAACAGGCCAGACGCTGATAGCCTGTGCGGGCCTCTTTAATCTTGCCTTTTGCTGGGACTGCCGAACAAAGCTCGCCTTGTTGAGGTGTTTCTCCCTGAACCAGCGCCAGGTAATATTTTTCTGCCTGATGGTCCATGAGCATCTTGCCCAACTGACTGATTGCGGCGCGACCTTTGCCAAACAGGACCGGGCCAGAGGTGCCGATGTCGAGCCGGTGAACCGGTGCCGTCCGGAAGTCATTTCCCCGACGATGCAAAAAGGCCTGAACGTGTAATTGCAGGTCGTCGGTGTGGCCGTGCGCATGATGTACGGCGAGCCCCGCTGGCTTGTTGATGACCATGCACTGTTCGTCCTCGTAGAGGATCTGCCGGGGGACGAGTTGTGAAGCTGTTATGAATTCTTCTGTGCGCAGAGATTTCTTTATGGAGATTTTTTGGCCGGTCGAAACCAGGGTGTCGGCGGTGGCAAGATGGTCGTCAATAAAGACCCGCTGCTTTTTGCAGAGTTGCCGCAGGAAAGCACGTGGCGCGCTCGGAATTCGCAGCGAGATGGCTTCGAGCAGGGGGCGGTGTTCTTCGTAGGGATTGACTGTCCAATGGGTCATCATAATGGCAAAGATACTCTCCTGTGGGATTCAGGGCAACCGTCAAACGGCCTGATCCGCATTAAATTTGCAGGACAACTCTTCGTGCGAGTGCGGCGCTGGAACAGAGTGTTTAACGACCTGACTTTTTGCCTGAGCCGAAGTCATTATGTTGGGTTTAATCTCCTTTACAGTCTGACCATTGCTTGCTAAAATCACCGGCCAGACAGTCAGCTTCAGAAACTCCCAACAGGCACATGTCCAGGTCCTGCTCACAGCGTCAACATGAAAATAAAGCGTATAGAAATTACCGGCTTCAAGTCTTTCTTCGAGCGAACGATTCTCGATTTCGAGGAGGGCGTGACTTCCATCGTCGGCCCGAACGGTTGCGGCAAGAGTAACGTTGTCGATGCCATTCGTTGGGTTATGGGCGAACAGAGTGCCCGCAATTTGCGCGGCAAGATGATGGAGGATGTGATCTTTGGCGGCAGTGAAAGCCGCAAGCCGCTGGGTATGGCTGAAGTTAACCTGATTATGGATAACTCTTCCGGGTTGGCTCCGGCCGCTTTTCGTGAGTACAGTGAGATTCAGATTACCCGTCGACTTTATCGTAACGGCGATAGCGATTATCTGCTGAATAAACTCCCCTGCCGTTTGCTTGACATCACCGAATTATTCATGGATACCGGGGTTGGTTCTCGCGCCTATTCAATTATTGAGCAGGGCAAGATCGGCATGATCATCAACTCCAAGCCTGAGGATCGCCGCTCTTTGATTGAAGAAGCCGCAGGCGTCACCAAGTTCAAAGCCCGCAAGAAGTCAGCTCTGCGTAAGATCGAAGCCACCCGCCAGAACCTTTTGCGCCTCGGCGATATCGTCAGTGAGGTGCGTCGCCAGATGAACAGCCTTAAACGCCAAGCCCAGCGGGCCAAGCGTTTTACTGAGTTTCGTGAGGAACTTCGTGGGGTGGAGTTGCAGTTTGGCCTGCGCCAGTTTGTTGCCTTGACTGAGCGGGCAGAGCAATCAGGTCAGTCGGCGGGCGAGCAGACCTCGCAAGTTGATGCCGTTGCCCGGCAGTTGGAACAGGCGGAACTCAATCTGGAAACGGCTCGCTTGGAGCACGGGGAACGTGATAAAGAAACGACCCGTGGCCAGGAACAGGTCTTTCATCTGACCTCTGAGGTCCAGCGTATCGAAAGTCGTCTTGAATATGGGGCCCGTGAGATCGAAACTCTGGATCGGCAGCAGCAAAAGATGGTTGCCGAACAGGCTGAAATTGAGCGCCGCCTGACCGCGACGGCTCAGGAAGAACAGTTACTGCAACAGACCCAGTCCGATCAGGCCGATGTGCTGCTTTCTGAGCAGGATCGGTTGGTAGAGATGGAAGGGGTGTTGTTTGATCTGACCGATCAGGAAGACAGTTTTGAGCGGCAGTTGGAACAGGTGCGGCAGAAGCTTTACCAGTTGCTTTCCGAGTTGATGCGCATGAGTAGCCAGCAGGAAGAGGCCGATCGGCGTCTGGTCGTGCTGACAGATCTGACCGAGCGTAATCGCCAGGAAGCAATAGTCGTTCAAGGACAGCTGAATCATTTGCAGTTGAACCGCAGTAGCTTGACCACAACCCTGGAAAGGATTGAAACAGAGCGTAATGCTCTGGTCGATAAACGGCAACAACTGCAACAGTATCAGGTTGACTTGAAAGAGCAGGTCGAAGGGGTTGAGAATGAATTGTTGCTGCGCCGCGAGGAATTGAGTCGGCAGCGGTCACGTCTTGAATCCTTGCAACAATTGGAACAGAACCTTGAGGGTTATGCTCGCGGTGTCAAGACACTCTTGTCTGATGCGTTGCACAAGTCGCGAATGCAGGGTCTGGTGGCAGATGTCCTCGATGTGCCCGCCCGTTACGAAGCGGCGATGGAGGCTGTACTCGGCGAGCGGGTTCAGGCGCTTTTACCCGAAAGTCTGGACAATGTTACGGCCGCGCTCGAGTTTCTGCGTGAGCATGAAGGCCGCTGTACTTTCCTGTTACCGGAGTATCAGACCGGAGATGCGCCGTCGTTACCAGATGCTGTGCCGCTGGTCGATGTGCTGAAAAACCATAAAGGTGTTCCTGCGACTGTCGCCCGATTGCTGGCTGGCGTCTATCTGGTCGATGACCTGACCCACTGTTTCAGTCGCCAGTTGCCTTTTGGTGTGACCCTGGTGACTGAAGACGGCAGCATGCTGAGTCATCGCGGTGAGGTGACCGGTGGCGGACGGCAGGCTCTGGATCAGGGGCTCCTGCACAAAAAACGCGAGATGAAGGAGCTGGAGAAACAGGTCAAGCATCTCGACAGAGATGTTGCTGAATTGAACCAGCGGCGTGAGTCTTCGCGTGAAAAATTGTTTGTGACCGATACCTCTTTGCGTCAGACCGAAAATGATCTCCATCAGAAAGAGATCAGCGTGGTTGATAGCCAAAAAGATCTCGCTGGCCTCAAACAGGAAGATGCGCGACTCCAAGAGCGGGTTGAGGTGCTAAGCCTTGAAGAAGGTCAGCTTCACGAAGAGCATGAAACCTTACAGCGAACCTTGCAGGTCTCGGTGGGCAGCCGACAGACAGGCGAAGCAGAGAAACGAGAGCTCGAAGCTTTGGTGGCTCGATTGCAGGCGGATTTGTTGTCAGTGCGTGAGCGTGCCGCAGAAGTGCGCCAGGGGGTGACAACGCTCAAAGTGAGTCTGGCGAGCCTGCGTGAGCGGGAAGAGAGCAACCGGACCTCGCGTGAGCGGTTGGTTGCGTTGCGTGAGGAGTTGCAGCAGCGCCAGGTTATGCTCGGCCAGGATGCGGGAGAGGCCGTTGTCAAACAGGGCGAACTGCGTAGCGAAGTCGCGAAGCTCAAGCTTGAGATGGAGGCGCTCTACCACAAAAGGGTTGAGAAGGAACAGACCCTTGCCGGTCTGCGCGAACGCTTCGAAGCGAGTCGTCAGGATATTGATCACCGTGAAGCCGAGCTCAAGAACTTCAGGGCGCGCGCCAATCAGCTGCGTGAGGAGCTGGCGACACGCCAGATGCAGACCCGTGAGTTGCAACTGGAGATTGAGCATGTGCGCCAGACCTTTAGTGATCGCTATCGGCTTGATCTGGCCGATGTTGAGGTTGCAGCAAAATTCGATAAAGACTTCGACGAGGAGTCGGCTACGCAACGCCGGATTTATCTGCAGAAGCGTATTGATGAAATAGGTGAAGTCAACCTGATGGCGATTGAAGAGTTTGAGGAACTGGAAGAACGTTATGAGTTCCTGACCGTACAGCAGGATGATCTGCTGCAGTCGCTCGAAGGACTGCAGGCAGCGATCACCAAGATCAATCGCACTACCCGCAAGCGCTTTCGCGAAACCTTTGACCAGGTCAATGCCAAATTCCGTGACCTTTTTCCCCGGTTGTTCAATGGTGGTCAAGCTGAGTTGCAGTTGACCGACGAGAACGATCTGCTTGAAACCGGGATTGAAGTCGTGGCTCAGCCACCGGGCAAGAAGTTGCAGAATGTAACCCTGCTCTCTGGTGGCGAGAAGGCCCTGACCGCTGTTGCCATGATTTTCTCCATCTTCATGATCAAGCCGTCACCGTTTTGTCTTCTTGATGAAGTTGATGCCCCGCTGGATGATGCTAACATCGGCCGTTTTAACGATATCGTTGCGACCATGTCAGAAACCTCACAATTTATCATTATCACCCACAACAAACGGACCATGGAAATTGCCGACAATTTATATGGTATCACCATGGAAGAGCCCGGTGTTTCCAAGCTGGTTTCTGTCTGCCTGAAAGAGGTCGCCTGAGTCATGTCGTTTAAAACCTTGCTCAACACGCTGGTTGAACGTGTGCCCGGAGCCCAGGGGGCCATTGTCGCTGACTGGGAGGGTGAGGCTGTTGATCAGGCCGGTTTGATGGATCACTACGACCTGAAAGTCATCGGCGCGCACAAAGGTGTGATCTTGCAGAGTATGCGCGAAGTGGTTGATCGCCTGGGTGATGATCAACTTAAAGAGATCGTAATTACCACGGACCGCGGTCAATCACTGATTCTGCCGGTGACCCAGGATTATTATCTGGTCCTGACCCTGGATCGCTCAGACATGCTTGGCCGGGCGTTGCTGGAAGCGCGGCGCTGTAGTCTGGCCCTGTACAAGGAAATCGTCGAATAAGATTGCTGGCGATGTTTTTTTAATGACTTTTTCGGGCTGGTTGGCTCCGATTAAAACCTTAAATTTTGGGATGAATGCATGGATTTTGAACTCTGGTTAAGTCCGCTTGTTGATACTCTCGTCACCTACGGTGTTCCAGCCGAAGATGGCCCGATGGCTGCTCTGGCGGTGGTCTATCTTGCTCTGACCCTGTTTTCGCTGGCAGTGGTTATCCTGCTATTGAAAAGTAAGTTTCGTAAAGGTGTTGCGCCGGTTGCCGATGAGACCGAACCCGAGGCCGAAGAACCTGTTGTTGCTGCCGAGGCTGAAGCACTGGAGACCGAAGAACCTGATGTTGAGGTGGCAGCTCCGATCACTGCGGCTGAGATTGAGCCGGAGCCTCTTGAGGTGGCCACCGTTGTCGAGGAGCCAGAACCGGTCAGTATGCTCCAGCGATTGCGCTCGGGATTATCCAAGACACGCAGTTCGCTGGTTGGTCGGGTCGATGCTCTATTGGGCAGCCACGCCAAGCTGGACGATGCGTTCCTTGAAGAGTTGGAAGAGATTCTGATTACTGCGGATTTCGGTATGCAGGCGACTCAGGAGTTGGTGCAGGCGTTGACTCTGCGGCTCAAGGAGATCGAACCGGACGATCCTGGCCAGTTGCGGACGATTCTGGGTGAAGAGATTCGTCTTCGTCTCAAGACGGGCACAAGCGAGTGGCCGCAGCCGGAGCGTGGCCCGCTCGTGATCCTGGTGGTCGGAGTCAACGGTGTTGGCAAAACCACGACCATCGGCAAGCTGGCCAAACAGTTTGCCGATCAGGGGAAAAGGGTGGTGCTTGGCGCTGGTGATACCTTTCGCGCCGCGGCAGCGGAGCAACTTGAGATCTGGGGGACACGTTCCGGGGCGGAAGTCATCAGGCATAATGAAGGTTCCGATCCCGCTGCGGTGGCCTTTGATGCCGCCAAGGCTGCTGTCGCACGCAAAGCCGATGTCCTGATTCTTGATACTGCGGGAAGATTGCACACCAAGGTCAACTTGATGGAAGAACTGAAGAAGATCCGCCGGGTCGTCGATCGGGAAATCCCGGGAGCTCCCCATGAAACCCTGCTGGTGCTTGATGCGACCACCGGACAGAATGCCTTGATTCAGGCTAAAATGTTTCAAGAAGCGGTTGCGGTCTCCGGGATTGCCCTGACCAAACTGGACGGTACGGCCAAGGGCGGTATTGTGGTCGCGATCAGTTCACAGCTCGACCTGCCGGTGCGTTTAATCGGCGTCGGTGAAGGCGTTGCTGACCTGCGCCCTTTTGATGCTGACGAATTTGTTGAGGCTCTCTTTGTTAACAACTGAGATCGCTTGACTTTTTAACCTCATTCACCTACCTTAAAAATTAATTCTTTTTGGGAGTTGTAAGTGGGTCTGGAGATGATTGATCGTCTTGAAGAACTGGTTGGTCAGTTGTTGACTGAACGCACCGAGTTACGAGTGTGCAATCAGAAGCTAACTGACGAGTGTGACGTCCTGATTCAGGATCGCGCAAGAGTCAGTAATGAGCTTGACAATCTTCTGGAAAAGTTGGAGCGACTGGAGAGCAAAACCTCATGAAACAGAGTGTTCAAGTCTCCATCCTTGGTCAGCAGTTCAACCTTAAAAGTGAGGCTTCCCCTGAGCAGGTCCATAGGGTGGCCCGTTATGCAGAAGATCAAATTGCCAGGGTAACGGCCAGCGGTCGTGCGGTCGATTCACTGCAGGCGACAATTTTGGCTCTGTTGAATGTTTCCGCCGCTCATCTTGAAGGTGAGTCGGCCACGTCCGGTCTCGATGCGCTTGAACCGCGGCTTGGTCGGTTGATCGAAAAAATAGAAGCAACTCTGGGGTGACATAGAACGGTTACTCCGTCATTATAGTGTTAAGTGCTGTCGCTTAAAGACAAGTGTCTCCGAACGGAGATTTTACGATAGAGTGGATAATGGTATTGTCGCCCGAAACGGGCGTTTAGAAATGACGACGTCAAAAGGTTGAATCAATAGTTATGTGTTTGAGAACTCCAATGTTTTTATTCTGGCCCTGCGGAGACGACCTGGGGCTGAAGCTGTGTTGTGCAAGGAGTCCTCTGCAGGCATAATTTTGATGCAGTCGAAAACGCCATATACCCCTCCACCTATCTGAAACCTTTCTGTCCGGAGACCTCCAGCTGTGGGGTCTCTACTCATGCCAAAGCGATCATTACGGGACCAGCTTTTAGCAAAACGCAAAAGTTGCCCGATTGAAACCTGTCTTGGCGCAAGTCTGCAGATTCAACAACGGTTTTTACATTCTGAAATCTTTGCTCAAGCGCGAAGTCTCTCCCTGTACAGCCCGGTTCATAATGAGGTGCTGACCATGGAGGTGGCGCGTCAGGCTCTTCAGTCTGGCAAATGTCTGGTTTATCCACGGGTGAACCAAGCGGAGCTGGAATTTGTCGAAGTTCTTGACATCGCTGAGCTCCGGTCCGGACATTTCGGTGTTCTCGAACCGCAAGGCTCAGCGCTAGTGCCCGCTAGGGAGATTGATGTGATGGTTGTTCCTGGGGTTGCCTTTGACCTCGCCGGTCACCGCATCGGTTATGGTCGCGGCTTTTACGACCGGGCGTTGGCGACTTCGCCGCAACGTGGCATCAAAGTGGGTTTCGCCTATGACTTTCAGGTGGTCTCATCCTTGCCCATTGCTGGTCACGACCAGCCGTTGTCAATGTTGATGACTGAAAGTCGTACTTTACAGTTTGCGATCTGATGCTTGTAGGGTCAGTCGCAGTTGTTTGTTAAGAAAAATAATCCGTATCGTTCTGCAGGCTCGGACGATACCTATGCAAGTTCCCGTTTTGGTTGAGAGCGTTTTGTCGTTGGTTAAAGGCAAGGGGGTGCTGGCGACGGGAACTAATATAAGGAGGTAACTGCTTTGAATATTGAATTGTCTTTACTGCTCGCTTTTGCCGGATTGATTGTCGGCGGGGTTTTAGGTGCAGTGTTCCGTGCCAAGTCTTCTGGCTCTAAACTGGTCAACGCCGAGCGCGATGCGGCGCAAATAGTTGAAAATGCCAAGAAAGAGGCGGACACCCTTCGCAAAGAAGCGGTGATCCAGTCAAAAGATGTGGTGTTTAAGGCCAAGGCCGATTGGGAAGAAGAGGTCCGTGACACCCGGCGTGAGCATCAGGCGCATGAGAAACGACTGGTACAAAAAGAAGAGAACATTGATCGCAAGTCTGAACAGCTTGATGAGCGCGAACGGGAACTGGTACGCAGTGAGCAGTCGCTTGCCGACCGCGACCGGAACTTGCATAAGCAGGCTGAGGAGATTGATAGCCTGATTGCTGAGCAACGGACCAAGTTGGAGCAAATCTCGGGAATCTCTTCAGAAGAAGCCAAGCAGCAGCTGATGTCCGCCATGGAGAGTGAAGCCCGCCATGACGCAGCCCGGAGTATCAAGCAAATTGAAGATGAGGCCAAGGAAGTTGCGGATAAAAAGGCCAAAAAGATTCTGTCGTTGACGATTCAGCGTTATGCTGGCGATTATGTTGCTGAAAAGACCATCAACTCGGTGGCTTTGCCCAACGATGAAATGAAGGGCCGGATTATCGGTCGCGAAGGACGAAATATTCGTGCGATTGAAGCTGCGACCGGAATCGATCTGATTATCGATGATACTCCCGAAGCAGTGATCATCTCGGGCTTCAACCCGGTTCGACGGGAAGTGGCTCGCATCTCCCTGGAACGTCTGATCACTGATGGCCGTATCCATCCGTCGCGGATCGAGGAAGTGGTCAAAAAGGCAGAGCAAGAAGTTGAAGGCGCGATCCGAGAGGCTGGTGAGCAGGCAACTTTTGATGTCGGCGTACACGGTATTCATCCTGAGATCGTCAAGCTGATCGGTCGTTTGCGCTATCGGACCTCTTATGGCCAAAACGTTTTGCAACATTCCCTGGAAGTCTCTTTCCTCTGTGGGATTATGGCGGCTGAGCTTGGGGTTGATATCAAGCAGGCCAAGCGTGCCGGATTACTGCACGATATCGGCAAGGCCCTTGATCATGAGATCGAGGGTTCCCATGCGATGATCGGCGGCGACTTTGCTCGTAAACATGGTGAGACACCCGAGATTGTTCACGCCATTGCTGCACATCATGAAGAAGAGAAGCCCGAGACGATTCTGGCGGTTCTCGTTCAGGCTGCTGATGCCCTTTCTGGTGCACGCCCTGGCGCCCGGCGAGAGATGCTTGAAACTTATGTTAAGCGTCTGGATGACTTGGAGCGTATTGGTACGTCTTTTAAAGGCGTCCTCTCCTGCTACGCCATTCAGGCTGGTCGGGAAATACGTGTTATGGTTTCCAGCGAGATCGTGTCTGATGATCAGTCGCATGTGGTGGCTAAGGACATTGCCCGTAAGATCGAAGCCGAGATGACCTATCCCGGACAGATCAAAGTGAATGTCATCCGTGAAACCCGGGCTACAGATTACGCCAAGTAAATTTAGCTGTTGATTAACTATAAGAGTGGACGCGGGGCAGGATATCGATACGGCAGTTTCGCCGTTGTTGTCCTGCCCGTTTCACCTCAATAGATTGGAGTCGTTTTGAAGCTTCTTTTTATCGGCGATATCATTGGTCGGCCTGGTCGGCAGCTGGTCAGCACCAGCTTGCCCCGTTTGGTTGATCAACATATGATCGACCTTGTGGTGGCCAACGGTGAGAACGCGGCCGCTGGTTTTGGTTTGACCCCCGATGTGACAGCTGAACTTCTTGATATGGGGATCGATGTCCTGACCTCCGGAAATCATATCTGGGACAAGCGTGAAGGTCTGGTCTGTCTTGAGCAGGAGCCTGCGTTGTTGCGCCCGGCGAATTATCCACCCGAGACCCCTGGTCGCGGGTTCGGAGTTTATCAGACCGCTGCCGGTCTGGAGGTGGCCGTGATCAACCTTGAGGGGCGGGTCTTTATGGGCGGGCTGGAGTGTCCCTTCCGTAAGTCTGATGCCATTCTCAACGAACTCGGTTGTAGCCCGCGGATCGTGTTGGTTGATTTCCATGCTGAAGCCACCAGTGAGAAGGGGGCCCTGGCCGCCTATCTGGACGGTCGCGTCAGCGCGGTTGTCGGAACTCATACTCATGTCCAGACAGCTGATGAAAGAATCCTTCCTGGAGGAACCGCTTTCATCTCCGATGTTGGCATGAGCGGTGCGCGTGATTCAGTCATCGGAATTCGCAAGGAGTTGTCGATTCAGCGGTTCTTGACCCAGCGGCCGGTCAGGTATGAGATTGCGAAAAAAGATCCCGTGCTTTGTGCGGTGGTTGTGACTATCAATGAAGAGACTGGGCGGGCAACGGCCATTGAACGGGTGCAAGTCTCAGGAGACTAAGGGCTGTCCCCGCAGAGGGAGCGGTTCCTTTGGTTTCAAGTAAGAGGTTTGTCGTTTTTAACAGCAGAGCGCTGACAGTCTTGAGAGAAATAAGAGTCCTAATGTGGAGAAAAAGATGAAACCTGTTGCCGAACAACTTGAGGTCATTCGTCGCGGTGCCGTGGAAATTCTGGTTGAGAAGGAACTCGAGGAGAAGTTGGCTGAATCGTACAAGACTGGAAAACCCTTGAGAATTAAAGCCGGTTTCGATCCAACTGCACCAGATCTCCATGTCGGGCATACGGTCTTGATCCAGAAGCTCAAGCAATTTCAGGATCTCGGCCATGAGATCAGTTTCTTGATTGGCGACTTTACCGGAATGATTGGCGATCCCACTGGCAAGAACGAAACCCGCAAGGCGTTGACCCGGGAGCAGGTTCTGGAGAACGCCCAGACTTATAAAGAACAGGTGTTTAAAATTCTCGACCCGGAGAAGACCCGCGTGGTCTTTAACAGTGAGTGGATGGGACCGATGTCGGCAGCCGATCTGATTGGACTGGCCTCCCGGCATACTGTGGCAAGAATGCTGGAGCGCGACGATTTTCACAAACGCTACACCGGGCAACAGCCGATCGCTATTCATGAGTTCCTTTATCCTCTGGTGCAAGGTTATGATTCTGTGGCTTTGGAGTCTGATGTTGAGTTGGGGGGGACTGATCAGAAATTCAATTTGCTGGTCGGTCGTGAGCTGCAGAAACAGTATGGGCAGAAACCGCAATGCGTTTTGACTATGCCGTTGCTGGAGGGTCTCGATGGCGTCCAGAAGATGAGTAAGTCGTTGAACAACTATATCGGTATCACCGAGCCAGCCAAGGAAATCTTCGGCAAGGTGATGAGCATCTCCGATGAACTGATGGTTCGTTATTATGAACTTCTCTCGGATGTTGATCTGGACAGCCTGCAACAGGTCAAGGATGGTGTTGCCGGCAAGCCTGGGGGGCAGCACCCCATGGAGGCCAAGAAGTCACTGGCGCGAGAGTTGGTGATGCGTTTTCATTCAGCGGCAGTCGCTGATCAAGCCGCCCTGGATTTTGTACAACAGTTTAAACAGAAAGAAGTCCCAGCTGATATTCCTGAAGTGCATATTGATTCCGATGAACCGCTATGGCTTTGTCGGTTGATGAATGATGCCGGGTTGGTCGCGTCTAATGGTGAAGCAAGGCGTTTAGTCAAACAGGGTGGGGTTAAATTGAATGGCAAAAAAATTGATAATGCGGATATGGAGGTCGACCCGGTTGGTGAAGTTATTATTCAGGCTGGCAAGCGCCGTTTTGCACGCATTATTTTTACGTGAAAACAGGCAGTTGGCGGGTATGGGAGTTATTTTAAAAAAAACCTGAAAAAACCCCTTGACTCTTTCCGCTAACTCCATTAGATTCCCCCCTCGTTGCAAGCAAACCGGCAACGAAAAAAGTGAGAGGCACTTGAGCCTTGAGCTTAAAACCAGGTCTTTGAAAACTAAATAGCAGAAGAAAAAAGATTTGTGGGTAACAAATCAAAAAGTAATAAACAGAATCAACTTATACAGTTATACAACTGGAGAGTTTGATCCTGGCTCAGAACGAACGCTGGCGGTATGCTTA
>JAQYVY010000074.1 GCA_030145195.1 Desulfuromonadales bacterium | reverse complement strand
GCATCGACCTGCGGTACGTTTTGGCCAACCTTGTCATACATCGCGTAATATTCGGAACCACCGAGTTCATCACGGGTTTGTCCGAGCAGGTAAACGAGATCCCCTGGTGCTTTGGCATCCATGGTGACCGCTTTGCGAAGGTCCTCGATCTTGCCAATCACCGAGAAGAGTACGGTTGGTGGAATCGAAATCTTTGTCCCGCCAATCATATAGTCGTTTTTCATTGAATCTTTGCCAGAGATTAAAGGCACACCGAAAGCAAGACAGTAATCGTAAAGAGCCTTATTCGCCCGCACCAACTGAGCGGCCTTGTACTCGCCATCCGGGGTCTTTTCGCTGACCACGGGATCGCACCAGCAGAAATTATCCAGACCGGCCACATGATCAATGTTGCCGCCTACGGCGACAAAGTTGCGCAAACCTTCATCAATCGCATTGGCCATCATGTGATAAGTGTCTATATCGCTGTAACTCGGACAGATGCCGTGGGCGACAACCACGCCTTCAAAAGAGTCGAAGAGTGGACGAACCACAGCAGCGTCAGAAGGGCCATCGTTGGCGACTCCAACCAGCGGCTTGACCACCGAACCACCCTGAACTTCATGATCGTAACGACGTACGACTGATTCCTTGGAACAAATATCGAGACGTCCGAGCATCTGGCGCAAAGTAGCGTCCATATCAAGGGGCTGAGAGAATTCTGGCTCACTAAGCGTTGGAGGCGTCCAGCGCGCAGAGAGTTGCATTTGTGGCACGCCGTCATGGATAAACGCCATCGGCAGATAAGAGGCCGTTTCACCGTTATAGAGACAATGGAAATAACCGGAGTCGGTAAACTGGCCAAGATCAGTAATCTCAACGCCCATTTCTTCAGCTAAAGTTGAGAACTCATCGAGTTTCTCAGGAGGTACCGCCATGGTCATGCGTTCCTGAGCTTCCGAGATCAGGATCTCCCAGGGCTGCAAACCAACATACTTGAGAGGAGCACGGTCGAGATGCATCTCAAAGCCGTTGGTAAATTCGGCCATTTCACCCACCGATGAGGAGAGCCCGCCAGCACCGTTGTCGGTAATCGCATTATAAAGACCACGATCACGGGCAATAATCAGGAAATCGAACATGCGCCGCTGAGTGATCGGGTCACCAATCTGCACCGCGGTCACAGGCGAACCTTCATGGAGCTCTTCCGACGAGAAGGTTGCGCCGTGAATGCCATCTTTGCCAACCCGACCACCAGCCATTACAATTCGGTCACCGACTTTGGCTTCTTTCTCATGGCCAGGCTGACCGTTAAGAACCCGTGGCATGATCGCGCCGGTACCGCAGTAGACCAATGGCTTACCAGCAAACCGCTCATCAAAAACGAGCGAACCATTAACGGTAGGGATACCACTCTTATTACCACCATGTTCAACCCCTTCCACGACGCCCTCAAAAATCCGCCGCGGATGCAGCAGGCGCGGTGGCAAAGGCTTGTCATAAAAAGGTGAAGCAAAGCAGAAGACATCCGTATTGAACATCAGGCGAGCACCCATACCGGTGCCAAAGGGATCACGATTGCAGCCAACGATGCCGGTCAGAGCGCCGCCGTATGGATCGAGAGCACTCGGTGAGTTATGGGTTTCAACTTTGTAGACCAGACTCCAGTCGTCGTTGAACTTGATAACGCCAGCATTATCCTTAAAAACCGACAGGCAGATATCGTCCTTGCCCCGGGCTTTGCGAACATCTGCTGTCACTTGCATGATACAGCTTTTAAAGAGTGAGTTAATGACCTCTTGATGGCCCTGGTCGTCTTCATACTCGATACGCGCCGAGAAGATTTTGTGTTTACAGTGTTCGCTCCAGGTCTGAGCCAGAGCTTCCAACTCAACATCGGTCGGCATAGCAGCAAGACCGACCTCTTTGCGCGCTGCAATCACTTCCTTCTCGCGGAAGTAAGACTGGATGGCCTTCATCTCTTCGAGATTTAAAGCCAACATGCCCTGGCGGCTGATCTCCATCAGAGCATCATCCGAGATTTCCAGATCGACAGGACGAATCGCTGGTTTGACGCCGCTGGTCACCTTAGGCACAGTGACCTGGACCCCTTTACTGCTGTCGAAATCGCTGCGAGCAACAACATCCCAACGTTGAATCAGGCCGTTGCCAAGGAAATCGCGGGAAATCCGCTCGGCATCTTCGACCGAAATATCACCCGAGAGCAGATACTGTACCGAAGTGTAGACACCCTCATCACCGACAAAAGCCCGACCGGTCTGGTACTGGATGGCCTCACGGGCAGTCCGACCAACGTTATCGGTGACACCGGGGCGGTAACCAACCTCAACCAGCACATCGAAATCGTGGGCCAGAGGCTGATTGATGGCATAATCCTGGATGATCGGATCACTGAACGGCCCGGCCGCCGCCGCGGCAACCTCCGCAGCAGAAAGCTGCGCATCAACGGTATAGACATCAATGGTACGAACCGCCTGCAGTTCGATACCAAGATGCTCACGAATCTCGCGGCGGACGCGCTCACCACGTGCGTCACGAACCTTATCTTTGAGACCGACTACTATTCGCCAGGCCATGAATACTCCTTAAAGCTAATCTTTTATTTAAAGTCTAAAACAAACAGGCTTAAAACATTGCAACGCATGAGCCTTACCTTTGCGTCTTGCTTAACCTCTTTCTTATCTCTTTGCGTTAAAAAAACCAGAGCTGCTATTTCCCAAACACTCTCTTAAAAATCGTATCCACATGCTTCAGGTGATAATTCAGGTCGAAAGATTCGCGGATCTTCTTTTCACCAAGAGCCTCAACCACCGCCGTATCAGCAAGCAACTCTTCCTGAAAATCCTTACCTTGATCCCACACTTTCATGGCATTACGCTGCACCATGCGATAAGACTCTTCACGGGAGACACCGGCCTGAGTCAGGTCGAGCAGAATCTTCTGAGAAAAGACCAACCCACGCATCTGATTGAGATTTCTCAGCATGTTCTCCGGGTAGACGACCAGATTCTTGATCAGACCACTCAGTCGTCGCAATGAGAAATCGAGAGCGACCGTTGCATCGGGGGCAATATAGCGCTCCACTGCAGAATGGGAGATGTCGCGTTCATGCCAGAGCGCCACATTCTCCATGGCCGGAATGGCAAAAGAACGAATGTAACGCGCCTGCCCGGTAAGGTTTTCAGAAAGGATCGGATTGCGCTTGTGCGGCATCGCCGAGGAGCCTTTCTGTCCCTTGCTGAAGAACTCTTCGACCTCAAGGACTTCAGTCCGCTGCAGGTGACGAATTTCAATAGCAATCCGCTCCAGGGAGGAAGCGGTAATTCCCAGCACGCAAAAGAATTCGGCGTGACGGTCACGTGGGATAACCTGGGTCGATACCGGTTCAGGAGTCAGACCAAGCTTCTCGCAGACATATTCTTCGACAACCGGGTCAATGTTGGCAAAAGTACCAACCGCGCCAGAGATGGCACCCGTGGCAATACTCTCGCGAGCGGCCTGAAGACGCTGACGGTTACGCGCCATTTCGGCATACCAGGACGCCAACTTCAGGCCAAAAGTTACCGGTTCGGCGTGAATGCCGTGAGAGCGACCAATACAGACCGTGTCCTTGTGTTCCATGGCGCGAGCCTTGGTCGACTCCAGCACCATATCAAGATCAGCCAACAACTCATCAGCGGCTTGAACCATTTGCACCGAGAGGCAGGTGTCCAGCACATCGGAGGAGGTCATGCCTTGATGGATAAAGCGGGCCTCAGGGCCGACATACTCAGCAACCGAAGTCAAGAAAGCGATCACGTCATGCTTGACCTCAGCTTCAATGACATCAATACGAGCGATATCAAAGTCGCCCTTTTCCCGGATAACCTTTACGGCTTCCGCGGGGATAACCCCGAGTTCAGCCTGTTTTTCACAAGCCAGCGTTTCAATCTCAAGCCAGATCCGGAAGCGATTCTCCGGCTCCCAGATTTGTGCCATTTCCGGCCGTGTGTAACGTGGAATCATGAATCAAACTCCTTCTTTTGTTTTACATATAATAAGTGGAAAATATTTTCTCACCACAAAGGCTACAAACTTTCTTCGTATCTTGTGCAATTTACCGAACTAAGACCTTAAACAAAGCAATGTCAATTCAGGCAAAGCACCAACGCAAAGACGCTAAGACGCAAAGGATAAAAACCACAGCTAAGGGGCTGTATCTTCTGCGCTGCGTTCTTTGCGACTCTGCGCTAACCTTGGCTTTAAGTTTATAGAGCCGTTGGGAGCTAGGATCTTACGACCAGGTTACTGGCGCGTTCTGCTGACCCACAAGCACTTGCGGCGAACAGACATTCTGATTATCAAGCACCCGGTTCACAACTTCCAGAGCCAGTTCCGGGCGGTTGTTAGTATCGCTTAAATGACCGAGGAACACAGACTCCAGCCCTTCCCAGAGTAGATCTTCCAGCAGCTTGCCACCAGCCTCGTTAGAGAGATGACCTCGATTGCCCCTGATCCGATCTTTCACCGGCCAGGGATAAGGGCCGTCACGCAAGAGCTTTTCATCGTGATTGGTCTCAAGCACCAGACTAAGGCAATCCTTGAGATAGTCTTTAACCAGTCGGGTGGCGACCCCCAGATCGGTGGCGATGCCAACCTTGCCATCCTCGCCTTCCAGAGTAAAACCAACCGGAGCCAAGGCATCATGAGTGATAGAGAAAGCCTGCACGGATAAATCACCGATGACAAAGCCTTTCCCGGCTTCAAACTCGGAGACGCATTCAGCCCGACCGACGTCTTTCAACTTTCCAGCTAAATCGGTCTGCAGATAAACCGGCAATTTGAGTTGACGCACCAGAGGACCGAGGCCGCGCACGTGATCACCATGCTCGTGGGTCACCAGCAGCGCATCAAGACTTTCCGCAGCGACGTCGATGGCTGCCAGGCGATTGCGCAATTCGCGTGCCGAGAGACCGGCATCAACCAACAAACGGGTTTGACCCGATTCGACCAGCAGTGAGTTGCCTTTACTGCCACTGGCTAACAGACAGACTCTCATATCGAAGTTTTCACCGATGTCACCGCCGGATACATAACGCAAGGACGCTCAGGATGCAAGAAGGAAGCACAACAAAAAAAGGTCGAAATCATTTTTTAGCAGAACTCCAGCACAACCTTCGTGCCGTGGAAAAAGGCTCAAACTTTTGGGGTAGCGGTCGGAAGCAGAACATAAAAGGTACTACCGGGTAATTTTTCTGGATCAAACCCGGGGCTTTCGACCCAGAGAACACCGCCGTGGAGATCAACGATACCCTTGGCGATGCTCAATCCAAGACCAGCGCCACGGCCCTTGAAGGCGGTTTTCTCAGTGAAGTGCTCCTCGACGTCACCAATTTCGTAAAACTTCTCAAAAACAGCCTCCTGTTCCGACTCGGCGATACCGATCCCCGTGTCGGCAACAGAGACTTCAATATAAGGGGTCTGGTCGGCACTGAGTGAACAGGTGCCGTCAACACCGTCCGAAGAAAATTTTTCGGGGGTTCTCGGTCTCTCGACCAACCGGGTTCGCACGGTAATAGTCCCCTGGTCAGGGGTAAACTTGATGGCATTGCCAAGAATATTACTCAGGGACTGAACCATCCGATCAACATCACACCTGACCAGAGGCAAGTCCTTACCGAGATCAAGGGTGAGAATCTGTTCACGTTGTCGGATAAAACCTTCAGATCTATCAACAGCGCGCTGCACCAGCGCATTAACATCAACTTCCTGACTGACCAGCTCAACGGTATTACCATCGAGAAGAGAGACGTCAACCATGTCTCGGATGATTTCCGAGAGCCGGTCACTCGCCTTGGAGATATGGTGAACCAGTTCAAGCGCATCCTCATCCAGAGGGATATCTCGTTCCGACTGGAGCAACTCAACATACCCCATAATAATCGTCAAAGGCGTTTTCAACTCATGCGAAGCCAGTCCAAGGAAAGAATTTTTCATCTGACTCAAGCGCGCCATTTCACTGGCGGTTTTTTCGAGGCCCTGACGTACCGCCTCTTCCTTAGTCACATCTCGCACAACAATCTGCACCAGTTTTTTGCCGTTTTTACCGACGATCGCGGTAGAGGTCGCACGACCGAGGACACTATGTCGATCCATTGACCGCCAGAATCTGATTTCAGTCGTTCCCGACCGACCGGCAACGACCTCCTGATGACGTTCGAACTGAAGTTCAACATCGCGACAGTTTATGACTTCCAGAAAGGAGAAGTAGTTGCGGCCTTCCATTCTGTCACGCGGCAGGCCAAAGAAACATTCGGCAGCCTTATTGGCAAGGACCAGGTTGTCTTCATCATTGCAAACCAGGATGGCGTCACTGGCATCATCAAGCAGGGAGCGATACATTTCTCGGCTGCGTCCGAGTTCAGAACTGAGACTCTCAAGGTTCTCATATGATATTTGCAGCTCAAGGTTGGTCTGTTCCAGTTCCTGATAGTTTCTGCCGATCTGCTCATCACGCTCCTGAAGAGAAACGGCCATATTATTCAGTGTGTCGCCAAGCATAGCCAACTCGCGAGTTCGCTGCTCAGGTACCTTGGCATCGAACTTACCGGAAGCCACCTCGCTGGCCATCTCGCACAAACGTCTAATGGGCAAAACCAGGTCGTACCTGGAAAAGAGCACAATTATGGAGAAAACCACGATAAAGGCGATGGCAAGAACCAATACCGTCGAAGCCAGATGGTTAAGCACCAACTGATGCAACACCGCATTGCTGAAACCAATGCGCACACGGCCGGTGACATTATCGTTAAAATCGTAGATGGGGATGGCAAAATCGTAAATCTTGCCTATGATTGAAGATTCAAGGATTGAGACGTCGGGAGAGAGCGTACCCAGGAACTTCACGCTAGAGGTCTCCGGGTACACGCCGTCATTATGATAAAGCACAACCCCGGAGGCGTTTTCGACCAGGCAATAAGAGATCTCAGGGTCGTTCTTCACGACTTGCTGACAGTGTTTGGAAACGCCATCGATTTCATTAAGGGGTAAGCCGAGGTTGACCACAGACTCAACCTGATCTTTGAGGGCGGTAGCGAAGGTCTGGGCGCGTTGCAGGATACCATCACGGTAACTGCGTCGGAAGCTATCAACATTAAAGCCGGTATTGACCGCGAGGGTGAGCGTCAAAGCGAGAAAACTGAACAGGAGGATACGTCTTTCCAGGGAGTTCTTCATTGTTTGTTCGGAAAGCCTCCAGGGTGCCGACTGGTGCGGCAAAGATCTCAAGTTATACAAAGATTCATTTTGTACACGATAGACCGCTAAGTTCATAGCATAATTACCGGTATAAGGGCAACCGAGATTGTCCCAAAAGACGATTAAAAACGGTTGACCGTCATGGGGTGTTTCGTTATCATCCGTGCATCGGTCACTTAACTCTCTAGCCTGTACGTTTTACGTTCAGGTATCTTTCTATTTCAAACGCACCCTGGAGGACAAAACCCATGTCTGTTAAAGTTGCTATCAACGGCTTTGGCCGCATCGGTAGAAATGTTCTGCGCGCAGCCCAGAACACTACTGAATTTGAGATTGTTGCCATCAACGATCTCACTAGCCCCAAGACCCTTGCCCACCTGCTGAAGTATGACTCGATCCACGGTATTTTCTCTGCCGAGATTACAACCAGCGAAGACGGCATCGTGGTCGACGGCAAAGTCATCAAGGTTTACAGTGAGCGCGACCCTGCAGCCCTGCCCTGGAAAGAGCTCGGCGTTGATATTGTTATTGAATCAACCGGCTTCTTCACCAACGGCAAAGACGCTGGCAAGCACATCCAGGCGGGCGCGCGCAAGGTCATCATCAGCGCCCCTGGCAAAGAAGTCGACTTAACAGTCTGCATGGGCGTCAATGACGACCTTTACGATGCCGCACAGCACAACATCGTGTCGAACGCCTCCTGCACCACCAACTGCCTGGCTCCGGTCGCCAAAGTCCTGATGGACAATTTCGGCATCGTTAAAGGCCTGATGACCACGGTTCACGCCTACACCAACGACCAGAGCATTCTTGACCTGCCTCACAGCGACATGCGTCGGGCTCGTGCTGCGGCCCTGTCGATGATCCCAACCACCACTGGCGCAGCTAAAGCCGTGGCACTGGTTCTACCGAAACTGCAAGGCAAGCTCGACGGCCTCGCGGTGCGCGTCCCAACCCCGAATGTCTCACTGGTTGACCTGGTCGTCGAAACCGAAAAAACAACCTCCGTCGAGGAGGTCAACGCCGCCCTGAAAGCTGCTGCTGACGGCCCTCTAAAAGGCATCCTCGCTTACTGCGATGAGCCACTGGTCTCCTGCGACTTCAACGGCAACCCGTCGTCATCGACCGTTGACGCTGCAACCACTACCGTCATTGGCGGCACCATGGTTAAAGTCATGAGCTGGTACGATAACGAATGGGGTTATTCAAACCGCGTGGT
>JAQYVY010000028.1 GCA_030145195.1 Desulfuromonadales bacterium | reverse complement strand
CATGCAATATTTTCTTGAGCTTTTTTGCAGTGGCTTAACCCGTGGCAGCATCTATGCCTTGATCGCTCTCGGCTATACGATGGTTTATGGGATTATCCAGCTGATCAATTTCGCTCATGGTGAGATTTACATGATCGGTGCCTTTGTGGCTCTGGTCGTCTCCGGGGTGCTCACTATTTATGGTTTTTCGGGGATCTCGATCCTGATCCTGGCGGCGGTTGTTGCCGTTATCTATGCCGCTGCCTATGGTTATACCCTGGAGCGGATCGCTTATCGTCCGTTGCGCAATGCCCCCCGTTTGTCACTTTTGATCAGCGCTATCGGCATGTCGATTTTTTTGCAGAACTACGTCATGCTGGCTCAGACCGCAGATTACCTGCCTTTCCCACAGCTCATTCCTGACTTTGACTTTATGGAGCCGATCGCCCACATCATCGGTTCCACAGAACTGGTGATCCTATCGGTAACGGCCGTTGCCATGATTCTTCTGACCCTGTTGATTAAGTACACCCGTATCGGCAAGGCCATGCGCGCCACTCAGCAAGATATGGTCATGGCTCGACTGGTTGGCGTCAATGTTGATCGAGTGATTTCTGTGACCTTTATTATCGGTTCGGTTTTGGCTGCTGTTGGCGGAGTTCTGGTCGGCTCATACATCGGTCAGATTAATTTTTATATCGGTTTTCTCGCTGGAATCAAAGCGTTTACCGCGGCGGTCCTCGGCGGAATCGGCAATATCCCCGGAGCGGTGCTTGGGGCAATGCTGCTTGGCATGTCCGAAGCTTTTGCTGCCGGTTATATCTCTAGCGCTTATGAAGACGTCTTTGCCTTTGGCCTGTTGATTCTGATCCTGATCCTGCGTCCGTCCGGCCTGCTTGGAAAGGCCGTAAAACAGAAGGTTTGATCGGGTAAGGCTATGAACAGCATTAAGAAATCGCTCGGTATTGCTCTCTGGTTTGTTTTCCTGACCTTTCCATTCCTGGTGGTCAGGGTCAATACGCTTAAACAGATTGTGGAGTGGCGCTGGCTGAATATGTTATGGGTTGCCATCAGCGCATTCTTCCTCTCATTCCTCTGGCGTTGGGCATTTGAGCGCAGATCGCGTCAGAAGCAAGAGCGCGAGTCTTCTGCGAACTCCGAATCCGCTGCTGTCACCTTAGCTCAGAGAGTGTTTGATGAACCCCGACTTTTTCAGCCTGTCCTTGGCTTCGTAGCCGTTTTTGCCGTCCTCTTTCCCTTTTTGTTCGATGTTTCACAAGTCAACATCATGACTCTCGCCCTGATCTTCGCTGTACTCGGTTTGGGGCTGAACATTACCGTGGGTCTGGCCGGTCTGCTTGATCTTGGCTACATCGCATTTTTTGCCGTCGGGGCCTACACGTATGGTTTGCTTAACACCAAGTTTGGCCTTGGCTTCTGGACGTGTTTGCCACTCGGTGGTTTGGCCGGAGCCCTTTTCGGCCTGGTGCTCGGCTTCCCGATTTTGCGTTTGCGTGGCGACTATCTTGCTATCGTCACCCTTGGTTTTGGCTCGATCGCCAAAATTGTCATTGAAAATTGGGAAGAGGTCCTTGGTGGCGCCAGAGGCATAGCCAATATCGCCCGCCCTGGACTCTTTGGGCTGGAGATGGGGCCAGCGGCAATTAACATATATATCTATTATCTGATCGTCGCGTTGGTGGTCTTTGCCATCTTCGTTACCAACCGGCTGAAAGACTCACGCATCGGGCGTGCCTGGATGGCGATGCGTGAAGACGAGGTTGCCTGTGTGGCCATGGGTGTCGATCTGGCTACAACCAAGCTCTCAGCTTATGCCTTTGGGGCTTTCTGGGCTGGGTTGGTTGGGGTCATTTTTGCGACGAATGTGACGTATTTGCACCCGAACAGCTTTACCTTCATGGAGTCGGCAATCGTTCTTTCTATCGTTGTTCTCGGTGGTATGGGCTCGATTGTCGGGGTGATTATCGCCGCGTTGCTTATGATCCTGACGCCAGAATACCTGCGGACCTTCTCTGAATACCGGATGCTGGTCTTTGGCGCGGTTATGGTCTTGATGATGATTTTCCGTCCTCAGGGGTTAGTCTCGAACATGCGCCGTAGCTATAAGACCCAGTCGTTGCCAGCAGCGAAAGGGGAGGGCCACTCGTGACGACGCTTTTCGAAGCTGACAACCTGTCCATGAGCTTCGGTGGTTTGCGTGCTGTAGACCAAGTATCTCTGGAGGTTAATACCGGAGAGATCGTAGCTCTGATCGGACCCAACGGTGCTGGCAAAACGACTTTTTTTAACTGTGTGACCGGTCTCTATAAACCGACCGGTGGCGATATCCGGGTTTATCCGCCGGGCGGTAAACCACTGCGCATTAACGGTTATAAGCCGAACCGTGTCACCACCATTGGAATGGCTCGTACGTTTCAAAATATTCGACTGTTTCCGGCTATGACTGTGCTTGAGAATGTTATGATCGGTCGCCATTGCCGAACTAGTACCAATCTCCTCGGGGCGATTCTGCGTGGGGCCAAGACGCGTCTCCAGGAAGAGGAGACGGTTGAAAAAAGTTATGCGTTGCTGAAGAAGGTCGGCCTGGAACGTTCTGCTGACGAGTTTGCCAAGAACCTTCCTTACGGTGGACAACGACGGTTGGAAATAGCGCGTTCGCTGGCGACAGATCCATTCCTGTTATTACTGGATGAACCGGCGGCCGGGATGAATCCCCAGGAGACGCGCGAACTCGATGAATTGATCGTGCGTATTCGCGACGAGGAGAAGATTGCCATTCTTCTGATTGAGCACGATATGAAGTTGGTCATGAATATATCCGACCGGATTTATGTGATGGAATACGGCAAGCGCATCGCGGTTGGCACGCCGGAGGAGATTCGGCAATGTCCACAGGTCATTGAAGCCTACCTCGGGGAGGAAGTCGATGCTTGAAGTTCGTCGCATTCAGACTTGTTACGGTAATATCCAGGCCCTCAAAGACGTCAGCCTTGAAATCTTCGAGGGTGAGATCATTGCTTTGATTGGCGCCAATGGTGCCGGTAAAACAACGACTCTCATGTCCGTTTGTGGCTTGACGCCACCCCGGTCTGGAGATGTGCTTTTTGAAGGACAGTCAATACTGGGGCTGGCTCCCGAAAGACTCGTCGCCAAGGGTATCGTGCAGGTTCCGGAAGGTCGACGGATTTTCCCGAATATGACCGTACTGGAAAATCTCGAAATGGGAGCTTATCTGCGTCAGGATAAAGCGGGCATCAATCAGGATCTTGACTATGTTATGAAGATCTTCCCGATCCTGGCTCAGCGCCGGACCCAGGTTGGCGGAACCCTGAGTGGTGGAGAGCAGCAGATGTTGGCAATTTCGCGAGCGTTGATGGCTCGCCCGCGGCTACTTCTTCTTGATGAACCCTCTTTAGGCTTGGCACCTCTGGTGATTAAACAGATTTTCGACATTATTCGTAAGATTAATCAGGAAAACAAGACGACGGTTTTTCTGGTCGAACAAAACGCTAACCAGGCTCTGAAATTGGCTCACCGTGGTTACGTTATGGAGAATGGAAGGATTACCCTGACTGATACGGCCGCAAACCTTCTCGATAACGAACAGGTACGAAAAGCTTACCTTGGCCTGTAGGTGGCTCTGCTTGGCACGCTGTTCTCGTTGTCAACCGGCTGACCCCTTCAAAATATTTCCGAGAAAATCAAGAAAACCTTCGGTAAGACCTTCAACATCTACACCAAAAAAGAGTTTGGCGATAACCAACCCGACGACGAATACAATCACAGGTAATGCAATTTTTTTCATGTTTTTCCTCCGCTCCTGAATTGTATCGGTTGTTTCGATAAAATCCACCTCCTTGCTAATAATGCTAATAATTAATATGTAGTAATATGTAGTAATAGTAAAATTATTGTTTGTATAGGTAGGCATAATTAATTATAGTTATTTATGATTATGTTTAATTATGTTTAATTTGCTGGGCGAAATCATGGGATGCGTTTTGATGCGGGGTAATCTCAATCATCAGCTTTTAACTGAAAATGACCTGTTCGGCATGACAAAATAAATGTGTTCGACAGACGCAGATATTAAACTGTTTTGAGGAATTAACTTGTCGGTAGTGACTTGTATTCAAAAGCATTTGACAAAGTCGGATGCCCTTCTTATAGTGACACCCGGTTAAATTCTGAACTTCACACTTGTTGTTATAAATAGCTGAAAAAGGAGAGATGATTATGAGTAAGACATTCAAAGTGGCAGTGTTGTCTGGCGACGGCATTGGCCCCGAGGTCATGGACGAGGCGATGAAGGTTCTCGATGCCGTTCAGGCCAAATATGACGTAACTTTTGAGCGAACCTTTGCCAATGTTGGTGGTATCGCCATCGACAAAGATGGAAAAGCCCTGCCAGAGAAGACGGTTGAAACCTGCAAAGCCTCCGATGCCATTCTGTTCGGTTCGGTTGGTGGTCCTAAGTGGGAGACCCTGCCGCCCGACGAGCAGCCTGAGCGTGGTGCCTTGTTGCCACTGCGCAAGATCTTTGGTCTGTTCTGCAACCTGCGCCCGGCTATTATCTTCCCGGCACTGACTGGTGCTTCGAGCCTTAAAGCAGAGGTGATTGACGGCGGTTTCAATTTGTTGGTGGTGCGTGAACTGACCGGTGGTATTTACTTTGCCGAGCCGAAAGGTATCGAAGGTGAGGGCGCAGCCCGAACCGGTTTTGATACCATGAAATATTCTGATGCCGAAGTTGAGAGGATTTCTCACGTCGCTTTCGAGGCCGCCCGTAAACGCGGCAAGAAGGTCTGTTCCATCGATAAAGCTAACGTCCTCTCTACCTCAGTGCTCTGGCGCGAAGTGGTTGAGCGGGTCGGCAAAGAATACCCTGATGTGGAACTTTCGCATATGTATGTCGACAATGCCGCCATGCAGCTGGTTCGTTGGCCAAAACAGTTTGATGTTATGTTGTGCGGTAACATGTTTGGCGACATCATTTCTGACGAAGCGGCCATGCTGACGGGTTCTCTGGGTATGCTGCCGTCGGCTTCTCTCGCTGAAGGAACTTTTGGTATGTACGAGCCGTCTGGTGGCAGCGCTCCTGATATTGCTGGACAGGGCATCGCCAATCCGATTGCGCAGATCCTCTCTGCGTCGATGATGCTTCGCTACTCGTTCGGCATGGTCGAGGCTGCAGATGCTCTTGATGCCGCCGTCGAGAAAACGCTCAATGCGGGCTATCGTACTGGTGACATCTACCAGGGCACGGATGGCGAAAAGAAAGTTAACACCAAAGAGATGGGTGACGCGATCGTCGCTGCACTCTAGAAATACTGTCACTTGTTAGTGTAGAATGACTTCTGGTCAACTAAATATAACTTATAGAGTTTAAGGATTGCTGAGATGAAAGTCGGACTTGTCGGTTGGCGCGGTATGGTCGGTTCGGTTCTTTTGCAGAGAATGCAGGAGGAAAACGATTTCGTTGGTCTCGAACCGGTGTTTTTCTCCACTTCGCAGACGGGTCAACCCGCGCCCATGAATGCGGGGACGCTTAAGGACGCTTCGGATCTTGCCGAACTGCAGAAACTTGACGTGATCATCACCTGTCAGGGGGGTGACTACACCAAGTCGGTACATCCAGACTTGCGCAAGGCCGGTTGGCAAGGTTACTGGATTGATGCGGCTAGTTCTCTGCGCATGGAATCTGACGCGGTTATTATCCTCGATCCGGTCAACCGCAACGTCATCGACACAGCACTGGCCAATGGTCAGAAGGATTTTATTGGTGGTAACTGTACCGTCAGTCTGATGCTGATGGCGATCGGTGGCCTGTTTCGGGCCGGTCTGGTTGAGTGGGTCTCATCGATGACCTATCAGGCGGCTTCCGGGGCAGGGGCTCCCAATATGCGAGAACTGCTCGCGCAAATGGGTCACTTGCATGGCTCAGTTGCTGGTTTGCTTGAAGATCCGGCCTCGGCGATCCTCGATATTGATTCTGATGTAACCGCTTCTTTGAATGGAGTTCACCTGCCGAAACAGGAATTTGGTTATCCGTTGGCTGGCAGCCTGCTACCCTGGATTGATCGTGAAGTTGAAGATGGCCAGAGCCGTGAAGAGTGGAAAGGTTACGCTGAAACAAATAAAATTCTCGGTTACGACTCGCCGGTTCCTATCGATGGCCTCTGTGTGCGGGTGGGCGCAATGCGCTGCCACAGTCAGGCTTTGACCATCAAGTTGAATAAAGATCTGCCGATTGAGGAAATCGAAGCTTTGCTCGATAACGACAATCAGTGGGTCAAATTGGTACCCAATACCAAGCTGGCTACCCTCGAACAACTCACGCCTGCGGCAACGTCCGGAACTCTGACGGTGCCGGTTGGTCGGGTTCGCAAGATGAAGATGGGACCACAGTATATCTCGGCTTTTACCTGTGGCGATCAGTTGCTGTGGGGCGCTGCTGAGCCGCTACGCCGGATGTTGCGCATCCTGATGGAGAAGTAACGGTCGCGCAGCTTCTGTGTTGTAAAGCTTTTCCGGGGAGCCTTATGGCTCCCCGACTGTTTTTGGCCAAATAATGTTCATTGCTGATGCCGAAAAAGGGTTTTATCTTCCCGCGGATACTCCGCTGCATACTCTCGAACCACGCCTGAAGATGTTCTTCTGCCTGCTTCTGGTGATGCTAAGCTTCGCTGCTGCGGATTGGCTACAATTGGCGCTTCCCACAGCGGCACTCGTTTTTTCGCTCTGGTTGTGTCGTACCGTGGCTGGACGAGCCTGGAAGGTTTGCCTGATGTTGCGCTGGCTGTTGCTTTTTACCCTGCTGATGCACCTGTTTTTTTCTCCAGGGCGCACTTTCTGGGGCGTAAGCTGGCTTTCTCTTGATGGTTTGCTTATGGGTTTCCTGGTCTGTGCCCAGATGCTTGTTGCGGTGCTGGCTTCTGCACTTCTGGCAATTACCACCTCTGCGGATAATCTGGCTAGAACTCTGGGCTGGTACTTGAAGCCGTTACAAACTCTTGGTTTCAGAGTTGATGAATGGCAACGGTTGATGTTGTTGTCGATGCACTTCCTTCCTGTGGTGCAGGATGAAGTGCGTAGTACCAGGGCTGTGTCTTCTGATCTTGTGGGACAGGATGAACAACGCAAGGTCTGGACCTGTCGATTGCAGCTGTTGTTGCATCGGCTGATTGACCGTGGCGATAAAGTCGCCCACAGTATCGTTGCTGAAGAAGGCCCGAGCACCGCGCTCGAACCGTTGCCGCCGCTCTGGCCGTTGTCGTTTGCTGATACCCTTTTTTCGGTGGCGATGCTTTTGCTGCTACTTGCCACCTGGATTACAGGCTAAGTCTATGCGCACAATCCTTATGACAGTTGAATTTGACGGCACTGACTATGTTGGCTGGCAAGCCCAGAAAAATGGCGTTGCTGTGCAGAACGTTGTTGAATTGGCATTGACTCAAGTGCTTAAGGAAGAAGTTCGTATTCACTCCTCAGGACGGACTGATGCGGGCGTTCATGCGCGAGGCATGGCTGCTCATTTTCGGACAGAAAGGAATATCCCTCTGTCAGCATTTCGAGAAGGAGTCAATGGCTTCTTGCCCAGAGACGTCGTCATACGGGAAGTTCGTGAAATGCCCGAAAAATTTCATGCACGCTATTCGGCTCAGGGAAAATGGTATCGCTACACCATTTTCAATAGCGAGATGCGGTCACCCCTTGCTGATCGCACAGCATGGCATTTGCGTGGTGACCTAAATCTGGATTTGATTCGCTCTGCTGCTGAATTGTTGGTCGGAAAACACAATTTCCAAGCCTTTCGCACTTCCGGTTGCGTTGCTAAGACGAGCATCCGCGATATCTTCCAGATCGATATTGTTGCCGATCGCGAGCTCGTTTATATTGATGTCAAAGGCTCAGGGTTTTTAAGGAACATGGTTCGGATAATGGTCGGGACGCTGGCTGAAGTCGGTCTGGGTAAGCGGCCTGCAGATGACCTGAAGAAGCTCTTGCTGGGGGAAGAAGGTCTGACGTCTGGGCCAACTGCTCCTGCACGCGGCCTGTGCCTGCAAGAGGTTTGGTACTAAACACGGACTTATGCAAAACAAGAATTAGCCACAAAGACACGAAGAAGCCCCGGGGGGGGTATGAGCGTCAAACGATGAGCCATTCATTCGTTTTCTCTCCGATGTTTTTTTGCTTGGTGCCTTTGCGTCTTTGTGGCCAACATTATTTCGGGTGGCCATAGAATCGTAAGAATTAAATAGCCAGAGATTACTTCGATTATCCTTGACTAGCCTAGTTGCCTGAACTAAACATAGCGGTTAATTATTCTCCCTCTGACCCCCTATGGAGGTATCGGCAATGTTCGATTCCGAAATCCGCGAAGGCCTGACCTTCGATGATGTTTTACTTCTCCCCGCCCACTCTACAGTTCTCCCGCGCGATGTTGATCTAACGACTTACTTGACCCCCCGGATAAAACTGAATATTCCTTTGCTTTCTGCCGCGATGGATACAGTGACTGAGGCGCGTACCGCGATTGCTATGGCCCGCGAGGGAGGGATTGGGATTGTTCACAAAAACATGTCGCCAGCCTCACAGGCTCTGGAAGTCGATCAGGTCAAGAAGTCGGAAAGTGGCATGATCGTCGACCCGATCACCATGGACCCCGATCAGAAGATTTTCGAGGCTCTGGAGTTGATGGAAAAATACCGCATCTCCGGGGTGCCGATCACCAAAAATGGTCTTTTGCTTGGTATCCTCACCAACCGTGATCTGCGTTTTGAAACCCAGCTGGATCAACCGATTTCAAACGTGATGACCAAAGATAAACTGGTCACGGTTCCTCCAGGTACGACCCTCGAAGAGGCCAAAAAGCATCTCCACGAGCACCGGATTGAGAAACTGCTGGTTGTTGATGACAATTTTGTGTTGCAGGGGCTGATTACTATCAAGGATATTGAAAAGGTCCGCAAATACCCGAATGCCTGTAAGGACGATATGGGTCGCTTGCGGGTTGGTGCGGCGGTTGGTGTCGGTGATGATCTGGAAGAGCGTCTGGCTTTATTGGTGAGAACTGGAGTCGATGCAATCATCATCGATACGGCTCATGGCCATTCCCAGTCGGTGATCGATGCGGTTATGGAGGCCCATCGTAACTATCCCGACCTTTCTCTGATCGCTGGTAATATTGCGACTGCTGCTGCTGCCGAGGCTCTGATCAAGGCGGGCGCCAATGCTGTCAAGGTTGGTATCGGGCCCGGTTCAATCTGTACCACTCGTGTGGTCGCTGGTGTCGGCGTACCGCAGATCACGGCAATCTCCGATGTTTCAAAAATTACCCGTAAGCTTGGGGTGCCGTTGATTGCCGATGGTGGCATCAAGTATTCCGGAGAATTGCCAAAAGCGATTGCTGCCGGTGCTGATACGATCATGATCGGTTCCCTCTTTGCTGGGACCGATGAATCTCCTGGCGATACAATCCTGTTTCAGGGGCGGACCTATAAAACCTATCGCGGCATGGGCAGTATTGGTGCCATGAAGCAGGGGAGTAAGGATCGTTATTTCCAGGCCGAAGAACTTGATGTCAAACTCGTGCCGGAAGGTATTGAAGGCCGGGTGCCCTTCCGCGGCCCGCTCTCTGCCAATATCCATCAGTTGATGGGTGGTTTGCGCTCCGGTATGGGTTACACCGGTTGCCGGACCATCAAGGATCTTCAGGAAAACGGTCAGTTCATGCGCATCACCAACGCCGGTCTGCGTGAGTCGCATGTACATGATGTCAGTATCACCCACGAAGCGCCGAACTACCGGATTGAGAAGATCGGTTAAACCCGGAACGCGGGACGTGGCACGAGAAAAGTAAAAAGTAAAAAGTAAAAAGTAAAGGTGAGGGAGAAGCGGATTTTCTTTCACCTTTCACTTTTTCCCTTTCACCAGAGGTCCTCCATGCAAGATATTCACGCTGAAAAGATCCTGATCCTCGATTTCGGTTCGCAATATACCCAGTTGATCGCTCGCAGGGTGCGCGAAGCACATGTTTATTGCGAACTGCATCCCTTCGATATGAGTCTGGCTGAGATTAAGGCGTTCAAGGCCACGGGGATTATCCTCTCTGGCGGCCCTAAATCGGTTTACGACGAAGGCGCTCCGGCCATTGAGGAAGAGCTCTTCGAGCTCGGTGTGCCGGTCCTCGGTATCTGCTATGGCATGCAGTTGATGTGTCATCACTTCGGCGGCAAGGTCGTTCCTGCTGGTAAACGTGAATACGGTCATGCTGACCTGCTCTCCAAAGGGTCACCCGGTTCTCTGTTTGACGGTTTCTTTGTTGATGGGCATAGCCCGGTCTGGATGAGCCATGGCGATCATGTTGAAGTGGTGCCGCAGGGTTTCGAAGAGATTGCTGTTACTGATAACGCTCCGGTCTGTGGTATCCAGAATGTGCAACGCAACCTCTACGGCGTGCAGTTTCACCCTGAAGTCAACCACACGCCGCGCGGAGAGTTATTGCTTGATACCTTCGTTCGCAAGATCTGTGGTTGCACTGGCAAGTGGACCCCTGGGAAAATTATTGATGACGCGGTAGCTCGTATCTGTGAACAGGTTGGAGACGAGGAAGTCATTCTGGGTTTGTCCGGTGGGGTTGATTCCTCGGTGGCTGCGGCCCTGATTCATCGGGCCATCGGCGATCAGTTGACCTGTGTGTTCGTCGACAACGGTCTGCTACGCCTGGGCGAGGGCGACCAGGTGATGGTCACCTTTGCCGAGAGTCTCGGTGTCAAAGTGATTCGAGTTGATGCCGAAGAGCGTTTCCTTTCCGGTCTCGCTGGTGAGACGGACCCAGAGAAAAAGCGTAAAATCATCGGCAACCTTTTTGTTGATATCTTTGAGGAAGAGTCGAAGCAACTGGATAATGCCAACTGGTTAGCACAGGGGACCATCTATCCCGATGTGATCGAATCGGCGGGATCCAAGACCGGCAAGGCGCATAATATCAAGAGCCATCACAATGTCGGTGGGTTGCCTGATTATATGACGCTCAAATTGCTCGAACCATTGCGCGAACTGTTTAAGGACGAGGTCAGGGCGATCGGTGAAGAGCTCGGTTTGCCGCACCGCATGGTCTGGCGGCACCCCTTCCCAGGTCCCGGTCTCGGTGTGCGTATCCTCGGTGAAGTCAAAAAAGAATATTGTGATATCTTGCGTCAGGCCGATGCCATCTACATTGATGAACTCTATCAGAGCGGCCATTACGAAAAGATCAGTCAGGCCTTTGCCGTGTTTCTTCCGGTCAAGAGTGTCGGCGTTATGGGCGATGGTCGTACCTACGAATATGTCATTGCCCTGCGTGCGGTCGAGACCAAGGATTTTATGACTGCTGGTTGGTACCCGATGCCCTACGCTGACCTGGCCCGTATCAGCAATCGCATCATCAACGAGGTTCGTGGCATCAATCGCGTTACCTACGATATTTCGAGCAAGCCGCCAGCGACCATAGAGTGGGAATGAAACCAGTCTGGGTGCCAAACGATGCGTAATGAGTCAACGGGACCGGAATTCAATTCTGTTCCCGTTTTTTTGTTTGTGGTATTTTTCTCGCACATCACAAGTCACAAATCACCAGCCACGGATTGAAGTATGTTAGAAAAAGTTCGTAAGAAACCGGGCAAGCCCGCCAAAAAATATAGCCAAGCCGCTCGCTTGCACGATGTGATTCGCATTCTCGAAGCCCGGTATGGTGCAACGGTTGATGAACTGGCTGAAGAGTGTGATGTCACCCGGCGGACGATCTATCGTGATCTTGACGCCATCCGTGATGCAGGTTATCCGCTGGTTTCTGAGCCTGAAGCTGATGGACGCACTCTTTATCGCTTTATCACCGGCTTCAAAAAAATGCCGCCGATCACGTTTTCTCTCGAAGAGTTGATGACCCTCTCCCTTTGTCGTGGCCAACTTGGGTTCCTGCAAGGAACGCCCTTTCAGGATGATCTCGATGCCATTTTTGGGCGGATTCATTCGAGTCTGCCGCCGCGTAGTGTAGCTCATCTGGAGCGGATTGCCGAAACGGCATCACCCAAGTTTCAAGGCAAGCGTGATTATGCTGCGCAGAAGTCGCTTCTGAAGGAACTGCGCCGGGCTCTGCTCTATCAGTATCGTCTTGACCTGTCTTACACGCCAGCGCGACGGGCCACAGAAGTCTATCGCTTCGATCCCTATACCTTGCTCTTTTACAATGGCGCTCTCTATTTGGGCGGCTATGCCCATAATCGCAAGGCGTTACGTCTTTTTTTGGTTGATCGCATTGCGCAAGTCACGGTTTTGGAAGAACGTTTTGAACTTCCTGACGATTTTAGCGCCGAAGATTTAACGGGTACGGCTTTTGGCCTCATCGACGAACAACTCTTGAATATCAAGGTCCATTTTGGTGCCGAGATCGGCCACCTGATTCGTGAACGCATCTGGCATCCCAGTCAGGAACTGGTCGAGGCGTCTGATGGTTCCATGACCCTCTCTTTTGAGGCGAGTGGTGAGAAAGAAATTTTGTCCTGGCTCTATTCTTATCTCCCGCATGTGCAGGTGCTTGAGCCTGAAACCCTGCGCGCCACGTTTGTAGATGGTTTGCTAACGGCTATAAATTGTAGCCGTAAGCTGTAAGAACCACCCTGAAATCTAAGCCCTGTCCCAATAGCCCACTCTTTCACCTGATTACACACTCTTTCTTTGATGTTTAATTGCTTTTACGCTGTCATCTTCAAACGTGAAGCCTCAGTGGAGTGACATATTCTGTCTCGACTGCGAGTAGACTAAAATCATAACAACAGGGAGATGATTATGATCTACATTGGAACAGCGGAGTTTGACGGTAGCGCAATTTATTTTGATGCTTATGCTGCAGAACGGCAGGGGCGTGGTGTGTGTGTCTCCGGGACAGTTGGTGACGGCTGCTACGAGGGTGAAGTCCTGGTCGAAGTTGGTCGCTTTGAGGAAGTTACCTTTGCCGACGCTTGGCTTGGTGGCTCTGGATTCAGTGAGTTCCTGTCACGCTGTGGCACCGAGGTGCTTGAGCGGTCTCTGATTGAAGCGGTGCGGGAAATGCCAATTTTCAAGCCTCGACGCAGCACGCCTCATCGTAACAGCTTGCCCTGTGCCGCGACGAGTGTTGCCGAATCTTCATCAAGCTGGAATAAGCGCGCCTGACGATTGCATTGATAGGCCGGATTAGGGTAAAAGGGGTTATTAAATTCTACGCGAAAGGTTTTTATGCGCACCCTTATCCTTGCTTCAACCAGTCCCTATCGTTTGCAGCTGATGCGTCAACTTGAGTTGAGCTTCCATGTCGCCGCACCGCTTTATAAAGAACAGATGGATCCCAGCGTTTCTGCCGAGCTGTTGGTCAAGCACCAGGCCCTGCAGAAGGCCAAGAGTCTGTCTCAGAAATATTCTGATGCGCTGATCATTGGGTCAGACCAGGTTTTTGTCGATGCCCGTCACCGGGTTCTGGGAAAACCGGGAACACCGGAAAAGGCGATTGAACAGCTCTTGGAAATGCAGGGCCGCAAACACACATTTTATACCGGACTGGCGATTTACGACAGCGCCAACGGTGAGAGCCAGACTGAGTTTGAAACCTTTACCGTTTCCATGCGGGAGTTGAATGAAGATCAGATCAGACATTACGTTGCCAAGGAGAACCCCATTGATTGTGCTGGATCATTCAAGATCGAAGGGTTGGGCATCGCTTTAATGGATCAGATGGAGGGCAACGATTATACCAGTCTGATCGGTCTACCACTCATCTGTCTGGTTAATATGTTGAGTCATTTTGAAGTCGAAGTCCTCTGATTCATGATGCTGAAACCACTCTTCGGATTATAGTCCTGTTAACTTTTATCCTTAGCGTCAAGGCGTGATTGCAGTCGTTTTCAAGGGCTGTGACGGCTAAAGCGTTCTTGACCGCTTTCAACCGGCAGTGATACTATCTTGCAGCATTAACTCGACCGATTAAGCCGCTTCCAGCCGCCGCCGGTCTTTCTTTTTTACCTGATTTTCCAGTTGCAGATCCTGTCTTAATCTGTTGTTTACTCAGGTCGAAGCATCCTCAGATATTTGCCTTCAGGATATAGATTTTCTTATGCATCATGCCAATTTTGTACATCTTCACGTCCACTCTCAATACAGCCTGCTTGATGGTGCCATTCGCATAAATGACCTGATCGAACGCGCCAAGGAATACCGCATGCCGGCTATGGCTGTTACTGATCATGGCAACATGTTTGGTGCCGTTGAGTTTTACACCAAAGCTCATGCTGCGGGGATCAAGCCGATCATTGGTTGTGAGGTATATGTCGCTCCCGGCTCACTGCATGACAAGGGCGGAGCCACTTCTTCCGGGGACGCTTCGGCTCATCTGGTGTTGCTTTGTAAAAACCCTACGGGTTATCGTAACCTCTGCCGCATGGTCTCAACCGCTTACCAGGACGGTTTCTATTATCGCCCTCGCATCGACTGGAATCTGCTTCGTGAACATAATGAAGGCCTGATTGCTCTCACCGCCTGTCTCGGCGGCGAGGTGCCGACCCTGCTTGGTCGGGGGCGCAAAGATCAGGCTCAACAACGGCTCCAAGAGATGTCGCAAATTTTTGATCGCGATCGTCTCTACCTGGAATTACAGGAAAACTTTTTGCCGGAACAGGATCCGGTCAACAAGGGTCTGAAAGAACTCGGTAAAGAGCTCGGTTTGCCGCTGGTTGCGACCAACGATTGCCATTACCTAACCCGCAAAGATGCCTTTGCCCATGAGGTTCTGCTCTGTATTCAGACCGGCAAGACGCTGGACGATCCGAATCGGATGCGTTTTTCCAACGATGAGTTTTACGTCAAGACGCCCGATGAGATGGCTGAGCTTTTCAAAGATACGCCCGAAGCGATCAGTAATACTCTGGAAATCGCTGAACGTTGCAATCTGGAACTTGATGTCAGTGGTAATAACTACCATTTCCCGGCTTTGTCTCTGGGAGAGGGCTTGAGCCCGAGTGAGGCTTTAGAGAAAGATTCTTACGAAGGACTAGATCAGCGCATTGCAGATATTCAGAAAGCTCGTCCTGAATTTTCTGCTGAGGATGTTGCAACCTACAAGGCCCGTCTTGAAGAAGAATTGAAGATCATCAACCAGATGGGCTTTCCTGATTACTTCCTGATTGTGGCTGACTTTATCAACTGGGCCAAAGATCAGGATATTCCTGTCGGTCCCGGACGTGGCAGCGCCGCAGGCAGCCTGGTCGCTTACTCGCTTAAGATCACCGATATTGATCCGATCCCGTACAATCTGCTGTTCGAACGTTTCCTTAATCCCGAACGTATCTCCATGCCTGATATCGACATCGATTTCTGTATCAAGGGGCGTGAGAAGGTCATCAACTATGTGCGGGAGAAGTATGGGAAAGAGAATGTTGCCCAGATTATCACTTTCGGTTCAATGTTGGCGCGTGCGGTTATTCGTGATGTCGGGCGCGGCATGGGGATGCCTTACGGCGAAGTTGATACCATTGCCAAGTTGATTCCCAACCCAACCGGCAAGAAGGTGACCTTAAAAGACGCGCAGAGGCAGGAGCCCCGGCTGCGCGAACTGATCGAAAAGGATTCCCGGGTTCAAAAACTGTTCGACGTGGCTTTGTCGCTCGAAGGCCTGACCCGCCATGCATCGACTCACGCTGCGGGCGTTGTGGTGACGCCTGAGCCGCTAACGGAGTACTTGCCTTTATATGTTGATCCGAAGTCGCATGGTCAGGTGACGCAGTTCGATATGGGTTTTGTCGAGAAGATTGGTCTGGTTAAATTCGATTTTCTCGGTTTGAAAACTTTGACTGTTATCGATAATGCGGTGCGATTGATTCGTGAAGGGAAAGATGCTGATTTTGATCTGGACCTGATTCCTCAGGATGATGAAGTGTCCTTCCTGTTGCTCAGTCACGGCGAAACCACCGGCGTATTCCAGCTTGAATCCTCAGGTATGAAGGAGTACCTGATTAAGCTCAAACCTTCCTGTTTTGAAGATTTGATTGCGATGGTGGCTCTTTATCGGCCTGGTCCTCTCGGGTCGGGTATGGTTGACTCTTTTATCAAACGGAAACATGGGGTCGAGGACTTCACCTACGACTTCCCCCAACTGGAACCGATTCTCGCCGACACTTATGGTGTTATTGTCTACCAGGAACAGGTCATGCAGATTGCCCAGGTGCTGGGTAACTACACCCTTGGCGGCGCCGACCTGCTACGGCGAGCCATGGGTAAGAAAAAAGCCGAGGAGATGGCTAAACAGAAGAAAATCTTCCTCGACGGTGCTAAGGAGAATAAGCTTGATACCAAGAAGGCCGAAGCGGTCTTTGATCTGATGGAAAAGTTCGCCGAGTATGGTTTCAACAAGTCGCATTCGGCCGCCTATGCCTATATCGCCTATCAGACGGCCTACCTTAAAGCGCATTATCCGGTGGAGTTTATGGCGGCACTGATGACCGAGGACATGGAGAACACCGATAAGGTTATCAAGAATATTAATGAAATCCGCAATATGGATGTTTTAATTCTTCCGCCTGATATTAATGCTTCTACTTGGGACTTTACGGTCCATGATAATGCTATCCGGTTTGGTCTGGGTGCTGTTAAGGGTGTCGGAGAGGCCGCCATTGATGCGATCGTTGAAGCGCGACAGGAAAAACCGTTTGAGACTTTACACGATTTCTGTGAGCAGGTTGATTTACGCCGAGTCAATAAGCGTGTTGTCGAAGCCTTGATAAAGTGTGGTGCTTTCGACTCATTAAATGCTAAACGCGCGCAATTCATGGCCGGTTATGAAGACGCTATGGATGCCGGACAAAAGTTTCAGCGGGAAAAAGAGTCGGGTCAGGAGTCACTGTTTGGCACTGAGGAGATTGTGACCCATAACGGCCAGGCCTACGGTCAACTGCCAGACGTCGAAGAATGGCCAGAAAATGTCCTCTTGACCAACGAGAAGGAAACGATCGGTTTTTACATTACGGGTCACCCTCTGGCACGGCACAGCGAAACGATCAAACGTTTCAGTACCTGCAGTACTGCAGACCTGATTGAGCGCAGAGACAAGGAAGAGGTTAGTGTCTGCGGCATTGTTACTGGCATTAAGCTGCTCAATACACGTAAGGGCGACCGTATGGCGTTCGTCACTCTCGAAGACCTGAGCGGTTTTGTCGAGATGGTGGTTTTCCCTGAAACTTATACGATGGCGGCTGATCTGCTCAACAGTGAGGAACCGCTACTGGTCAGAGGTACTTTGGATATCGGCGAGGAAGCCTGTAAACTTTTGGTCAATGAGGTCCTCATTCTGAAAGATGTTCAGGAGAAACTGACCAAGCTGATTCACTTCCGCTTAACGACTCCCGGCCTGGATGAAAGCCAGTTGCGTGCTCTCAAGAGCATCATGACTCGTTATCGTGGTGAATGTGAACCGATGATTCATCTAGTCATCCCCAATCGTAGCGAAACAGTGATATTATTGCCTGATAGCCTTCGTCTTCAGGCGAGTGACGAAATGATGGATGACGTTGAGAAGTTGTTCGGTTATAATGTGGTTACTTTTGAATAGGTCTGATTCCTCTGGTTGAACATTGGTGTCCGCATGGTAACTTTAGGTGGATACTGGTTTCCCTATAGAGACACGTTAGTGAAATTGACAGGAGCCTGTACATGCAGTTTTTTTTAGATTTTGAGAAGCCGTTGGCTGAACTTGAACAGAAGCTGAAAGAGCTTCGCGACTACTCTACGGACGGTGTGGACTTTTCTTCTGATATCAAGAAATTAGAGAAAAAGTCTGAGAAATTACGTGACGAAATATTTTCTAACCTGACCCGCTGGCAGAGGACTCAATTGGCCCGTCATCAGGTCCGTCCGCACACCCTCGATTATGTCGAACATATTTTCACCGACTGGTTTGAAGTCCATGGTGATCGAAACTTTCGTGACGATCCGGCGCTAGTTTGTGGCTTTGCTCGTCTCGATGGTGAACCGTGTGTTGTTATTGGCCATCAAAAAGGTCGCGACACCAAAGAAAAGGTCTATCGTAACTTTGGTATGCCCAATCCCGAAGGTTATCGCAAGGCGCTGAGAGTTATGCAGATGGCGGAACAGTTTGGCCTGCCGATCTTTACCTTTGTTGATACGCCAGGAGCTTTTCCTGGGATTGGTGCCGAGGAACGCGGTCAGGCGGAGGCGATTGCCCGCAATCTGCGCGAGATGGCCGCTTTGACTGTCCCTATCATTGTTACTGTGACCGGTGAAGGCGGTTCCGGTGGCGCTCTGGCGATTGCTGTGGGTAACAAGGTGATGATGCTGCAGTACTCTGTTTATGCCGTCATCTCGCCTGAAGGCTGTGCCGCGATTCTCTGGGGTGACGGCACCCGAGGCCCAGAGGCCGCTGAGGCGTTGAAGTTAACGTCGATGGATATCGATGCTCTCGGCATGATTATTGATGATGTCATTCCTGAACCCGCTGGCGGTGCGCATACCGATCATGTTGCGGCGGCAGCCCAGGTGAAGAGTTATCTTAAAAAACATCTGGCTGAACTACAGAAACTTTCACCTGAAGAATTGGTTGAACAGCGCTACCAGAAATTCAGGGCCATGTCGGTCATCGAAGAATAATTTGTTTTGTTGAGCCATAAGATTTTTATCTCCGGGGACAGAATGCATTTTCTGTCCCCGTGTTGTTTTAAGGACTCGGGGCTGAGATCATGAATCCTCAAGTGGCAGGGTTGGGACAATGTTCTCTGGATATCCTGGGGCAGGTGGGATGCTATCCTGAGCTTGATCAGAAAGCGGAGTTAAATTCTCTGCTGGTTCAGGGCGGCGGTCCTGTTGCGACAGCCCTGGTTACTCTGGCGCGGTTAGGTGTGTCAGTGAGGATGATCGGTGCGGTCGGTGATGATGACTTCGGCTTGAAGATTCGTCAGGGTTTATTGACGGAAAAGGTTGATTGTACGCATCTGGTGCAAGTACCCGGGGCTTCTAGCCAAGTGGCCTTCATTGCTGTCGATGCTGACGGCCATCGCAATATTTTCTGGCATCGGGGTACGGCCCAACTTGCGGTGCCGAAAACATTTCAGGCCGAGAATTTTGAGTCTGTGCGGATCCTGCACCTGGACGGCTTACATCTTGAGTCGGCCATTGCTGCGGCAAGACTGGCCCAGGAACAAAAGGTTATCACCGTTCTTGATGCCGGGACCTTCCGTTCTGGGATGGAAGCGTTGCTACCGCTGATCGACCACCTGGTCGTCAGTGAAAAATTTGCTTGTCAGTTTATCAAACGTGATGACCCGGAAGCTGCATTGAAATGCCTGTCTGTTTACGGGGCGCGAGCGGTCACGGTCACCTTGGGCACAGCAGGCAGTGTGAGTCTTAGCGCGGATGGTTTTGTCTTTCGTCAAACGGCTTTCAGGGTTAAGGTTGTTGATACCACCGGCTGTGGGGATGTCTTCCATGGCGGCTATATTTATGGCTTGCTGCAGAATTGGCCATTGCCAAAAACCGTACGTTTCGCGACCGCCTGTGCCGCATTTAAAACGCGTGCTTTGGGCGGTCGAACAGCGATTCCCACTTTAACTGAGGTGGAGGGCTTTCTTAAGGATTACGAAGAATGCTGATGGTCGGGGCTAGATCCTGTTGACTTAATGAGGCTCATCCACTATCAATATTCTCATGGTAAAATTTATACAAAAGAGTTGTCTACTCCTAGCGGTGTTGCTGCTGGCTGCTTGCGGCACGCCGACTTACCATACTCGCGTTATCGATACCCCCTCCCAGCCGAATCTCAAACCAACCCAGAAGCCTTACGAGGTCAACGGCCAACGTTATCAACCCATCCCTTCGGCGAATGGTTTCGTCGATGAGGGTCTTGCCAGTTGGTACGGCAAGAAATTTCATGGTCGTAAAACCAGCAATGGCGAGACTTACGATATGTACGCCATGACTGCCGCGCATAAAACTTTGCCGATGAACGTTCATTTGAAGGTGACAAACCTTAACAATGGGCGTTCGACCGTGGTACGAGTGAATGATCGCGGCCCGTTCGTCAGGAGCCGGATTATTGATCTCTCTTATTCTGCGGCCAAGGAGTTGGGTGTGGTTGGTCCGGGAACGGCTCCGGTCAGAATCGAGGCTCTCGGTTATAAAGAAGCCGGCGAGGGTGGGCAGGTGGCCCGATATCGCCAGCCGGAGAATTACGACCTTGGCTCGTTTATGGTGCAAGTTGGAGCTTTCACCATCAAAGAGAATGCCTATCGCTTGTCGGCAAAGCTGCAAAAACAATACGGAAGTGCTGTCGTTGTCGAAGCTCTGGTCGACGGGCGGATCTTTTACCGCGTTCGCGTCGGCCTTTATAACTCTTTAGCCCAGGCAAACGATGCACTGATGAAAATCGAAGCGAACGGTTACCCGAACAGCTTGATTGTTGCTCGCTAGTTTCTTCTTTTTTACAGATACATCGTTGTGATTCAGCTATGGTCTGAGAGGCTTGATCTGGCCAAGTGCGATTTCATCTCGGCGGCAACTTTCCCCCAGGTGTTCAGTTATCCTCCCCCCCGTTTTTTAAGCTCGTTTTGGACGAGTTTTTTTTGTGACGGATTGAGTCGTCGAGATGCCAGCAAATTTCGTACCTCCGGGATGCGTAGCTGAGGCAGGAAAAGGGTGTACCAGATGGGCGGGGTTCGGCGGTTTTTGAGGATGGCGAGTCTTAGGTTGGGTCGCAGTTTCCATTTGGAATTTCGTGCGACGATGGAAAGGGTTTCTGCCGAAGACGTGGCACCGCTGATAAATTGTAAAATGGCGACTTCTCGCAGGCGCGGGTTGTTAAGACAAATCTCCACCAACGGGGTTTCTCCTCCTTTGAGGATCTCACCAACGACTGTGGCTGTCGCCCGACGAGCCAGGGTCATCTTGTTGCCCAGTTCTGTGGTTGGTAGTCGCTGTATAATCGCACGCTCGGCGGCGAACTTCTGGTCCGGTGTTACCCCTGGGATCATACAGAGATCAACCAGCTCAAACAGATGGAGGTGTGGTAGCAACGCCACCACGACCGGACCCGGTGTGTTGGGGTTTTTTACCAAGGCAACTTTGAGGCGATGACTGCCTTTGAATCTTTCCAGCTGGTATATGGCTTTGAGCAGATCCTCTGTGAGATCGTGGCGTTTGAGCAGGGCCAGCAGGTGATCTTCGTTCAGGTTCTGGTTCTTCAAAACTGAACGCAGAACCTGCATATCCGGGTCGAGAATAACCTGGAAAAGCTCATCAATTGTTGCGGTCAGAGCCTTGTAGAGCTGTTTGCCCTGCTTGGCATTAATTCCGATAGAGTGGGATTCTTCGGTCATGTCTAAAACTCTGCAGGTTGAAGTGATTCCCGTCAGTGCCCCTTTTTACCATCCTCACGAAGATACTCCTCAAGGAACTCCGCCTTGAAGTTGGTATAGTCGTTGGCTTCAATCGCCACGCGCGCTTTGGCAACCATGTCGAGATAAAAATGCACGTTATGGATCGCAGACAGTGTTGCCGAAAGAACTTCGTTGGCGTTGAAGAGATGATGAAGATAGGCGCGGGTGAAATTTTTGCAGCAGTAGCAATCGCAAGAAGCGTCAACGGGATAGAAATCGCGACGGTAGCGCCGGTTGGTCAGGCGGATTTTGCCACGGCTGGTAAAGAGGGTCGCGCTCCGGGCATAGCGGGTTGGGATGACGCAGTCGAACATGTCCATGCCGCGCTCAATGCTTTCCAGAATGTCTTCTGGCAGGCCGACTCCCATCAGGTAGCGGGGTTTATCCTCTGGTAAGTAAGGTTCCGTATAGTCGACGACTTTCTTGAGCAGTTCCAGACCCTCACCGACACTGACGCCACCAATGGCATAGCCTGGGAAGTCCATGGCGGTCAGAGCTTGGGCGCATTCCCGGCGCATGTCATCAAAAGTGCTGCCCTGAACGATACCAAACAGCGCCTGGTCTTCGCGACTGTGATGCTTCAGACACTCTTCGGCCCAGCGCAGGGTCTTGTTGATTGATTTGCGGGTGTAGTCGTGAGTGGCCGGGTAGGGGATGCATTCATCAAAGGCCATGATGATATCGGCACCAAGAGCGTTCTGAATCATCGTCGCCTCACGAGGGCCGAGAAATATTCGTTCACCGCTGACCTCGTGCTTGAAAAAGACCCCGGTATCCGTGATCTCTTTGCCCGGCAACGAAAAAACCTGAAAGCCTCCGCTGTCGGTCAAAATTGGTTTTGGCCAGTTCATGAACTTATGGAGGCCACCGGCTTTTTGAATTAAATTTTCACCTGGTTTGAGATGCAGGTGGTAGGTGTTGGCGAGGATGATCTTGGCTCCGGTTTCGTCCACCTGGGCCGGAGTCATCGCCTTGACGGCTCCGTGGGTTCCAACCGGCATAAAGATCGGCGTTTCAATGCTACCGTGGGGAGTTGTCACACGGCCTCGTCGTGCACGGGTCTTTTGGTCTTTGGCAAGCAATTCAAACTTGAACATAGTATGGTAAACTCTTTTGGCTCGGAGGTTGCGGCTTCATTGATGCAGCCTTAGTATGATGAGTCGCTGTTTTGTCTGGCTGGATACCCTGCGATTCTGCGCGGACTTTATCAGAATTGCCGGTTGACTACAATATTAACAGACAGGATCTTCTCTTGGTGCTGCCCAGACCCGAAACATTGTCGCAGGTTGATTTTGTCCGCTTGCGCTTCGTGCTTGATTTTATATCCCCTTGTCTCCTGAATCCAGCTGTTTGGCTCGGCTTAAGGCAACGGTTGCGTCTGGCTGGACGGCAAACGCTTGAAGGTCACAGCAAAGACGATTTGTCTCGCTGGAACTGTTTGTTTCAACCGCTGTTGAGCAATGACCCGGTGGCATTGCGCAAATTTCAGAAGCCCGCACCTGCTTTCGTTTTGCAATGGCCCTTTGTCCAAGAGCGGGTTGTCGATATTGGTGAAAGAGTCGAGTTAGAGGTGCTGTTGCTTGGCACCGGGATTTCGTCAGTCTACGATTTTTCGCGAAGCCTCATTCATCTTGGTCCTCTTGGTCTGGTCGATGGCAATGGGACTTACGAGGTTACGGAAATACAAAGTGTGGCTGCTGATTTATCATCACAAACAGTTTGGCGGAAAGAGAATCTGTTTGACGTTTTCTCGCCGAACATTCTGACTCTCGATTGGTGGATTGACACTCATTTGCCTACATACGATAATTTGACCCTTGAATTCGCCACCCCAACCCGATTGCTGGTTGGCGGCAAGCCGCTGCGGAGACCGTCTTTTAAACAGGTCTTTCCGTTTCTTTTGCGACGGGTAACCTCTATGCTCCACGCGCATTGCGGCATTGAGGTTGTTGATGACCCTGCCCCTTTACTCGCTGCGGCAGAGGGGGTCGATGTTGTTGCCAAGGCTTTGCGTTGGTATGATTGGCGCTCTTTCAGTGCTGGCCAGAATCAAGCACTGGGCGGGATTGTTGGTCAAATGACTCTGGCTGGGCCGACTCTGGAGGAAATCGATTGGGTGCTCGCTACTGCAGCTCTGTTTGGCACGGGTAAGGGGGCCGCTTATGGTGCCGGACAACTTCGTTTGGATTGAACTTTTTTCGTTCGCAACTGCTGTATTTAGGGTGTGGGTTGCTGTCTTTCAAATGCACGTTATAATTAAAGAAATTTCTGGTTCTTGCAGCCTGATGGACTATCAATGGACAGGCTGCTAGGGAGGTGTTGTTATGACTGATGCTTGGGAAGAGCGTAAGCGAGCGATTGAGAACAAATACTTTCATGACCTTGAAAAGGAACTGATCGAGAAGATAAAGATAAAAACTCGCGAGAAATTGATTCGTAAGCATTGTCTGAACCGCTGTCCGAAGTGTGGAGATCCGATTGATGCGATTAATTTCCGCGGTGTGCCGATGGATAAGTGCATGGGGTGTGGCGGGGTCTGGCTTGGCCCCAATGATCTGAGAATCCTTGCTGAAAAGGATCATCGAACCTGGTTTGACCGTTGGTTCAAGCAAGAGGAGGGTGATCAGTAAGTTGGGTTGTTTTCTCTGTTGCTGCGAGCAAGCCAATAAACTGACGGGATTTTTATGCGCTTTACCTTGATACGCAATATTCTAGTGCCTTTTCTGGTTATGTCCGTCGGTTTCCTGCTGGCGTTCTTGGTGACCCTGGCCGTTTTTGAAAAAACGGTTGATCAACTGGAAAAGGTTGCGCCACAACCTGTCGTTGCTGATTCCTTGTCGGCTGATGCAATTGAGTCATCTCATCCGGCGGCAATTATTGCTTATGTACGAAACGGTCAGCTGTTGGTGCTGGCTCTCGGTCTTGTCGGGTTCCTCGGGGGCTTGGTTGGGATGACGTTTGCTGTTCATCGGGCAACATGTTTTGTTGATCGTCTGCGGCAAGCGACCAGGTATCTTGGTGATGTTGTTCTGGATGATATCTCCGCCGATGCCTATTCACCGATGTGCGATGGCCTGGAACTCGAGATCCAGGAGATGATGCGTAAGATCAAGGACAGTCAGCAACGTTATCTTGACGCCAGCCCTCTAACGCGTTTGCCGGGCAATATCGCTATTGAGCAGGTGCTTAAAGGAAAGATGGACCGAAGCGAGAAGTTTGCGCTTTGTTACATCGATCTTGATGATTTTAAAGCTTATAACGATAAATATGGCTACGCCAAAGGCAGTGATCTGATCAAGATGACTGGCGAGATTATCTATCATGCAAAGGATGCTTTCGCCGAAGAAACGGATTTTGTCGGTCATATTGGTGGTGACGATTTTGTTTTAATCACTTCTCCAGGTATGGCTGAGCAGGTCTGCCAATCGATTATTCAGGAATTTGATCGTTTGATTGTCGAGCACTATCATGAAGAGGATCGCGATAAAGGTTATATCGAAGGGACTGATCGTTACGGCGTGAAACGTCGATTTCAGATTATGTCGATTTCCATCGCGGTGGTTTCCGATGTCCAGCGGGCTTTCACGTCGCCCATTGAAATTGCCCGGGTCGCTACGGAGATCAAAGATTACGTCAAGAGTTTACCTGGAAGTAATTATCTGATTGATCGTCGTGTTGACTCCCGGTGGGGTGGAGGCGAAAACTCTTAGGGCTGAGTACGGGTAACCCTGTTAGTTGAATGCCAGGAACATAAAAAAGCCCGGATCATGACCGATCCGGGCTTTTGGGTGCGTGTGTTTTGCGTTGCTTATCTGATGTTATAGAAGACTTCTTCGCCTCTGAACTGCGCGACATCTCCCAGCTCATCTTCGATGCGCAGCAGTTGGTTATACTTGCAGACGCGGTCGGTGCGGCAGAGTGAACCGGTCTTGATCTGGCCAGCGTTGGTGGCGACGGCGAGATCAGCGATGGTGGTATCCTCGGTTTCACCACTGCGATGCGAAATGACGGCGGTGTAGCCCGCCCGTTTCGCCATCTCAATGGCATCCAGAGTTTCCGTCAGGGTGCCGATCTGGTTGACTTTGATCAGGATGGAATTGGCGATACCCTTGTCGATGCCTTCTTTGAGGATCTTGGTGTTGGTGACAAACAGGTCGTCGCCGACGATCTGAATTTTGTCGCCAAGCTTCTCGGTCATCAGTTTCCAACCATCCCAATCGTTTTCAGCCATGCCGTCTTCGATAGAAATGATCGGGTAGCGGTCGACCAGGTCAGCATAGAAATCGACAATCTCTGCAGCGGTTTTCTTAGGCTGAGCTTCATTCGCGAGGATGTATGTACCATCCTTGTACAGCTCGCTGGCGGCGACGTCGAGGGCCAGCAGGACATCTTTGCCCGGCTTGTAACCGGCGGCTTTGATGGCGTCCACGATCACTGCAAGAGCTTCTTCGTTGCTCTTCAGGTCGGGGGCGAAGCCACCTTCATCACCAACTGCGGTGTTATAGCCTTTGTCCTTGAGGACTTTCTTCAAGGCATGGAAGATTTCGGCACCCATCCGTAACGCTTCCTTGAAGGAATCGGCACCGACCGGCATGATCATGAATTCCTGAATATCGACATTGTTGTCAGCATGCTCGCCACCGTTGATGATGTTCATCATTGGCACGGGCAGCTCTTTGGCGTTGGAACCACCTAGATATTGGTAGAGTGGCAAGCCGGATTCTTCGGCGGCCGCCTTGGCGACAGCGAGTGAAACGCCGAGCAGAGCATTTGCGCCCAGATTGCTTTTAAAGTCTGTACCGTCCATGTCCAGAAGCTTTTGGTCGATACCGGTCTGGTCGGAGGCTTCCCAGCCGAGCAGTGCCTCGGCAATGACCTCGTTGACATTTTTGACGGCGGTGAGAACGCCCTTGCCGAGATAACGTGTCTTGTCGCCGTCTCTCAACTCCAGTGCTTCGCGCTCTCCGGTTGAGGCACCGCTTGGTACGGCTGCACGACCCATGACACCGCTCTCCAGATAAACTTCTACTTCAACTGTCGGGTTGCCGCGTGAATCAAGAATCTCGCGAGCATAGATGTCTACAATTTCACTCATGGTTTTGCCCCTTTCTAAGGTAGCTGAATTGTGGTTTGCCGTAGCTGTTATGAGGACTTTCTTATAGCACATCAGGATAAAATTGGAACCTCTTTTTACCGCTCATTTGATCAGGATCAGTTGATGCAATTGATTTGCTTTGCCCGTAGTGGTATTTTAGCAAACTTGAGTACTGCTTGTGCTTCCCGAGAAACATCTGGAATGAATGCAGTTGCAGGCTTCTGGAACCGTATAAACAAAGGTTTACTTATTTGGACGATCATTTAAAACGGCAGAGCTTTTCGCCAGAAGATCCCAAACTGGCACATGCTCTTTTCGGGCAACAAAACCGGCATTTGCAACAGATCGAGCGCCTGACTGGCGTTCGTATCAGTTCCAAGGGAACTACCGCTCTTTTGGAGGGTGACACGGATCCTCTTGATCATGCTGTTCGTCTGCTCGGTGAACTGAGCCGGTTGCTCGCTAGTGGCTTCTCCTTGCGCCCCCCTGATATTGAGTATGCAGAACGCATCTTGAAGATGGATGCCACGGCGAAACTGACTGATATCTTTCTCGACACCATCATCGTATCTTCTCGTAACAAAGCCATCGCTCCCAAGTCGCTCGCGCAAAAGGCCTATCTCGATGCTATGCGTGGTAACGATGTGGTTTTCGGCATAGGACCGGCTGGAACCGGTAAAACCTATCTGGCGATGGCGATGGCCGTTGCGATGTTGAAAAAGAAAGAGGTCAGCCGGATTATTCTGGTTCGTCCAGCCGTTGAAGCGGGTGAAAAGCTTGGTTTTCTGCCGGGGGACATTGCCGAAAAGGTCAATCCGTACCTGAGACCGCTTTATGATGCACTTTATGATCTGATGGATTTTGATCGCGGCCAGGCGTTGATTGATAACGGCGTTGTTGAAGTCGCGCCTCTGGCTTTTATGCGTGGGCGCACCCTGAATGATGCCTTCGTTATTCTTGATGAGGCTCAGAATACGACTCCTGAACAGATGAAGATGTTTTTAACCCGGCTTGGTTTTGGTAGCCGGGCGGTTATTACCGGTGATATCACACAAATTGATCTGCCGAGTGGAAGCACCTCTGGCCTGATTCAGACGACCGCTGTGCTTGACCGGGTCGCTGGTGTCAGTTTCATCCGCTTCAGCTCTCTCGACGTGGTTCGTCATCCCATTGTGCAGGCCATTGTCGAAGCCTACGATCGTTACAACCGCGATTAGTCGATGTCTCATCGATTAAATTAGCAGGACACTAGATGCTCAAACCTGAACGTAGACAAGAAGTAACCACTGTCGGGAAACATTCCTCAAAGGCAGTCTCGAAGCCTTTTCTGCTCGGTAATGAAAAAATGCAGCGATCACTCTTGTTGTTGCTGCTCATTGCGCTGTTGGCTTTTATTATTGTACCGAAGGGTGCGTTGACACCGACAGATTTTTCATCGGGTGATGTTGCTCCGCGTGATATCAAGGCACCGCGTGATTTGCTGATTCCAGATGAAGTCCTGACCGAGCAGAAACGCGTTGAAGCTGAAAAAGCTGTCCCTCAACTGTATGATTTCGATTCAGCGACAGCCTTGTCGGTTGCCGATCAGATTGATCAGATATTACTCTTTCTTCGCGGCGAAGATTCCCCTGAAGTTTCGGCGGATCAATTGATTGCAGAGCTGACTGATGGTTTTGGTGTTAAAGTCAAAAGTAAGGGCTTAACCGCTCTGATGGAACTGACAACCCAGGAGGATGTGAAAAAACAGGTACAGACACTGGTTTCACAAATCTATCGACAGAAAGTTGCGGGCAACCTCAAGTTATTCGAGGCCGACCGCAGTCGAGGCGTGATCTTTCGCTCTCTGGCTAATCAGTCAGAGACGCTCGATAGCGGCCGTGACAAGGTTGTCGGTCTGGGTGGGCTTCAGGATCTGCTGAGGGCGGCTATCGCTGATTCCAGCTTTTCCAAGAGTCAGCAACAGGTTTTGCTGTCAATCATGTTGCCGTTGTTGCGACCCAATATTTCCTTCAACCAAAATGAAACCGAGTTGCGCAAGCAGGCTGTGCGGGACGAGGTCAAACCGGTTTTGGTTCAGGTTAAAAAAGGCGAAATGATTGTCCGTGAGGGCGATCGAATCAGTGCTGAACAGGTCAAGAAACTTGGTGCGCTACAGGATGATGACAATAATGTTGCATTGTGGCGCAGTGCCATGGGGCTATTATTCAGCATCTTTTTGTTGATCTATTTTGTACACACTTTTGCGCGGCGTAATATTCGAAAGTACAATCCGAAAAATCAAGATTTGATTTTTCTTGCGACAGCTTTTGTTGGCCAAATTCTGGTCTTGAAGATTTCCATTTTTATTTCGTCAGCTTTGAGCAGTTCCTTCCCCTACGTTGAGCAAACGGCCTATTACTATATTTTCCCGTTTGCAGTTGGCACCATGTTGGTGCGTGTCGTTTTGAACTCGGAAATTTCTCTGATATTTGCGATTCTATCGTCGATCACTACGGGGTTTCTGTTCGGCAACAGCTTTGCCATTATGCTGTTTGCCTTCCTCTCTAGCTTGTCAGGAGCCCATTGGGTGCGGCATGTCACCGAACGCTCCTCGCTTTTTCGCGCGGGCCTGCGCTTGGGCATGTTTAATTTCGTGCTGATTTTTGCTTTACACCTCATGACGGGTAAACCGTTCGATCTGCAGTTGATCTATAAACTGCTGTTCAGCTTTTCCGGTGGTTTGGCGGCGGCGGTGGTGGTAACCGGGGTCGTGCCGCTGATCGAGTCGCTCTTCCGCTACACCACCAACATTAAGTTGCTGGAACTGGCCAACATGAATAATCCGCTCCTTCGGGACTTGATGGTGCAGGCACCGGGCACCTATCACCACTCGATTATTGTTGGTAATTTATCTGAGGCGGCGGCGGAAAATATTGGGGTCAATCCTTTGATGGTCAGGGTTGCTGCCTATTACCATGATATCGGAAAAACTCGGAAACCACTTTATTTTATAGAGAATATCGGTGCTCAGGAGAACCGGCACGATAAACTTGCCTCATCGATGAGTGCACTGGTCTTGATGGCTCATGTCAAGGATGGGGTTGAGATGGCCAGAGAAAAACGTCTCGGTGAGGCCCTTGGTGATATTATCCGTCAGCACCATGGCACCAGCCTGATGAAGTTCTTCTATGACAAGGCAAAAAGTAAAGCTGATCCTGGTGTCGAACAAATTGACGAACGGGATTATCGTTATCCAGGGCCAAAGCCGCAAACCAGAGAGGCTGCGTTGATCATGCTTGCAGATGCCGTGGAGGCCGCCAGTCGCACCTTGACCGATCCGACGCCAGCCCGTGTGCAGGGGATGGTACAAAAGATTATCAACAATATTTTTATCGACGGACAGTTGGATGAATGTGAATTGACCCTTAAAGATATGCACAATATTGCCAAGAGTTTTACTCTTGTGCTGGGCGGGATTTTTCACTGCCGGGTTGATTATCCAGAACCAGTGAGCAAAGAGCGCACTCTCGACAAGGGCCAGAAGAACGAAAAGGTTCAGAAAAAAAATGATGAAAATAGCGATCGAAAATCAACAAAAGAAGATAAAGGTCCTAAAGATCCCCCTAAGAAAAGTGGCACAGAGGATCTTAAGCGCCTCGGAATGTCCTGAGGCTCAATTGTCCGTCCTGATTGTTGACGACGCGCAGATTCAGGAAATTAACCGGGATTATCTACAAAAGGATCGTCCAACCAACGTCATCTCTTTTTCCATGCAGGAGGGCGAGGGGGGCGGTGTTCAACCGGATCTGCTTGGTGACGTGGTAATCTCTGCCGAAACTGCTGCTCGTGATGCTGCTGAGGCTGGGACGACGGTTGAGAGTGAACTCTACTTTCTGCTATTGCACGGTATCTTGCACCTGCTTGGTTATGACCATGAACGGGGGACGGCTGCCGAAGCCCAACGGATGCAGGCCCGAGAGCAGGAAGTTTTTACCTTGATCCGCGAGGAGTTTTTGCCGGATGAAAGGTGAGCCAACAAAGCCTGATGGGTTTATCGGTAGCTTAAATTGCGCTATTGAGGGGATTCTCTGGGCGGCCAAGACGCAACGACACATGTTTTTTCATCTGGTGGCTGCCATTTTGGTGCTGGTTGCCGCTTTGGTGTTACGGCTGTCGTTGCAGGAATTTTCCCTCCTGGCCTTGGCCATTACTCTGGTCCTCTTTGCCGAACTGGTTAATACCGCAATTGAAGTGATTGTCGATCTGGTCTCACCGGAATTTCATCCCCTTGCCCGCCGCGCCAAGGATGTCGCTGCCGGTGCTGTTCTTCTGGCAAGTGTCGGTGCGGTAGTGCTCGGATATCTGGCGATCTCTCGTTTTCTGTTCGCTCCAGAGGTTGCCCTTGATCAGGTCTTCATGCGAACGACCAGTAACCTGGCCATTATTTCGGTTATTGTTGTTGTTTTATTGGTCATTCTGATTAAAGCCCGAGTTGGTCAAGGGACTCCCTTGCATGGCGGCATGCCCAGCGGTCATGCCGGAGTCGCTTTTTCCATTGCCACCTCGGTGGCTTTTGCGGAAATCGGCATGTTGTTTATATTCCTGGCCTGGTTGTTGGCCGCGTTGGTCGCGCAGAGCCGGGTTTTGCTGGGCGTTCACAATTTCATGGAAATTGTTGCTGGCAGTCTGATCGGTATCTTTACAACCCTGATCATGCATCTGGCTTTTCATTAGCCTGAATTCTTCAGGCTCTTAATGGCTTTAAGTTTGACAAGTTATTAGAGAGGTAAGAAGTGTCGCTGGAAGAAGAGAGTAAACCTCAACCCAATACCTTTATGTCAGTATTACGCCGTATGCTAGGTGGTCAGTCTCGTGCCTTGACTGAAAAAGAGTTGCAGGAGGCGATCAACAGCTCTGAAGAAGAGGGGATCCTGAATGAATCCGAAGGCGATATGCTGCAGTCGATCTTCGACTTTGGCGACACCATAGTTCGTGAAGTCATGGTCCCTCGCACCGATATGGTTTGTTGCTCTGCTGATGCTGGCTTGAGTGAGTTCCTGGAATTGATCATCCAGTACGGGCATTCCAGGGTTCCTCTCTACGAGGGCACCACCGATCACATTATCGGGGTTGTTTATGCTAAGGATCTGTTGCGCAACTGGGGCGCAAGTGATGAGTCTCTGGCTTTGACCGAGGTGATGCGTACGCCTTATTTTATTCCAGAGACCAAGCGTATTGATGAGTTGCTCAAGGAATTTCGTGTCCTGCGGGTGCATATGGCCATTGCCGTAGACGAATATGGCGGCACTTCGGGCCTGATTACTATCGAGGACCTCTTGGAAGAGATCGTTGGTGATATCCAGGATGAATACGACCTCGATGTCGAGTGGCTGCAACCTCAGGAGGATGGCTCTCTGCTGGTGGATGCCAGGGTCAATGTTGAGGAGTTGGAAGAGTATTACGATATAGAAATTCCGCGTGATAAATTCGATACAGTCGGCGGTTATCTCTTCCACCTGCTGGGAAGCGTTCCGCAGGTCGGTGAAAAGATTAGTGATAACGGCTTGGTTCTTATGGTCGTGGAGTCGGATGAACGCAAGATTGTCCGGGTTCGGGTTTGGCGCGAATCAAAAACCGCTCTTGGCGACGCGTGATATGCGTCGTTTTTTTACTGATAGCGTAACCTGGGTCAGCGCCCTATCTGGATTGCTTCTGGCGAGCGCTTTTCCCCGGCCAGATTTCCCTCTGGTGGCATGGTTCGGTCTTGTCCCATTAATCCTGGTTATGCGCCAGCGCCCTTTTAAGAGTGGCTTTGTTGCTGGTCTGGTTTTTTTTGTTGCCGTACTCTACTGGGTTAACATTGTTATGACCAGTTACGGTCATCTCCCGTTAGCCTTGTCTCTCGTTCTTTATCTGCTCCTGGCCGGTTATCTGGCGCTTTTTTGGGGGACAGCGACCTGGGCTGCATGTCGGCTCAAGGAATTCAAAAATTACTCTTTTGCGTTGACACTTCCGGTACTCTGGGTCGCTCTTGAATTCTTGCGTGAGTTCGCTTTGACCGGTTTCCCCTGGGCCACTCTTGGTTATTCTCAGCAGGGTTGGCTGACGGTGATTCAGTCCGCGGATCTGTTTGGTGTTTATGGCGTGAGCTTTCTTCTGGTGTTGACCAATGTTGCGCTTGGCGAATGTCTCCTGACGTGGAAACAAAAATTATCGAGGCCTTTCCCTCTACGGCCTCTGCTCACGGCCATTGTTCTGGTTTGCCTGAATTATGGCTATGGTCACTGGTGCCTGAGCCAAAACCTTGATGATCGACCGGATCAGTTGCGTACTGTTGTCGTACAGGGCAATATTCCGCAGGACCTCAAATGGCATCCTGACAACCAGTTGCACACGGTGCAGGTTTATCGTGACCTGTCGTTACGGGCCGAACGGGACGTCGCCACCGATCTTTTGATCTGGCCTGAGGCGGCCCTGCCATTCTATTTTCAAGATGGCGGTAAGCTGTCTGAGTCGGTTCTGAGTCTGACCGATGAAACTGGGGCCGCTCTGTTGTTCGGCGGTCCAGCCTATCGTCGTGAAACGGAAAAGGTTACTTATCTGAACAGTGCCTTTCTTTTGTCTGCGGAAAAAAAACGTCTTGGTCGTAGCGACAAAATTCATCTTGTGCCTTTTGGTGAATATGTCCCCTTGGGCCGATTTCTTCCCTTTATCAATAAACTGGTGGTCGGAATCGGTGACTTTTCTCCAGGAGACATCAAACCCTTGCCCCTGAATGGGCATCATCTCGGAGTTCTGGTTTGTTATGAGGTGGTTTTCCCTGAACTGGCTCGAGAGTATGTACGCCAAGGTAGCGATCTGCTGGTGAATATTACCAACGATGCCTGGTTTGGAGACTCATCGGCACCTTGGCAGCATCTGGCGATGGCGCGCTTCCGAGCGATTGAAAATCGAGTCTGGGTGGCGAGGGCCGCTAATACCGGGGTCTCAGCCTTTATTTCGCCATCTGGAATAATCCTGCAGCAATCGCAACTCTTTGAAGCGAGCTACCTGACGGCTAAGGTCGGACTCGGAGCCAGACCTGGTTTTTATACCCGGATGGGTGACCTGGTCCCTAGCGCTTTTTTGTTGGTCTGTGTTGTTTGGTTAATTCAAACCCGACGACGATTTATATAGTTTGTAATGGTCGCTTTCTGTGAGTATAATCCGCAGTTCGATTATTGCTGTAGAGGAGTCAAACATGTTCCGTGAAGAAAAAGAAATAATGAAGAACCTTCAGGAAAAGCTCGAAGAGCTGAGGAGGTATCTTTGACATTGATACGAAAAGGGAAAGAGTTTTCGAGTTAGATGCAGAAGTGACCAAGCCTGATTTCTGGAATAATAACGAGCAGGCACAGGTTGTTTTGAAAGAGCGGACGCTGTTGCATAAGCAGGTCACGGATTTCGACTCTGCTGCAGCTGAACTGGAAGATTTGCAGGTATTGGCTGAACTCGGCGAAGAGAGCGAAGACCAAGAGTCTCTGGCCGAAATACGCGAAGTGTTGCCTGGAATAGAGAAAACCCTTGGGCAGATGGAGTTTGCGCGCATGCTCTCCGGTGAGCATGATGTCAGTAATGCCATCATCAGTATTAATGCTGGGGCCGGTGGCACCGAAGCTCAGGACTGGGCGGAAATTCTGTTGAGGATGTACCTGCGATGGTGTGAGCGAAAGGGCTTTAAGTCTGAAATCACTGAGTACCAGCCTGGTGATGAGGCCGGAGCCAAAGGGGTGACCTTTACGGTTGAAGGCTCCTATGCTTACGGTTATCTAAAAGCTGAAAAAGGTATCCACCGTCTAGTTCGTATCTCGCCTTTCGATTCAAACGCGCGCCGTCACACTTCTTTCTGCTCGGTCTTTGTTTTTCCGGAGCTCTCTGATGATATCGAGATTGACATTCAAGACAAGGATTTGAAGGTTGATACCTATCGCGCCAGTGGTGCCGGTGGGCAGCATATCAACAAGACGGATTCGGCGATTCGTATTACGCATATTCCGACAGGTGTCGTCGCCAGTTGCCAGAGTCAGCGTTCTCAGCATAAGAATCGCTCCACGGCGATGAAGCAGATAAAGGCCCAACTTTATGAGTTGGAAGTTGCCAAGAAGGCGAGCGAAGCCGAGACGTTAGGCGGTGATAAGAAGGACATCGCCTGGGGAAGCCAAATCCGCTCCTACGTGTTACATCCGTATCGAATGGTGAAGGATCATCGTACCGGCCATGAGGTCGGCAATGCTGATGCGGTTCTGGATGGTGATCTTGATGGTTTTATAGAAGCGTATTTGATGCAATAAACTCGTCGAATTGCAATGTGACCAGGAAACAACGATAAATAAGTGGTCTTGAAGTTTACTGCAATGTGATCGCTTTCCAGTTTTACAATGATAATTAACCAAAGAGTCGAAGGATCGTTATATGTCTTCAGAGAGCCCAAACGAAATTATCAGTCAACGCAGAGTCAAGCTTGATGACTTGCGCAAACAGGGGTTGAACCCGTTTGCCAACGGTTTTGTCGCTACGGCGACCAGCGGTGAGATTCACGCTCAGCATGCCGAGCACGACGCTGCCGCTTTGGAAAATATTGAAGAGGTTTACACTGTGGCTGGCCGGATTATGGCGAAGCGCGACTTCGGCAAGGCGGCTTTTATACAGCTTCAGGACCGGGCCGGGCGAGTTCAGGTCTATGTGGCAAAGAACCAGGTTGGCGAGGAGAGCTTCGAGCTTTTCCGAAAGTTCGATCTTGGTGATGTTGTTGGCATCAAAGGCCGACCCTTCCGGACCAAGACGGACGAGCTTTCCTTGCGAGCTTCCGAGATTCAGTTGCTCACCAAGTCGCTCTTGCCGCTGCCGGAAAAATGGCACGGCCTGACCGATGTCGAGACGCGTTATCGTCAGCGTTATCTTGATCTGATGGTGAATCCCGATGTGCGCGAAGTTTTCAAAAAACGCAGCCAGATCATCACCCTGATTCGTGATTACATGGTCGATCGGGACTTTCTGGAAGTTGAAACACCGATGATGCAGCCGATTGCCGGTGGGGCCACAGCCCGGCCGTTTGTCACCCATCATAATACGCTGAAGATGGACCTGTTTTTGCGAATTGCCCCTGAGCTGTACCTCAAGCGCCTAGTTGTCGGTGGTTTCGATCGTGTGTTTGAGATCAATCGCAATTTTCGCAACGAGGGAATCTCTATTCAACATAATCCCGAATTTACCATGATGGAATTTTACCAGGCTTACTCCACCTATGAGGATCTGATGGATCTGACTGAAGAGTTGATCTGTCATCTTGCCGAACAGGTGGTCGGCAGCCTGCAGTTCCCCTATGGCGAACGTGAAGTTGATCTGAGTCGACCCTGGCAGCGGCTGACTGTGCGCGAGGCTGTTCTCAAGTACAGTGATCTTGATGCCACAGATATTGATGATCGGGAGAAACTGCTGGCCTATTCAGATAGCCTGGGCATGGAACTTGACCGCAAGATCGGTTACGGCAAACTTCTGACCGAGGTGTTTGATGAGGTTGCCGAACCTAAGCTGTGGCAACCGACCTTTATTACTCAATATCCGACGGAAATATCTCCGTTGTCACGCAAGAACGATCAGGACCCGACGGTGGTCGACAGGTTTGAGCTCTTTGTGGTGGGACGCGAGCTGGCAAATGCTTTCTCAGAGTTGAACGATCCGGATGATCAGCGTGAACGCTTTGCCACGCAGTTGGTCGAAAAAGAAGCTGGAGATGAAGAGGCGCACGCTATGGATGAAGATTACATCCGTGCTCTTGAATACGGTCTCCCGCCAACGGCTGGTGAGGGGATCGGTATTGACCGACTGGTGATGCTGCTGACCAATTCGCAGTCGATTCGTGACGTCATCCTTTTTCCACAGTTGCGACCGGAGGCGAAATGACAGGAACAAGGGGCGCGGGACGAGGCACGAGAAAAAGATTTTTTACGCTTTTCGCATACCCATTACCGCGTACCGCGTACCAGGGTTTTTAATGAATTACGAACTTTTTGTCAGCTTGCGTTATTTGAGAGCGAAACGGAAACAGACGTTTATTTCCGTGATCTCGTTCATCTCCATTGCCGGGATAACTCTCGGCGTTGCGGCCCTGATTGTCGTGCTGGCGGTTATGACCGGGTTTCACGATGGTGTCAGGCAGCAAATACTGGGTAATATCCCCCACGTGCTGGTACAGAAGCATGGGGAAGAGCTGGCCGCACCGGAAGAGATTGTTGCCAAAGCCAAGGCGGCCTCAGTGCACGTTTTGTCGGCAACGCCTTTTGTCAGCAAAGAAGCCATGCTTCTTTCCAATCGCAATGTCGCGGCGGTCAGTGTCAAGGGTATTCAGCCCGATAATAAGGTGTTCCAGCAAAGCTTTCTGACTCAGGATAATCAAGCGGTTGAAGCTCTGATCTATGAACGGGAGTCGGCCTTGCCGGGGATCCTCATCGGGCTTGATACCGCTACCACACTCGGGGTTGCGGTCGGCGATTCGATCAACGTAATCCCGCCGATGTTTACGATCACGCCCTTCGGCATGATTCCGAAAATGAAACCCTTTGAAGTCGTCGGCATTTTTAAGCAGCGGGGTGGTTTTATCGATGCTTATTTTGCTTATATCAACCTGTCTGTGGCCCAATCTTTTTTCGACTTGAACGACAAGGTCAGCGGGGTTGAGGTCGAAGTTGATTCTTTTGACCAGGCTCAACCTGTTGCCGAGACTCTGCGACAGGACTACAAATTTCCTTACGTGGTCCGCTCCTGGGAAGAGATGTTTGGCTCGTTTCTGTCGGCTCTTCGTCTGGAAAAGTTAGGGCTGTTTATTGTCCTGGGGATCATTGTTCTGGTTGCAGCCTTCAATATTGCGACAACTTTGATCATGGTTGTTATGGAAAAACACCGAGATATTGCGATCTTGCGTTCTATGGGAGCGACGGCCCGCAGCATCATGCAAATTTTTGTGTTTGAAGGTTTGATTATCGGCACGCTTGGCACTTTGCTGGGGACAGGTCTGGGTTTGATCTTGGCTAAGAACGCTGACCCTCTTATCAAGTGGCTGGAAAATGTTTTGCACGTCAAGATTTTTGATCAGAGTGTTTACGGCATGGAGCACTTCCCGTCGGTCGTCAATTCGGAAGATGTGGTTGCCGTTGTCATCGTTTCTATGTCGATTTCTCTCTTGGCCACAATTTACCCCGCATGGCGCGCAGCCAAGATGGATCCGGCTGAAGCTTTGCGTTATGAGTAGGCTGATGATTACTGTCCGTAATTTGAGCAAAAGCTTTACCACCGACCGTGGTGTCGTGGAGGTTCTCAAGCAGGTTGATCTTGATATCTCCGCCGGTGAGCGTATTGCTGTGGTTGGATCCTCCGGTGCCGGGAAAACCACGCTCATGCATTTGCTTGGTGGGCTGGATCGTCCTTCCTCAGGATCTATTTCCTTTGAAGGCGATGATATCTTCCATTTCTCTGCCGGGGAGTTGGATGCATTTCGCAACCGTTGTATCGGCTTTGTTTTTCAGTTCCATCAGCTGCTTCCAGAATTCACGGCTTTGGAAAACGTCATGATGCCTGCCCTGATCAGCCGTATTACAGCAACCGAGGCACAAGCTAAGGCCACGCAAATGCTAAAAGCTGTTGGTCTGGGTCATCGGCTTGATCATAAACCTGGTCAATTGTCTGGTGGCGAACAGCAGCGGGTGGCCTTTGCCAGGTCGCTGGTGATGTCGCCAAAGCTGCTTCTGGCTGATGAACCAACGGGTAACCTTGACAGTGCGACTTCCGATGAAATTTTGGCCTTGCTCGATCAATTACACGCTGAGCATGATCTGACAATTGTTGTTGTGACACACAGTGAAAAGGTCGCGGCTCATATGGATCGGGTTGTGCACATGACAGATGGTTGTTTCACGTTTGTATAGTACGGCTTAATGCACAGAAATATGCTGTTAAATCGTCAAGTTTAGGGTTTACCTTGACTTGACGTTCTCCTATAATGACTCGATTTTTATATCCTGGGTTTGTTTCTTTCTTGAGCCAGGTCTATGTTTGTTCACTGGAGTGGAGTTCATATGTTTAAGAGGGCTGTTTCATTACTGATTTGCTTGACGTTGGCTTTTCCTGCCTGGGCTGCCCAGGAGTTTTTGATTGCTGACATCACCATTGATGGTAATCGGCGAGTTAAGAGTGCTGATGTGCTGGATGCCATACAGCTGAAACTGGGCCAGTCGGTAACGCCTGAAGATGTCGACACTGCCATTGAAGATATTTATCGGATGGGACGTTTTTCCGATATCTCTGCCGAGGTTGAGGATCGCTCTGGAGCCAAAGTTCTGGTCTTTAAGGTGGTGGAACGTCCGTTGGTGCGCAATGTTCGCTTCGAAGGCAACGATGAGATTGCCGCAGAAAAACTACGTGAGGTGATTACAGTCCGCATCCCCGACATTTATGATCCTTTCGAGGTTTCCAAAAGTGTTGATATGATCAAGGCGGAATACATCAAGGAAGGATACTACGCTGCCAAGATCACATCTGACAGTCAGATCAATCCAGAGAATGAAGCCATCGTGACTTTTCGTATCGAAGAAGGTGAAATCGTTCGCGTCAAGGATATCCGTTTTGAAGGCAACACGACCTTTGATGATGGTGACCTTATGGATGCTATGGATACCCAGGAAAAATGGTTTCTCTCCTGGTTGACCGGGCGTGGCAACTACAACGAATATCTGCTGGAGCAGGACCTTGACAGAATTGCTGACCTCTATTTCAACGAGGGGTACGTGCGTGTCAAGGTACGTAAACCGGTTATTTCTCTGGTTGATGATAGCAAGAATATGCTCTTGCTGATTCAGATCGAGGAAGGCGGTCAGTATCATCTAGGCAATATCAATGCTCAGGGAGATTTGGTTGACCGAAAAGGGGAAATCCTCAACTTGGTTGATTTGGAGCCAGGGGATGTATTCTCCCGCGAAAAGTTGCGTGCCGGGGTTGGCTCCGTCACGGATCTTTACGCTGACAAAGGTTACGCCTACGCTAACATTGCGCCTCTAACCAGGGTTGATGACGAGCTGAAACAGGTCGACATCATGCTCGATATCGAGCAGGGCCCTCAGGTTTCTGTTGAGCGGATCAATATTACCGGTAACACCAAGACCCGCGACAAAGTTATCCGGCGTGAGATGAAATTAGTTGAGGGTGAGTTGTTCAATGCCACCAACTTGAAACGTAGCAAGGCGCGGATCAATAACCTCGGTTATTTTGAAGCGGTTGATGTCAGCACCAGCGAAGGCTCCGACGAAAATCACATGAGTGTTGATGTTAACGTCAAGGAACGTCCGACCGGAACTTTCAGTGTCGGTGCTGGTTTCTCGTCGGTAGACGGTTTCGTCGGCCAGGGCTCGATCACCCAGGAAAACTTCCTTGGCCGTGGTTGGAAATTGAACCTTGCCGCTTCGCTCGGAGGTGAGAGCACGACCTATCAAGTCGGACTCACCGATCCGTATTTCCTCGACACCCGTTGGGTGCTGGGCTTCGAACTTTACAAGACTGACCGTGAGTGGTCTGATTTTAGTCGTAGTTCGCTCGGCGGTGCCATTAAGGCCGGTCATCCGGTCGGTGAGTACTCCCGTGTCCTGATGGTTTATCGCTTAGAGGAGAAAAACATCTACGATGTAGAGGCCTATGCTGACCCTGATATTCAGGAGCAGGAAGGCAAATCGATAATCAGTTCTCTGACAACAACTTACTCCTATAATACGACAGATAATCGTCTCGATCCGTCAACTGGTACCGTGTTTGATGCCTCGTGGGAGTTCGCTGGTCTCGGTGGCGACGAACAATTCAGCAAATACATTATTGATGGACGCCATTTCTGGCCATGGAAATGGGACACAGTTTTTTCTGCTCATGGGCAGATCGGCTATGTGCATGAAATGGGTGGCGAGGAGATCCCGATTGATGAACGATTCTATCTCGGGGGTATTTACACTTTGCGCGGTTTCGATTCGCGTGAGGTCGGACCGCGTGATGATTTAGGCTATTATGGTGGTGGCGATAAAGAGACCTATTTTAACTTTGAATATGTTTTCCCTCTGGTCAAGAGCGTCGGTATGAAGGGTGTCACCTTTTTCGATATTGGTAATGCTTGGGGTGAAGACGAAGACTGGTTTGAAGAGTGGCGCTACAGTACTGGTGCCGGCATTCGCTGGATGAGTCCGATGGGGCCACTAAGGCTTGAATGGGCCTATAACCTGGATCCAAAAGATTACGAAGATAACTCTAAGTTTGAATTTATGGTCGGACGGTTTTTTTAGTCTGATAAATCACAATTTATTTAAGGAGATTATTGATGAAGAAGTTTGTTGTTTTGATGTTGGTTTGTTTCTCTCTTGTTGCCTCTCCGGTCATGGCCGAAAGCCAGAAGATCGGTTATGTTGATTTGCAGAAAGCTTTGAATCTGTCGATTGCTGGCAAGGAGGCTAAAGAGAAGATTAAGGCCAAAGTGCAGAGCTACGACGGTGAAGTTCAGGAGCGCCAGGAGGAGTTGAAAAAACTTAAGGACGATTTGGAAAAGCAGGCCATGCTTCTTTCCGAAGAGGCCCGCAATTCTAAGGAACGCGATTACCAGCAGAAGGTTAAGGAGTATCAGAGGTTTACCAAAGATATCCAGGAAACCTTGCAGCAGACCGATGCCGATTTTACCCGCAAAATTCTGGAAGACGTCCTTAATGTTGTGCAGGAAGTTGGTAAGCGGGAAGGTTATGCTTTGATTCTGGAAAAAACCGAAAGTTCTCTGGTTTATGCCGATGAAAGTATCGATATCTCTGATATGGTCATCCAGGCTTTCGATAAACAGGCTAAGTAATTGCTATGAGTCTTGAACGCCGGAAAACAACCACGCTGTCTGTTTTGGCGGAATTAGTGGAGGGGGACATCTCTGGCGACCCCTCTACTTTTATCTCCGGTTTGGCCCCGCTGGACCAAGCCGGGCCAGAACAAATCAGCTTTTTGTCCAATCCCAAACTGCGGTCGCAACTGTCTGCATGCAGGGCTGGAGCGATTATTGTTCCGCCCGCTCTGCAAGGGACAGTAGACCGGCCTTTGTTGCTGACAGAAAACCCTTATCTGGCGTTTGCTAAAGTCCTGACTTTTTTTGCTGTCCCCGCCTACGTGTCGCAAGGTGTCATGCCTGGGGCTCAAGTCCATCCCGAGGCGTTAATCGGAGACGACGTAACGATCAGTGCTGGTTGCGTGGTTGGTGCTGGTGCCAGAATTGGCAAGGGTTCGCTTTTACACCCAAACGTTGTGATTTATCCCGAGTCGGTGGTCGGCGAGGACTGCTTGTTGCACGCTAACGTCACCGTTCGCGAAAAGTGCGTACTCGGCAACCGGGTTATTCTGCAGTCTGGCACGGTGATTGGTGGTGACGGCTTTGGCTTTGCCCCAGACGGTCATGGCTACTTCAAAATTCCCCAGGTTGGAATTGTCGTTCTCGAAGACGATGTTGAAGTTGGATCGTGCTGTTGTATTGACAGGGGGACTTTGGGGGTGACTCGAGTTGCTCGTGGCACCAAGATTGATAACCTGGTTCAGTTGGGGCACAATGTTGAGATTGGAGAGGACTGCCTCCTGGTTTCTCAGGTCGGTATCGCCGGAAGTACCCGCATCGGTAACCATTGCATCTTTGGCGGACAGTCCGCCGTTGCCGGACATCTTAAGGTTGGCGACAACGTGACTATTGCCGGTCGAGGTGGTGTAACCAATGATGTTGGTTCAAATCAGTCTTTGGCCGGGTTGCCAGTGATGCCGCATAGGGAATGGCTAAAAACCACAATGGCGGTCACTCACCTCCCTGAGATGCGGCGCGAAGTGAAGCGACTCAAACAACAAATTGATGAATTGAACCGTAAATTGTCAGAGGATGAAAGTTAGTTATGGAATTGAATGCTTTAGAAATCATGAAGACCCTTCCGCATCGATACCCGTTTCTTCTGGTCGATCGGATTGCCAGCTTTGAATCTGGGCAGAGCATCACCGGGATCAAGAATGTTACGATCAACGAACCTTTTTTTCAGGGGCATTTCCCCGACCACCCGATTATGCCGGGAGTCTTGATTCTTGAGGCAATGGCTCAGGTTGGCGGCGTATATGCAGTTTTGGCCAAGGAAGTTGGTGAGAATCAGGTTCCTTATTTCGTAGGTATCGACAAGGCGCGCTTCCGCAAGCCTGTGGTTCCTGGCGATGTCCTGACACTTGACCTTGTTCTGCTTAAGGTTAGACGCGGTATTTATCACTTTGATGGCAAGGCTACCGTCAATGGCAAAGTGGTAGCTGAAGCGTTATTGAAAGCGACCTTTGCCGATAAATAGGGAGAACCCATGATTCACCCGACAGCTATAATTCAAACTGGGGCTAAACTTGCCGACAACGTAAGCGTCGGCCCGTATTCTATGATCGGCGAGCATGTTGTAATTGGCCCAGGAACGACCGTGGCCGCTCACGTTGTTATCGACGGTTGGACAGAGATCGGTGGCGATAATCAAATTTTTCCGTTTGCCTCGATCGGTGCCGCTCCACAGGATCTCAAATACAACGGCGAGGAAACGTATCTGAAGATAGGGGATCGTAATCTCATTCGTGAATTTACGACTTTGAATCGCGGCACGGCCGAAGGCGGAGGCTTGACAAGGGTTGGCAATGACAACCTGTTTATGGCCTATTCGCATGTGGCTCATGATTGCCTTGTTCACAACCATGCGATATTGGCAAACGGCGCGACTCTGGCTGGGCACGTCGAAGTTGAATCCTTTGTTATTCTAGGTGGTTTGGCGGCTGTACACCAGTTCTGTCGTATCGGCAGCCACGCCATGATCAGTGGTGGAGCGATGGTCAGTCAAGACATCCCGCCTTACTCGGTTGCACAGGGAGATCGGGCCAAGACCGTAGGCCTTAATCTAATAGGTCTGAAGCGGCGGGGCTTCTCCGAAGGGACTGTGCGCGGGATCAAAAAGGCTTATCGGATTATTTTCCGCTCCGGCTTGCGCCTGGAAGAGGCACTACAGACAATCGTCAGTGACTTGGAGATGACTCCAGAGTTGGAGCATTTCGTCAACTTCATTAAAGATAGTCAGCGGGGAATTGCCAGGTGACAGAGCCGATAGAAAGAAAACTCAAAGCGGCAGTCATTGGCGTTGGTTATTTAGGGCGTTTTCATGCCCAGAAGTATCAAAGCAATCCATACGTGGATCTTGTTGGTGTTGTCGATACTGATGCGAAGGCTGCGGCAAAAGTCGCGGCAGAGGTCCAATCTCGGGCTTACACCGATTATAAGGAACTGCTGTCGCAAGTTGATCTGGTCTCCATTGTGGTGCCGACTAAATATCACTATGCCGTAGCGAAAGATTGTTTCAATGCTGGATGCCACGTTTTGCTTGAAAAACCAGTGACGCAAACCGTCGCCGAAGCGGAGGAGTTGATTCTTTTGGCCGACAGCAAGGGACTGGTCTTTCAGGTCGGGCATCTCGAACGGTTTAACCCTGCGGTGATGGCGCTCAAGGGCGTTCTCAATAACCCGCAATTTATTGAATCTCACCGACTGTCACCGTTTAAGCCACGCGGGACTGATGTCAACGTTGTGCTCGATTTGATGATTCATGATATAGACATACTGCTCAGTCTGGTCTCTCATCCGCTTAAAACAGTGAACTCAGTAGGCGTCCCGGTTCTTTCGGAAGAAGTCGATATTGCTAATGCCCGTTTGCAGTTCGAAAATGGTTGTGTGGCCAATGTTACTGCCAGTCGCGCCAGTCGCGAAGCGATGCGAAAAATCCGAATTTTCCAGCAGGATGCATATATCTCGATCGATTATCAGAGCCGAAAAATTTCTATCTATAAGAAAAAGAAAGGTTTGAGCCTGATCCCGGGGCTGCCTAATGTTGCCGTCGAGGAACGTAGCTTTGATCAGGGCGACCCACTGAAAGACGAGATCAATGCTTTTGTGACAGCGGTTCGTGAAGGAACGCCACCGGTTGTTTCAGGAGAAGATGGTAAACGAGCGCTTGAGGTTGCGATTCAGATCACAGGTAAACTTTGGCATGAAGTGACAGAGTAATCATTGGCTGGATAACCCAAACGGACAGGCGAGGGGCGTTAGCCTGACTCGCCTGAACTGTTTTTTAATCAAGAGAGTGAATTATGCAAATACCGATGGTCGATCTCGGAATCCAGTATAGAGAATTAAAAACAAGTCTCGATGCGGCTGTGGCTGAAGTTCTGGAGTCGAGCTATTTCATTATGGGGCCTCAAGGGAACGCTTTTGAGCAGGAGATCGCCTCTTATCTCGGTGTAAAGCATGCCATAGGTGTCTCTTCCGGTACTGAGGCCCTTCACTTGGCGTTGCGTGCCGCTGGGCTTGGCCCCGGTGATGAAGTGATCACCACACCCTTTACCTTTATTGCCACAGCGGAAGCCATCGCTTATGTCGGTGCGACCCCGGTTTTTGTTGATATTGATCCACAGACTTTTAATATCGATGTGGCACAGGTTGAAAAGGCGATTTCACCGCAAACCAAAGCTGTTCTGCCGGTTCACCTGTTTGGACAACCCGCTGATTTGGCATCACTCAAAGTGATCTGTGATGATCATGGTCTGCTTTTGATTGAAGATTGTGCTCAATCTTGTGGTGCCTCTCTTGATGGCAAAATGACCGGTTCCTGGGGAGCTTTGGGCTGTTATTCCTTCTTCCCCAGCAAAAACCTTGGTTGCTTCGGCGATGGTGGCTTGATTGCCACTGACAGTGATGAACTCGCCGAGCAGATTCGGGTGTTGCGGAACCATGGCAGTCGTGAGCGCTACCATCATTCAGTGATCGGCTACAACAGTCGACTGGATGATCTGCAGGCCGCTGTGTTGAGGGTGAAATTGCGGCATCTGGATCGTTTTAACCAGCAGCGGCGTGAGAATGCTCATCTGTACTCACGCCTGCTGGGGGAACTGGGAATTGAAGCGCCTTATGAAGACGGTAAGGGCGTGCACGTCTATCACCAGTACACCATTCTGAGTGATCAGCGTGAACTGATTCAGGCTGCGCTTGCCGATGAGAACATTGCCTCTGCTATCTATTATCCTATACCACTCCATCAGCAGGAAGTATTCCAGAACACCTGTAAAGACTTGTCATTGCCAGTCAGTGAAAAGGTCGCGCAAAGAGTCCTTTCCCTGCCGATCTACCCGGAACTGGTCAAAGAGCAGGTTGAACGTGTGGTCAATACCATCTCTAAGGTCGTGCAGGGGTAAAGTTGAGCGAGAAAAACTCAATCAATAGAATCATGATCGTAACCGGTGAAGCCTCCGGTGACTTGCACGGTGCGAACTTGATCAAGGCGGTTAAGGCTCGTACCCCTGATGCCCATTTTTTCGGTGTCGGCGGACCCGGTATGGCCGCGGCTGGTTGCGAGATTCTCATCCCCGGCGAGCAGTTGGCGGTTATGGGGATTGTTGAAGTCCTCGGCCACTTTCGGGTGATTTGGAATTCTTTCCAGAAACTGAAGAAAATATTACATGACGAGAAACCCGCTGCGCTGGTTCTGATCGATTTTCCCGAGTTCAATTTGCGTCTTGCACGGCAGGCTAAACTGGCTGGTGTGCCGGTACTCTATTATGTCAGCCCCCAAGTCTGGGCCTGGCGTCGGGGGCGGGTGCGTAAGATTGCTGCCGTTGTTGATTCTTTGGCCGCGATTTTCCCTTTTGAACCGGAACTCTATCAAGGGCAGGATATTCACGTTGAGTATGTTGGTCATCCGCTGCTCGATGAATTCCAGCTCTCTCAGACGCAGGGCGATGAAGGACTGCGCGAGCCGTCCTCTGAATTGTGTCTCCCCGCCGACAAGCAGATTGTTGGGCTCTTTCCGGGCAGTCGTCGGAATGAATTGCGTTACATGCTGGAAACCCTTGTGGCGACGGCCGAATTAATCCATGATAGCTCTCCCAATGTGCATTTTTTGGTTCCGATCGCAGAAAGCCTTGAGCGGGAGTCGGTTACCTCGCATTTCAACGCGTCTTTGCCGGTGACCTTTGTTGATTCAGCCTCTGTCGATATTTATCATGTTGCCAGTCGATGCGATACGGTATTGACGGTCTCCGGTACCGTGACTTTGCAGGTTGCTCTGGCTGGAACGCCGATGGCCATCCTGTATAAATTGGCTCCGCTTTCTTATGCCATAGGCAAGAGGTTGGTACGAGTTGATCATATCGGTTTGGCCAATATTGTTGCCGGGAAACGTGTCGTGCCGGAATTTGTTCAGGATGAGGCGACTCCTGATAAGTTGGCCGCCGAGATTGTGAGGCAACTTAATGATCAGGATTACGCGAACAGGATAAGAACAGAATTGAAAATTATTCCTCAAAAGTTAGGCTCGCCTGGATGCTCAGGGAGAGTTGCAGATATGTTGTTAGATCTGATCTCACAGAAGGGCCACTAATGCTATGAGCTCCCCTAAGGTAGCAGATATGTTCCCGCGGCTTCTTGCTTATGCCCGACCCTATTATGCCCGCATTGCAATTTCTCTGATTGCTTCGCTGGGCGTTGCCGCTGCCGATGTTACTTCTGCAAAACTGATTCAACCGCTGATCGATTATATCATCGTTGATAAGAATTATTCGCTCGTCAACTTTGTTCCTTTCTTTATTGTTGGTCTTTCGATCTTTAAGGGAGGTTCCAAGTTTATCCAGGAGTATTTTATCAAAACCGCTGGTCAGTTGGTGGTGCAAGATATTCGCAATGACTTGTATCGACACACTTTACGCTTGTCAATGGGGTTCCATTCGCGGAGCAAGGCTGGCAATTTGATATCCCGAATTCTTAACGATGTTCAGTCGTTACAGCGTTCCGCTGCTGATGTTATGGTCGATACGATCCGTGAAAGTTTCACCATGGTAGGGTTGATTGGTCTTGCCTTTTATACCGACTGGCGTTTGGCCTCAGTTGCTTTTGTTGTTCTGCCCCTATCGGTGGTTCCTGCCACTTTGCTTGGGCGGCGTATCAGGGAAAAAACCAAGCGAGGACAACAGTCCATCGGTGAGTTAACCTCAGTTCTTCAGGAATCAATCAATGGTATCAAGGTGATTAAAGCCTTTGGTACTGAACCGGATGAGAATAAAAAGTTCCGTGACGAGAACTGGCGCTATTACAAACTTTTGCGAAAAGTACTCAAGTATGAATCATTGTCCTCACCTTTCATCGAGTTTATTGCTTCATTTGGTGTTGCAGCGGTTTTTTGGTACGGCTTGAATCGGGTTATTTCCGGACAAATAACTCAGGGTGAACTCTTCTCTCTCTCTGCTGCGATATTGATGCTTTATGTTCCGATGAAAAGACTGATCAGGGTCAATAACGTCTTTCAAAAATCAATGGGTTCAGCAGAACGGATTTTCGAAGTTTTTGATGAAAAGCCTGAGATCACTGATCGGCAAGATGCAGCTGAAGTAGATAAAGTGCGAGGTGAGGTTCAATTTAACAATGTGTTTTTTTCCTACGGAGATGAGCCGGTTCTCAACGATTTTGTGTTGACGGCCAATCCCGGAGAAAAGATTGCTCTGGTTGGTCCTAGTGGTGCCGGTAAAACCACGGTGGCTAGTCTTTTGAGCCGCTTTTACGACCCGATTGATGGATCGATTATGATCGATGGTTTGGACCTGCGCTCTATTACATTGCAGTCACTGGCAAAAAATATTGCTTTAGTCGATCAGGAAACCTTCCTTTTCCATGATACGATTTTGAACAATATTCGTTACGGTCGCCCTGAGGCATCTCGGGAAGAGGCTGAGGAGGCCGCCAGGCAGGCCTATGCTCACGAGTTTATTGAACAACAGCCGGAAGGGTTTGAAACTGTCATTGGCGATCGGGGTTTGCGGCTTTCCGGAGGTCAGAGACAGCGTCTTTGTATTGCCCGGGCGATTCTGCACGATGCTCCAATTCTGATTCTTGATGAGGCCACCAGCGCTCTGGACACAGAGAGTGAAGTTATGGTGCAGATGGCTCTGTCTAATCTTATGGAAAACCGGACCACTCTGGTCATTGCACATAGACTCTCAACCATAATGAACGCCGATCGGATCGTGGTGATGGATCAAGGTCGAATTGTCGAGGAAGGCACACACCGTGAGCTTCTTGAACAGAGCGGCGTCTATCGGAAACTTTATGATATGCAGTTTCGGGATGAATAATGTCCGGTTTTGGCGATAAACTCATATTGCGTATTGTCCCCTGGCTGGCGGTTAAAATCATTAAGCTGATCAACTGGGGGCTCAAGACCGAGTTTCTAGGGCAGGATGAGTTGCAGCGGTTATGGGGTTGTGGCGAAAATGTTATCATCTCGCTATGGCACGACCAGCTCTTTCTCATGGTGTGTGGTTACAACGGCCCTGGTGCCAAATGCCTGATCAGTGCCTCCAAGGATGGTGAGTTGCTGACTCGAGCCATGTCTTATTTTGGGGTTGGCACTGTGCGTGGTTCATCGACTCGCGGTGGCAGGGCGGCATTTCGCGAAATGCTTGCCCTTGCTGATGAGAATGTCGATCTTGTTATTACCCCTGAT
>JAQYVY010000027.1 GCA_030145195.1 Desulfuromonadales bacterium | reverse complement strand
CGCCGAAGCCGCCGAAGCCGCCGAAGCCGCCGAAGCCGCCGAAGCCGCCGAAGCCGCCGAAGCCGCCGAAGCCGCCGAAGCCGCCGAAGCCGCCGAAGCCGCCGAAGCCGCCGAAGCCGCCGAAGCCGCCGATAGCTTTAAAGAACTCAAGGAAATAGGGGCGCTTGAAGCTCTTGAGGAAGTCGAAGAGCTTGAGGTACTGGAAGAGCTTGAGGTACTGGAAGAGCTTGAGGTCTTGGAAGAGCTTGAGGAACTAGAAGCTCTTCAAGAAAATGAAGAGCTAGAGATTCTTGACGTCATTGAAGAAGTCGAAGAGCTTGAGATCCTGGAAGATATCGAGGAACTTGAAGTTCTTGATGAAGTCGAAGTGCTTGAAGAAGTTGCGTCTGGTGGCTTTGCGGCTTCTCTCAATGTTGATGCGGAGCTCGAAGAGGCGGAATTCTATTTGCAGCAAGGTCTTTATGACGATGCGCAAAGGGTGATTCAGACCCTGATGGAGCACCGGCCTGAACTCCCAGAACTACAAGCCAAGTTGAATGAAATCAGTGAGAAACGTCAGCTTGAGGAAAGTTCGGAGGAGAGTGTCGACTTTGTTGATATCATGGCCGACATTCAGGATGACGAACTCTTTGGTGCCACCGATTTTCTCGGAGCACTGGATCCTGCGACCGATGCAGACGATGCGTTTACCTTAAATTTGGCGACAGATCTCGATTCGGAAGACACGGAGTCTCACTATAATCTTGGAATTGCATACAAGGAGATGGACCTCTATGATGATGCAATCGAAGAGTTCGAAAAAGCAATCAAAGATCCGGTTCGACTGATCGATTGCATTAGTCTGATTGGCCAATGTCATATGGCTTCGGGTGCCCATGAGGCCGCCATGGCAACATTCAGGGACGGTCTTTCTCAGGAAACATTGAGTGATGAAGGTCGTATGACCTTGAACTTTGAGATGGGGCTTCTCTTCAAGATGGATGGGCAAGTGCTGGAAGCGCTTGAGACCTTCCAGCTTGTTGCCGAGAAAGATTCTTTTTTCCGCGATGTTGGTGAAATAATAAAGGGGTTGCGCAAGGAGCTTGGTCTTGAAGATGAGGGTTCCGAAGATAACGGTCCTCAGGGCAATCGTGATCGTGTTTCTTACGTCTGACAAAATAGGATGGCAGGGCTATTATGAGTTATCTTGAATATTACGGGCTTGATCGGGAACCCTTCTCTAATGCTCCTGATGCCCGTTTTTATTATAACAGCGAGCAGCATAGTCAGGCGTTGCTGCGACTTATGTATGCCGTGGATTCAAACAAGGGGCTGGCCGTACTGGTCGGCGGCGTCGGTACTGGTAAAACGACCTTAGCCCGGCGCATGCTCGATAACTTGCCGGAAAAGAGCTATGAGTCGTCGCTACTGGTTATGGTCCATTCCGGCATCACTCCTGAGTGGATTCTGACCCGGATCGCACTGCAACTTGGGGTTCAGGAGCCAGCTGGAGATCGTCTCAAATTACTCAAGCAGCTTTATACTCGTTTGCTCGAGATCGAAGCTGAGGGGCGCCGTGCCGTGGTCCTTATCGATGAAGCCCAGATGCTGCAAAGCCGCGAACTGATGGAAGAATTCCGTGGTCTTTTGAATCTGGAAGTCCCCGGAAAGAAACTGCTTAACATCGTCTTCTTCGGTTTGCCGGAAGTCGAAGACTGTCTGGCTCTCGACGAACCTCTGGCTCAGAGGGTCGCCGTTAAATTCAATCTCAAATCAATGCTGCTGGAAACCACCGCCTCGTATATCAAGTACCGTTTTCAGGTGGCCGGTGCCAAACAGTTGCTCTTTTCCGAAGAGGTTCTTACTTTGATCCACCGTTACGCTGGTGGTGTGCCGCGCCTGATCAATACCATTAGTGATAACTGCTTGTTTGAAGCTTATCTGCGTAAGATGAAAAAGGTCGACAGCAAGATTGCGCACAGTGTTGCCGGTGATCTCGGCCTGCTGCAACAGCCTTTATCTGAATTCCCTCAATCTCGGGCCAAAGACGACCTGGCGGAGATTGAAAACATGCTTGATCAGCTCGAACAGAAGCAGGTCCCTTCAATTTAAGTTGATTTTGTAGCCGGATTGTCTGACCTGCCGGTTTCAATATTGATATAACAACGAGTTTTGGTCACGAAGACACTACGTCACAGAGAAAAAAGCAGTTTTGATGAAATTTGAACTTTAGTGTCTTTGCCCTCCCTGAAGTCTTTGGTCCTTCGTGGCCAAAGCTCGCGATTATTCCTAACCTTATGAGTACACAGATTCACATCCTGCCAGAAAACCTGGCGAACCAGATCGCGGCGGGTGAGGTCGTTGAGCGACCCGCTTCTGTTGTCAAGGAGTTGATTGAAAATTCCATCGATGCTGCTGCAGATGAAATTTTTATAGATATAGAAAAGGGTGGCAAGGCTTTGGTGCGCGTGACCGATAACGGTTGCGGTATGAGTAAGGATGATGCGTTCCTCTGTTTGGAGCGTCATGCAACAAGTAAGGTCAAGAGTGCCGAGGATTTATTCGCGCTTCACACCATGGGTTTTCGTGGCGAAGCTTTGCCTGCCATTGCTTCTGTTGCGCGACTGCGTTTGACAACCCGAGCGGTCGATGATGAGGCTGGCTGGCAGATTTATGCCGAAGGGGGAACGGTACGGCAGGCAGAGACTGTTGGTGCTCCGCCGGGAACAGTCGTTGAAGTTCGCAACCTCTTTTTTAATACGCCGGGACGCCGCAAGTTTTTGCGTAAGGACGAAACGGAATTCAGCCATATTGCGGAAAATGTGACGCGTCTTGCCTTGTCACGTCCAGATATTCATTTCCGACTGACTCATAACGGTCGAACCTATCTCGAAGCTTATCGCCACAACCGTCTCGAAGAACGCGCTTCTGCGCTGCTTGGTCGTAATTTGTTTAAGGATATGCTGCCGGTTGAGGCTGAAGCAGAGACCGGTGAAATGATGGTTGGACTTTTGGGGAGTCCTGGTCTCAGTCGCTCTGCCACAAACTATATTTATACCTATGTCAATGGTCGTTTTGTGCGCGATCGAGTTGTTCAGCATGCGATTCTGGATGCTTATCGGACCATGCTGGAGAAGCGTCGCTATCCGGTCGCTGTGTTGTTTATCGATATGCCGCCAGAAATGGTCGATGTGAATGTCCATCCGACCAAGCATGAAGTGCGCTTTCGCAACCGGCAGCAAGTCCATGATTTTATAACAACAACAGTTCGGCAGCGGTTGCAACAGGTCGATTTGGCTGGCACAAAGCGGCCAGAACTGTCATATGAATCATCTGCTCCCACAGCACTTCCGGTTGTACCAAACCCACTGCAACGTGACTATCGTGAACGGATTCAGGAGTCCCTGGCGGCGTTTAATGAAAAGGTCGATACGGTGCAGGCCAGTTCTCCCTTGGTGGCCACGATCAAAGGGGAGGCTTTTAGATGGTCTGAATCAGCTCAGTCGACGGCTCAAATGCCTGATGGTTGGCGTTTGATTGGACAGTATCTGAATAGTTATCTGCTCTGTCAGGCGGGCGAAGATCTGGTTTTGATCGATCAACATGCAGCTCACGAGCGAATTGGTTTTGAACGTCTCAGAAAAGAGCTTGAGGTCAATAGGATCGAAAGCCAGAGTTTGCTTTTCCCCCTGGTTCTTGAGGTCGATCATCGTGAAGCGTCGGTCCTGACGACTCACCTGAACAATTTTGCGCGACTTGGTTTTGAGATAGATGCTTTTGGTGGACGTTCTTTCACCGTCAAGGCTGTGCCACAGCTTCTGGTTGATGTTGATACCGAACGTCTGGTGCGTGACGTCGCCGCAGAACTGAATGAAATCGGTCGGGCCGGAAGTTTGGATGCTGAAATAGAGCGGGTGCTATCGGTGATGGCCTGTCACGCTATGGTGCGCGCTAATCAAGCTTTGTCACAAATGGAGATGCAACAGCTGATCGTTGATCTGGCGGCTATCGATTTTGGTAGTTGCTGCCCGCATGGGCGTCCCGTCATGCGACGACTGAGTCGTCGTGATGTTGAAAAGTTTTTCCATCGAGTGTGAGAGTGTCCCCTAAACGATCTGATATACGCCCATTGTTGCCGATAATTTGCGGCCCGACCGCAGTCGGCAAAACGGCGCTGGCTATAGATTTAGCGGAAAGCTTTAATGGTGAAATTGTTTCCGCAGATTCTCGCCAGGTTTATCGTCAAATGGATATTGGTACCGCCAAGCCGACGGCTGTTGAGCAGGAGCGCGCGAGACACCACCTGATTGATGTTGTCTGGCCGAACGAAGAGTTTAATGCCGCGGATTTTTCCTCTCGGGCGGCAGTCGCGATCAAGGACATCATTGGCCGCAACAAAATGCCGCTACTGGTTGGCGGTACCGGGCTCTACATTAAGGCTTTAACCGAAGGTCTGTTGCAAACTCCCGGTTCCGACCCGGAAGTCAGAAAACATCTTACCGATCGTGCGGAGCAGGTCGGCAGTGCTGTGTTGCATCAGGAGTTGGCAGTCATCGACTCGGTAACGGCGGAAAAACTCCACCCGAACGATTTACTCCGGATTGTTCGGGCTCTCGAAGTCTACGAGCAGACAGGGCGTCCCTTGTCGTTCTTTCAGCAAGAACACGGATTCAAGGATACACCCTATCGAACCTTGAAGATCGGGCTGAACATGGATCGGGCAGATCTTTATGCGCGCATCAATCAGCGGGCCGAGGCGATGTTTGAGTCCGGGTTACTTGCGGAAGCCGAAGCTCTATTGGTTGCAGGATATGACCCGGAACTGAAGTCTCTGAAGACGATAGGTTACCGTCAAGCTTTTGCGTTGCTCCGCAACAAATTGTCCCGCGCTGAAGCCGTCGAAGATTTAAAACGTTCCACTCGGCGTTATGCCAAACAGCAGTTAACTTGGTTTCGTGCAGACAAATCAATTATTTGGGTTGATTCCTCTGTTGACTTTGTTACAATTCGAAAGTTAATTTATAAATTCCATGACATTTAGAAAAGGAGAGGTTTATGCCTAAGTCACCCTTCAATATCCAAGATCAGTATCTCAATCAGGCTCGTAAAGAACGTATTCTTGTTGACATCGCCATGATGTCTGGAGTGAAGATGCAGGGTCACATCAAATCTTTCGACAGCTTTTGTGTGCTGGTTGACAGTAGTGGTGACCTTCTGCTCTACAAACATGCGATTTCGTCAATTACCTCTGCAGATGGAAACTTCCGTTTGCATGGTGGCCGCGACTAGATTCCTGCCAGATACAGTCATTGCAAGGGTCCCTTTTTGAGTGTGTTGCTCTTAACAGGGGCTTTTGTTTTTCAGGTCGGTTGAGATTCCGACATTTCAGGTCAAAAAATGCTCGAAATTCTTAATGTTGAGTCCGGGAGTATTGCCGAAGAACTGGGCCTGCAAGCGGGCGACCGTCTTCTGTCGGTTAACGGTGAGTCGGTCTGTGACTTGATTGATTATCTGGTTGCGGAAAACAGTGAACATCTCCTGCTCGAAATAGCACCTGCTTCCGGAGACATCTGGGAGGTTGAAATTGAGCATGATAGCGATGAACCTCTCGGTCTGATGCTGCCCCATCCTGAACCTTCTCAGTGCGGTAATAACTGCATTTTTTGTTTCGTGCACCAGTTGCCGCGCGGGATGCGTCGGCCTTTGTATGTTAAGGATGAAGACTACCGATTCTCCTATCTTTACGGTGCCTATGTCACTCTGACAAATATCTCCGAGACTGATCTCGACCGGATCCTGTCGAAACAGCTCTCTCCGCTCTATGTTTCCGTGCATGCCACTGATAATGGACTGCGGCAACAACTGCTTGGTCGCCAGGCACCACCCATTCTGCCGATTTTGCAGCGATTGATTGCCGGCGGCATCGAGGTGCATACGCAGATTGTGGTTTGTCCCGGTTACAATGACGGTGAGCCGTTACATCAGACCTGTTCGGATCTGATCGCTCTGGCACCAGGGATAAAGTCTTTGGCCATTGTCCCGGTTGGACTCACGGGGCACCGGCAGAACTTACCTGAGTTACGCCCGCTCACTCCTGCTGAGTCTGCGGAGATTATTGGTCGTGTTGAAGCGTACCAAGTCGAGTGTCTGAGAAGACTGGGCTCCCGATTGATCTTTGCCGCCGATGAATTATATCTGAACGCAGGGATTGAATTCCCCGATCTGGCGAGCTATGAGGACCTGTCGCAAATTGAAAATGGGGTCGGGCTCATTCCGCAGTTTCGTTCTCAGGCGACCGACGTTTTGCTGCAGGCTGTGCCGCTTGACCTCCCTGCCATGAGTTTGGTGACAGGTGTGTCGGCGGCTGATGATGTCTCGAAGTTCGTTTCAAAACTGGCAGAGGTCTGCGGCCTTGATCTTAAAGTCCATGTTATGGAAAATCAGTTTTTCGGCGGTCATGTCACCGTAACAGGCTTACTCACTGGTCAAGACCTCTTGCAACAGTTGCCCGGTAAGCCGCTCGGTGAAATCCTCTTGGTACCGGAGGTTATGTTCCGTGAGAATGATGACCTCTTGCTTGACGATTTGAGTGTGGCCGATCTCGAACAGAAGCTTGATGTTCAGATAGAAGTGGTGGCTGCTGATCCATGGGGGCTATGGGATACGCTTGAAACCCTGGCTTTGGAAAGAGGGCACCACTTTTGATTGCAGATAACTTCAGAAACTGACTTTAGGACCCCAAAAGAAATAAATATTGCAAAGACGCTAAGAGGCAAAGAATGACCAATCAAGCTCTAGAGGGTGAATCTGGCGTTGAGTGTCTCTGCTCTTTTAGTGTTGATCCGGGCAAATAGATACCCATAGTGGAGGATTTTACGATGGATACAGATCAAATTTCTTTAAGTCGGGCGCAACAGGCCCTGGAAAACGGCGCGCCGGAAGAGTCGGTAACTATTCTGCGGCGTCTGCTTAGTGCGCAGCCGGAAAATCTGGATGCGCTCGCTTTGTTTGGTGAAGCATTGGTGGAAGCCGGTCATCTTGAGGAGTCTGCAAAGGTGCTGGCGGATGCTGTCAGTAAAATGCCTGATGATTTCGATCTGCAGTACGATCTTGGTGATGTTTACTTTGAGTTAGGGCGCTCCGAGGATGCCAGCAAGGTCTATGAAGCAATTCTGAAACGTGATCTTGATCAGGTCGACGCTCAGGTTAGCCTTGGACTGATTCACTTCTACCAGGAGCGGATGCCCGAAGCGGAAGCCTGTTGCCGCAAGGCTCTTGAGCGGCAGCCTGATTCGGTTTTTGCGATGCATTCTCTCGGTGATATTTGCTTTGCCGCCGGGCGCAATGACGAGGCTCTGGAGTGCTTTAAAAAGGCTCTGGAGATGGAGCCTGACAATCCGCAGGGCCATTTCAACCTGGCCGAATTCTGTTACGAAGAGGGTGACCTCAAAGAGGCCGAACGTTGTTGTCGTCAGGCTATTACTCTTGACCCAGAATTTTCGTTTGCTTACTTGACGCTCGGGAATATCTGCCTCGATCAGGAGCTGGTTCAGGAGTCGATACAATGTTTTCAGAAGTTTATCAAACTGGAAAAGAGCCCTTTGTCAGAAGATATCCGTCGTGAGGTTTCTGCTTTGGTAGAAGGACTTAGCAGCGAATTATGAGAACTTGCTTTATGACTTTTCCTTCAGCGAATCGACTCAGTACGGTTGCAAGTAGAAGGATAACAAACATTTAAAGCCTATTGTCGCTGAGACCCAGAGCCGCGAAGATTGTCACTCAAACGCTTTTCTTTTCGTTGTAACGACGTCATTCGGGTTGTTTATTTAGTCGGTCCTGTGAGTATTGTCATGATTCGTGGTTTTGCCTTATTACTGTTATTTCAACTCTGCGGGGAGTTTATTAGCCGGGGGCTGGATCTGTCGATCCCAGGTAACGTCCTGGGCATGGGCTTGCTGCTGCTCGCTCTGATGAGCAACCTGGTTGAGATCAAATGGTTGGTGGAGGCCTCTGAACTTCTTCTGTCTCACCTGGCGCTCTTTTTTGTCCCGGCTGGAGTCGGGGTGATGGTTTACAGTGATCTTATTGCCAGAGAATGGCTGCCGATCACTGTTGCCACGGTGGTCAGTACCTTCGTGGTTATGGCTGTCACCGGAAAACTTGCCCAACGCTTGGAAACTCAGGAGCATGACGATGTGGACTGAACTGACGGCAACGCCGCTGTTCGGCGTCACACTGACCCTGGTCGCCTACATGCTGGCCCAGGTCCTCTATAAGCGTCTTGGCAGCGTCTGGGCCAACCCGGTGCTGGTATCAATCGCTTCGATTATCCTGGTGCTCAAGCTTGGTGATATTGAGTACCGTAATTATGCTCACGGCGGCGACCTGATTCTCTTCCTGCTCGGACCCTCGGTTGTTGCCTTGGCTGTGCCGCTTTATCAACGCCGGTTGCAACTCTGGAAGCGAAAGTTGCCGATCCTGGTCGGCATTTTTGCTGGCGCGTTGGCTTCGATTCTATCGGCCTGTGGCTTAGCCTGGATTCTCGGTGGCAGTCGTGAGGTTGTTTTATCGCTGGCACCGAAGTCGGTAACGACGCCGATTGCCATCAGCATTGTCGAGAAGATCGGCGGGGTCCCACCCCTAACCGCTGCCTTGGTGGTCATGACCGGTTGTATCGGAGCTGTTTGCGGCCCGGAATTCTGTCGAATGATTGGGGTGACATCTCCGGTCGCCTCAGGTCTCGCAGTTGGAACAGCGGCCCACGGGATCGGTACGGCGCGAATGCTTGAGGTCGATCGACTGGCTGGTGCGGTCGCTGGTTTGGCTATCGGTTTGAACGGCTTGATGACCACTTTCCTTTTGCCGATACTGATGTCTGTGACACAATTCTAGAACCTTCCTCCCGATGAATAAAGATGTCGGGTGGGAAACGAGATCCTCTTGACAATAAAACAGGGCGGCAACCCATTGGTTGCCGCCCTGTTAAGTACACAGTGATCTTTGCTGAAACTACCGACCGGCGCGCTTCGATGCCTTGATCGGGTTAACTTTAACGTCAGAAATTTTGACTTCAACTTTGCGGTGTGTGGCGAAGTTGCATAGGCCTGTAGACCATTTCTTGATTGGTGCGGGGGCTTTAACGCAGACCGGACCGATTGAACCGTCAACGATGTGGTCGCAACCTTCACACATTTCAATAACATTCTGACAAGTGTTACCTTCGAATATGCAACCGTTTTTGCTCCAGAATGTACATTCTGTATCTGGAAGAACTGTTTGACACTGCATTTGGGGTACTCCTTTTAGCTTTGCGGGCTTATTCTGTATTTTAAGAGACACTTTTTACTCTCTTTTGCTGACGTCTGTCAACCCCAAAACTCAGAGGCCTGTATAGTTGACCGGTTTTCCCACTTCAGGTAATTTGTCTCAACCTTATCTGTTGTGGTTGCTGACGCACGATAAACTTAGCTAAAGCCCAGGCAAAGGATCTATGCACCCCAAGATGAAGAATATAGATAAAATACGTGTTGAATGGGATCGACGTTGTCACCGTTGTGGTCGATGCTGTTATGAAAAAATCGATTTTGAGGGTCGGATTTATTATACGGATATCCCCTGTGAACATCTGGACCTGAAGACCAACCTGTGCCGTGTCTACCCTGAGAGGGACAAGGTGCGGCCTGGTTGTATCCGCTTGACTCCCGACAGTGTGGCTAAAGGCTTCTTGCCTGCTGATTGTCCGTATGTTGCCGATCTTGACGATTATCCTGCACCGAGCATGACAGATGAAGAGAGCGATTCATGCAACTCCTGATTATCGCTGGAAGTTCTTTTGTCCTGGGCCTTTCTGGCGCTTGTATGCCTGGGCCGCTGCTGACGGTAACAATCAACGAAACGCTGCGTCGCGGTGCATGGGCCGGGCCTTTGCTGGTGCTTGGTCATGGCCTGCTGGAAGGCTGTGTTGTTTTGCTGGTGCTGTTTGGTCTCGGTGACTGGGTTCTGCAACCGTCGGTGTTTGGCAGCATTGCCATCATCGGCTGTCTCATGCTGCTTTGGATGGGCCTTGGCATGTTGCGCGGTTTGCCGCAGCTGACGCTCGATTTGTCCGGTGATAAACAATCAGGTCTGCATCCGGTGGTCGCTGGCGCGCTGGTCAGTCTGGCCAATCCGTATTTCACTTTATGGTGGGCCACCGTCGGTCTCAGTTACATGGTGGTTGCTGGCGAAGCGGGCCCGATCGGAGTGCTGGTTTTCTACCTCTTCCACGTGCTTTCCGATCTCGTATGGTATGCTTTCATCTCCGGATCCGTGAGCCTGGGACGAAATATCCTGACTGTGCGTGTATACCGCGGGCTGGTCGGTTTCTGTGCGGTATTCCTGCTTGGTTTTGGACTTTATTTCGGTTGGTTGGGATTGGTGAGTTTTGTTGGTGAGCGGCTTTGATGGCCTGCTTGACACGTAAACCAGTCAAAGGCTTTTAGGCGTTTAGCGTAAAGGCTTTTAAGTGCTTAACGCAAAGAGCGCAAAGGGGTGAGGCAAGACGCGAAGAAAACCTATGCTTGATCGGGTGGTTCATCCTTTGAGTCTTTCTGGTTGTCTTTAGCGACTTTGCGTTAACTTATTTTGTTTGGTTTTTGTTGTAAGCAAACCAGTCAAAAACCCGTAAGCCTTAACGCAAAGGGCGCAAAGGTTTAAAGCAAGACGCAAAGAAAACATTTGATGGGCTGGGTAGTTCATCCTTTGCGTCTTTCTGGTTGTCCATGGCGTCTTTGCGATAACTCTTTTTTGTTTCTTTTTTATTGTTTTGTTTTTGTTGTTTGTTGCAGCAGACATATCTTTGTCAGGAGAGAAGAAGAATGAATCCAATCAAGTTTGGCACTTCGGGGTGGCGGGGTATTCTCGCTGAAGATTTTACTTTGGAAAATGTTCGGATTGTCACTCAGGCCATTGCCGATTATCTGCACACGGATAGCGACCCGGCAAAGGGAGTGATCATTGGCCATGACAGCCGTTTTTTCGGTGAGCGTTTTTCCCGTGAAACCGCCAGGGTTTTGGCTGGATCAGGGGTCCCTTCTTTTATCTGCAAGGGTGACACGCCGACGCCGGTGATCGCGTTTGAAATCATGCGTCGCGGCTGCGCCGGGGCGATCAACTTTACGGCCAGTCACAATCCCTACGAGTATAACGGCATCAAGTTTTCGACGGCCTGGGGTGGCCCGGCCTTGCCGGAGGTGACCGCAGATATAGAACGTCGGGCCAACGCCATGCTCGGTGAAGTCTGTTATCGGGACATGCCGCTGGATCAGGCGGTGCGCAACGGTTTGGTTGAAGAAATCAACCCGATGCCTGCCTACCTGGACGATCTGCGCAGCAAGATTGATCTTGACGCCATCGGTCGCTCTGGAATGACCATTGTGGTTGACCCGATGTTTGGTGCCGGTCGCGACTACATGGAGAGTTTGCTGGTTGAGGCGGGGCTGTTGGTGCAGACGATCAATGGCGGCTGTGACCCGTATTTTGGTGGCTTGCCGCCGGACCCTTCACCGGCCCATCTCAATGATCTGATCACAAGGGTGAAGGGCGATAAGCAGATCGCACTTGGTCTGGCCACCGACGGTGATGCTGACCGCTACGGCATTGTCGATGCCGATGGTGCTTTTATTGAGCCAAACTATATTCTTGCGCTGCTCTATGATTACTTGATTCGACGCAAGGGCGAGCGGGGCGATGCTGCACGTTCAGTTGCCACCTCGCATTTTATTGATGCGGTGGCCGCCCATCACGGCTATGCCGTGCGAGAAACTCCGGTCGGGTTTAAATATATTGGTGAGTTTATCCGCGACAATCAGATCGTCATCGGCGGCGAAGAGAGCGCCGGGCTCAGCTTGCGCGGTCATGTGCCGGACAAGGACGGAATTCTTGCTTGCCTGTTGGTTGCCGAAATGGTTGCGGTTGAAGGTAAAACCATCGGTCAACTTTTGAGCGATCTCTATAGCCGGGTTGGTGAATATCACACGGCACGGAAAAACCTCCGTCTTTCTTCCGACCTGGCTGAGAAAATAGGCGATAAGCTCGCCTCGCCACCGGATCAACTCGCAGGGAAAAAGGTTGCTCAAGTCATCACCGTCGATGGCGTCAAGCTGCTCTTTGATGATGGCTCATGGGTGCTGTTCCGTAAGTCAGGAACCGAGCCGGTGGTCAGGGTCTATGCCGAGGCCTCCAGCGAGGTAGCATTGCAGCAACTCACCGCTGCGGCGGTCGAGTTTGTTGAGGCCTAGTCGCTTTTAGCGCTGAGGTGAGTGCCTTTATGCATGTGGCAATAAAAAAGCCCCGACATTGTCGGGGCTTTATTTGTTGAGCTGTGGTTGATTGCTGAACTATTAAAGGCCGAGCTTCTTGAAGAAGTCGTTGCCTTTGTCGTCAACCAGAATGAATGCTGGAAAGTCTTCAACTTCGATTTTCCAGACGGCTTCCATGCCGAGTTCCGGGAAGTCAATGCATTCAACCTTCTTGATATTCTCTTCGGCCAGCAGGGCAGCGGGGCCACCGATTGAGCCGAGATAGAAGCCTCCATGCTCTTTGCAAGCGTCAGTCACCTGCTGGGAGCGGTTACCCTTGGCGATCATCACCATGGAGCCGCCGTTGGCTTGTAGTAGGCCGACGTAGGAGTCCATGCGTCCTGCCGTCGTCGGGCCAAAGGAGCCGGAGGGCTTGCCTTCCGGAGTTTTGGCTGGGCCAGCATAGTAGATCGGATGTTTTTTGAGATAATCAGGAAGCGGCTTGCCGGAATCAAGAATCTCTTTGAACTTGGAATGTGCAATGTCGCGACCGACCACGATGGTCCCGGACAGGAGCAGCGGGGTGGACACCGGGTGCTTGGTCAGTTCGGCCAAGATCGCTTCCATCGGCTGGTTCAAGTTGATCTTGACGCCGTGGTCGTGCTTGCCACGATAGGCATCGGGGATAAGACGGCCAGGGTTGCGATCCAGCTCTTCGACAAAGAGACCTTCGCTGGTGATCTTGGCCTTGACGTTACGGTCGGCGGAGCAGGAGACGGCCATGCCGATCGGGCAGGAGGCACCGTGGCGTGGCAGGCGGATGACACGGATGTCGTGGGCGAAATATTTGCCGCCGAACTGGGCGCCGATGCCGAGCTGCTGTGCCCTGACCAAAAGCTGGTCTTCCAACGCGACGTCGCGAAAAGCCTGACCATGCTCATTGCCGGTTGTCGGCAGACCGTCGAGTTCTTTTGCTGTTGCGAGTTTGACGGTCTTCATCACGGCATCAGCTGAGGTGCCACCAATAACAAAGCCAATATGGTAAGGCGGACAAGCGGCTGTGCCTAAAGTCTTCATTTTGCCGACCAGGTAGTCTTCGAGATTGTCGGGGGTCAGGAGCGCTTTGGTCTCTTGGTACAGCATGGTTTTGTTGGCTGAACCGCCGCCTTTGGCAATAAACATGAACTTGTAGGCATTGCCTTCAGTGGCCATGATGTCGATCTGGGCTGGCAGGTTTGTGCCAGTGTTTTTTTCGGTGTACATATCCAGGGCGACGGTTTGCGAATAACGCAGACTTTCTTCGGTGTAGGTCTTGTGGATACCCTTGGAGAGCATTTCGGCATCATTGAAGCCGGTAAAGACGTTCTGACCTTTTTTCGCCACAATAGTTGCCGTGCCAGTGTCCTGGCAGGTCGGCAGCTCAAACTTGGCCGCAACTTCGGCATTGCGCAGGAACGCCACCGCCACGCCCTTTTCATTTTGTGGCGCTTCGGGATCGCTCAGGATCTTGGCGACCTGTTCGTTATGCTCGGGACGCAACAGGAACGAGATGTCGCGCATGGATTCATTGGCGAGAACCGTCAAGCCCTCGGGCGCAATTTTGAGGATTTCCTGCCCATCGAAGTTCGCAGTGCTGACATACTTTTCCGAGCCTTCAACTTTGCGGTACTTGGTGTTGTCCTTGGCCAGGGGAAAGGGATCCTGGTAAAAGAATTCTGGCATGATTTCTCTCCTTGAATATAGATATGAAATAAGATCTCCAGGGCACTGTAACCCTAGAACTAAACTGATTTCGCAGTATATCGAAACTGTATACAGTTGTCGATAATTAAGTGTTGCTTATGATTTTGAGCAACGATCAGCGAACACAGGCATTTTAATGCCAGGCAAGATTCTTTTAACGCAAAGTCGTAAAGTCGCAAAGGCAAAAGCTGATCACAAAACCAGAACCTATATTTTGGGTGATTAAAGACCCAATGGTTGAAGGTGACTAGCAGCAGACTTCAAGGTTCTATGCTTCTCATGTTTTGTTTTGATTGTTTAGTATAGGTTTTCTTCGCGGCTTTGCGCCTTTGCGTTATTTTTATGGTTTGGTTGTCCGGTTTTACTTCAGGCCTTTTAACGCAAAGTCGTAAAGTCGCAAAGGCAAAAGCTGATCACAAAACCAGAACCTATATTTTGGGTGATTAAAGACCCAATGGTTGAAGGTAACTAGCAGCAGACTTCAAGGTTCTATGCTTCTCATGTTTTGTTTTGATTGTTTAGTATAGGTTTTCTTCGCGTCTTTGCGCCTTTGCGTTATTTTTATGCTTTGGTTGTCTGGTTTGATTATTTGCCTTTGCCCGAGATTTGTCTGTGGTTTCATGTTGAAATTTCAGTCACTTCCGCATATTGTTTGGCTTTCGCTGTAACCCTCGCTGGCCTGGAACCGAAACCATGCAGAAAATGCTCAAACAAATATTGACCTCCAAGGTTTACGCTGTCGCCATTGAAACACCGCTCGAAGAAGCGGTTGTCTTGTCGGAGATGCTGAATAATCGCGTGCTGCTTAAGCGCGAGGATCTCCAGCCGGTGTTCTCTTTTAAAATCCGTGGTGCCTATAATCGGATTGCGCATCTCACCGCGGCAGAGCGGGAGAAGGGCGTGATCACCGCTTCCGCTGGCAACCATGCTCAGGGGGTCGCATTCTCCGGGCAGAAACTCGGCATCGAAACCATCATCGTGATGCCCGTGACGACGCCTGCGATCAAGGTCTCTGCGGTCAAGTCTTATGGTGCCAAGGTGGTTCTCTTTGGCGACAACTATTCAGAAGCGGCCGAACATTGCGCGTATCTGGTGACCCAGAACGGCATGGTTTTTATTCCGCCCTTTGATGATAACTTAGTCATCGCCGGGCAGGGCACGATCGCCAATGAACTGCTACGCCAAAGCTCCGGCAATATGGACGCGGTCTTCATCCCGGTTGGCGGTGGAGGCCTGATTGCCGGGATGGCGGTCTTTTTGAAATCGCTCTGCCCGGAGGTCAAGGTCATCGGGGTTGAGCCGGTCGATAGCGACGCCATGGCACGTTCTCTGGAGGCGGGCCATCGCGTTAAGCTCGATACCGTCGGAATCTTTGCTGATGGCGTGGCTGTGCGTGAGGTTGGTCGCCTGACTTTCGACATCTGTCGCAAGCATGTTGATGAGATCATCCGGGTTGACGTCGATGAAATCTGCAGTTCAATCAAGAGCGTCTACCAGGCGACTCGTTCTATCGTCGAGCCTGCTGGAGCGCTGGCCTTGGCCGGGCTGAAAAAATATGTGAACGAGCGTCAGGTCACAGGGCAAACCCTGATCGCGATTAACTCCGGCGCCAACATGAACTTTGATCGACTGCGCTATGTTGCTGAGCGGACTTTGATTGGTGAGAAGCAAGAAGCACTCTTTGCCGTGACGATTCCCGAGGAACCGGGGGCGCTCTACCGTTTTTGTCGCGAAGTGATCGGCGAGCGAAATATTACCGAATTTAATTATCGACTGTCCGGGCGTAAGGCCGCATACATTTTCGTCGGTATTGCCATTAATGGTGATGAACAACGCCTGGCTTTCCGTGAGCAGTTGACTGAGCAGGGTTTTGATAATGTTGATTTGACCGATAATGAACTGGCCAAAACTCACGTGCGCTATATGGTCGGTGGCCGTTCCGCTGACGTCCGTAATGAAAAGCTCTATCGCTTCTGGTTCCCAGAACGTCCTGGCGCTTTAGCTCGCTTCCTCGCCACCATGGGTGCCGACTGGAATATTTCTCTCTTTCATTATCGAATTCAGGGTGGAGACTTTGGCCGAGTGCTGATTGGTCTGGAGCTCCCATCGCGTCAGGAAGCTGCTTTGGGTGGATTCCTCAATAGCCTTGGTTATCGTTACGTCGAAGAAACCGAGAACGCTGCTTATCAGATGTTTCTTTGACCTGTTGTCTGTTGAGTTTTGAGAGTAACGCAACAGCAATTCAATTATCGGCTTTAATTTTTACCGCTTTGGCCTCGGTTACATGCCTGTAATAATTCACAATAAACCCCCTCTAAAGTAATTGACAGTTTTACTCAGGTATGTTATCCCTTTAGGCACGTCAAGTGGATGGCGGGTAGCTGTCATGTCGCTCTGGCTCTATCACAGAGAGGGAGATATTAGCGTGTTCAATAAAATCCGTGAAGACATTAATTCGGTATTTGATCGGGATCCTGCTGCGCGTAGCGTTCTGGAAATATTTTTCTGTTATCCTGGTCTGCATGCCGTTTGGTTCTATCGGGTGGCGCACTGGTTGTGGCTCCGTAAATGCTATTTTCTGGGTCGTTTTACCTCCCATATCGGTCGTTTTCTGACCGGTATCGAGATTCACCCCGGTGCCCAGATCGGCGAGCAGTTTTTTATTGATCACGGCATGGGCGTTGTGATCGGTGAAACCGCCGAGATCGGCAATAACGTGACTCTTTATCATGGCGTCACCTTGGGCGGCGTGACCTGGGATAAGGTCAAACGTCATCCGACGTTGGAAGATAATGTTGTGATTGGTTCCGGCGCGAAGGTGCTTGGTCCGTTTACCGTTGGCAAAGGGGCCAAGATCGGTTCTAACTCGGTGGTGGTTAAGGCGGTCCCTGAGAACGCTACCGTTGTCGGAATCCCTGGGCGCGCCGTACTTCAGGAGGCCAAGCCGGAGACTGATGAACGCCCTGATCTGCAGCATGGCGATCTTCCCGACCCGGAAGCCAAGGCGATTAGTTGTCTCTTTGATCAGATTCGCTCTTTAGAGAAGAAAGTCCAGATCCTGAGCGCACGACTCGAAGAGCAAGAGCCCAAGCCGAAAGCCAAGCCAGCCGCCAAGCGCACGCCTGCCAAGTTGTCTGTTGCGAAGAAGGCTGTGAAGAAACCCGCAACGCCTGCCAAGTCGTCACGTAGCGACAAGGTAGAGTAGGGCGACCTATGCGGATGTCAACCAAAGCCCAATACGCGGTGCGAGCCATGGTGAACCTGGATTTGCACTCAGCGGGAAAACCTGTTTCTCTCAAGGATATTTCTGCTCGCGAGTCGATCTCGTTGGCTTATCTTGAGCAACTGTTCGTTAAGTTGCGGCGCGGAGATATCGTCACGAGTGTTCGTGGTCCTGGTGGCGGCTATATGCTGTCACGGCCCGCACAGGAGATTCAGGTCGATCAAATCATCGATAGCGTCGAAGAATCTTTGGTGCCGGTTTCGTGTATGGACCAACAGAATGGTTGCGCTTGCGACGACCATTGTGTCACGCACAGTGTCTGGCACGGTCTCGGTGAGAAAATCCGGCAGTTTCTGGGCTCAATCACCTTGGCGGATCTGACCGCTGAGGCGCAACAGAATTTGGATTTGAAGCAGATAAAAAAATGACTCTGCACGACAAAGTCAAAGGCTTGCCACAGAGACACGATGGCACAGAGACACGAAGGCACAGAGAAAACATTTTTTAAAATTACGTTTTCACTGCGTCCTTTTGTGGCAAAGTTTTCTTGACTCGGGCTGATCATCTTCATGTTAGAGAATTGTTACAGAACAAATTACCAAATTATTTATGTGGGAGGAGATACCTAGAGTGAAGCATATTTATCTTGATTATAACGCGACCTCACCGGTCAGGCCTGAGGTGCTGGAGGCGATGTTGCCATTTTACCGAGAGCAGTTCGGCAACCCTTCGAGTGTGCATTGGGCGGGCCGCCAAGTTGGCGGGGCGCTGGAGAAGGCTCGGGAACAGGTCGCTGCCTTTATCAATGCGTCTCCAGCCGAGATCGTGTTTGTCTCCTGCGGTAGCGAAGGCGACAATATGGCGATCAAAGGCTCCCTCGGGGCGCTCAAGGAAAAGGGCAACCATATCATCACCACCACCGTCGAGCATCCGGCTGTGCTTGAGACTTGTCAGGCGCTGGAGAAAGAGGGCTTTGATGTCACCTATCTGCCGGTCGATAAGGATGGCCAGCTGAACCTGGATGATATGGAGAAAGCGATTACCGAAAAGACCGTGCTGATTTCGGTGATGTGGGCCAACAACGAAACCGGCAATATTTACCCGATCGAAGAGATCGGCGCGATTGCCCGCAAATACAATATTCGTTTTCATACCGACGCGGTTCAGGCTGTCGGCAAGGTGCCGGTTGATGTGCAGAAGGCCAAAGTTGACCTGCTGGTCATCTCGGGGCACAAGCTTGGCGCGCCTAAAGGGGTTGGCGCCATCTATGTACGCCGCGGCACGCGGATGACGCCGTTGCTGCATGGTGGTCATCAAGAGCGCAACCGCCGCGCTGGCACGCAGAATATGGCCGGAATCGTTGGTCTGGGGCTGGCATGCGAGATGGCCGGAGCAGAACAGGAGAGCTACTATCATCGGGTCCGGGCGCTGCGTGATAAGCTCGAAGACGGCGTAGTCGCCTTGGTGCCTGACATCAAACTCAACGGCACACCGAACCGTGATCAGCGCCTGCCCAATACGCTGAACGTCAGCTTTGCTTATATCGAAGGCGAATCGCTGTTGCTGAATCTCGATATGTATGGCATTGCCGCCTCTTCCGGTTCGGCCTGTACTTCCGGTTCGCTGGAGCCATCGCACGTTATGGGCGCCATGTGTGTCGAAGTCACTCTCGCGCATTCCAGCACCCGCTTCAGCCTGGGGCCGGAAACGGTGCCAGCAGAGATCGATAAGGTGCTAGAGGTTTTGCCGGCCACGGTGCAACGCCTTCGGGATATGAGCCCGCTGTATAATTGTGGGAGAACTTCAGACAATTGTGAGACCTGTCAAACAATCAAGCGGATCTGACGATCACGCTCAATTGCATATAAGGAGAGACACATATGTACACAGATAAAGTCATGGACCACTTCACCAACCCGCGTAACGTTGGTGAAATTGAAGATGCTAACGGCGTGGGGGAAGTCGGCAACGCCTCCTGCGGCGATATTATGAAGATTTTCCTCAAGGTCGAAGACAATATTATCAAAGACGTCAAGTTCAAGACCTTTGGCTGCGGTGCGGCGATCGCGACCTCGTCGATGGTCACCGAGATGGCGATCGGCAAGACGATTGAAGAGGCGTTGGAGCTTAGCAACCAGGCGGTTGCCGAGGCGCTTGATGGTCTGCCCGCGCAGAAGATGCACTGTTCCAACCTGGCTGCAGATGCTTTGCATGAGGCAATCAAAAACTACCGGGAACAGAATGGTTAGGATCAAGTAGTTAAGGCACTTTCGAGCAAAGAGAGTGACCTGTTTCAGGTCGCTCTCTTTGCTATTTATAGATTTAAAACAGAGCAAAGATCGGTTGAAGCTTTCTCTGGAGTTTGGATTCGATAGCCCATGATAGAACCAGGAAAAAGAGTTGTAGTCGCTATGAGCGGCGGGGTTGATTCGTCGGTGGCGGCGGCTTTGCTGAAAGAGCAGGGCTGCGAGGTCATCGGTATGACCATGCAGGTCTGGGACTATTCGAGCTTTACCGAAAAACATGGTGAAGGCACTGGCACCTGCTGTTCGCTCGACGATGTCTACGATGCCCGGCGGGTCGCTGAGTCTCTCGATATCCCGTTCTACGTGGTCAACTTCGAGAAGCAGTTCGAAACCGCAGTGATTGAGCCCTTTTGTGACGACTATTTTAACGGCCTCACGCCGAACCCCTGCGTGCTCTGTAATCAGGTGCTCAAATTCGAGATTCTGCTGCGGCGTGCCTTAGAGTTGCAGGCCGATTACCTGGTCACCGGCCACTATGCTCAGGTCACCGAGCAAAACGGCCGCTATGCTCTGCGCAAAGGCCTGGATGACAACAAGGATCAGAGCTACTTTCTCTTCACTCTGACCCAGGAGCAGCTTCAGTACGTGCGTTTTCCCTTGGGGGGCATGACCAAGGAAGAAGTCCGGGGTCACGCCGTCAGGCTCGGCTTGCGGGTCGCGGAAAAGGCCGAAAGTCAGGATATCTGCTTTGTTCCCGATGGGGACTACGTGCGTTTTCTCGAAGAGCGACGCGGCGCCGGAACCATGAACGGCGAGATCGTGTATGTTGACGGCCAGGTGCTGGGACAGCATCAGGGGACTTACCGTTACACGATAGGTCAGCGCCGCGGCCTCGGTCTCTCTTGGCCGCAACCGCTCTATGTGGTCGGTATTAATGCCGAGAGCCATCAAGTGGTCGTTGGTGAGAAGCGGCATCTTGCGGTCAGCGCTGGTCACCTCACCGGCGTCAACTGGCTTATCGAGCCGCCCACGTCGCCCTTTCCAACGACTTGTCGCATCCGCTATCGCCACCACGAGGTTCCTGTTACCGTAACGCCGCTCGAAGATGGTACGGTTCGAGTCGATTTCCACGAGCCGCAAAAGGGGGTCACTCCGGGGCAGGCAGCTGTGTTTTATGAAGGTGATGCCGTGATCGGTGGCGGCTGGATTTGTAAAGCCGTGCTGAGTGTCGAGCAATGAGCATTGCGTCTAACCCCACCGTTGCGTTTGCGACGCTGGGATGTAAAACCAACCAGTTTGAATCGGCATCGATGCAGCAAATCCTGACGGACGCCGGTTATCAGGTGATTCCCTTTGATGCCGGCGCCGAGCTGGTGGTGGTTAACACCTGTACCGTCACCAGCGCCACCGATGCCCAGTCGCGCAACCTGATTCGCCGGGCGCAACGGCTCAACCCCGGCTGTCGGGTGATTGTTACCGGCTGTTATGCCCAGATCGATCCCGACGCTCTCAGCAGTCTGCCGGGCGTCAGCCTGGTGATTGGCAATGAAGAGAAGCAGCGTCTGCTCGCTTATCTCCGCACCGAAAATCCGCAACCAAGAGTCGAAGTCTCCGATATCCGTCAGGCTGAATCGGTCTGTCTGCCGCCGCTGACCTCGTTTGCCGGGCGCAGTCGCGCCTTTGTGCAGATCCAGAACGGTTGCGACGCCTTTTGTAGCTACTGCATCATTCCCTATGCCCGTGGTGCCAGTCGCTCAGCGTTGCCGGATGAGGTTGTTGTCCAGGTGCGTGGATTGGTTGAGGCCGGTTTTCAGGAAGTCGTCCTCACCGGCATCCATGTCGGCGGCTACGGCGCTGATCTGCAACCGGTGACCTCTTTGTTTGAGCTGGTGCAGCGTATCGAAACTGAAACCAAACTTTGTCGCCTGCGCCTTGGTTCGATTGAGCCGACGGAAATTCCCGAGGCCCTGATAGACGCGGTTGTAGCTTCATCGATCCTCTGTCCGCATTTCCATATACCTTTACAGGCCGGTGATGATGCCGTGCTCAAGCGGATGGGCCGAACTTACGACACCACCTTCTTTGCCGAGCTGGTCAAGCGAATCCGCGCAAAACTGCCAGACGCCGCCATCGCTCTTGATGTAATTACTGGTTTCCCTGGCGAGAGTGAAGAGGAGTTCGAGAACACCTTTCGACTGATCGAAAGCTTGCCCATTACCGATCTGCACGTTTTCCCCTACAGTAAGCGGCCCGGTACCCCAGCAGCGGCTATGTCAAACCAGGTTCCGGGGGATGTCAGCCGGGGCAGGGCCGAGAGGTTGCGTCAACTTGCCGCCCATAAACAAGCTTTGTTCGCACAAGGGTTTATTGGTAAAATTCTGGAGGTTGTCGTTGAAAATCCCTCTCAAGACGGAACGTTGAAAGGAGTCTCTCGTAATTACCTGGATGTGCGGTTTGCAGGTAAGGCTGCTTTGGCTGGCGCGCGTGTCGAGGTTCGAGCGGTTCACAGGGAGGGTGGAGTGTTGAAAGGGCAATTGACTCAAGAAGGGGGGCAAATCTTTATTGTTGATAAACAAGGGGTCCCTGAGTAAGGAGAATACATGGCCAGACCTCAACTTTTATGCCTGTTTTTTCGATCGCAAACAGTCAACAGGATGAACCCAATTAATGTTCGATATCTGGGCTTGTCTCGGTTATATTGCGGCCAGGGGATTTCCGTTCTTTAGCCGTCTCTTGTTTCTTATAGCAAATACCGGAAGTTGCGAAGAAAAATGCTTGACAGAGCGAGACTCGTTTGTTAAATGTATCCAGCATTTTGGGTGCAGGCGCGTAGCTCAGTGGGAGAGCACTACACTGACACTGTAGGGGTCGACAGTTCAATCCTGTCCGTGCCTACCAAAAATTCACCCAAGTCACGCAGAGGCATCCATGGATGCCTCTTTTCGTTAAATCTGCCTTCGTGAGCAACCGAGCAAATCTTTAATTTGTTGATTGCCCACGGATTCAGGTTGAAGGAACCATGATGTCGATGCTGAACATAACATTGCCGGACGGGACCGTTAAAGAAGTTGCTGCAGGTGCGACTCCTATGGATGTCGCTCGTTCTATCGGCGAGGGGCTTGCCCGGCAGACCGTTGCTGCATACATTGGCGAGACCCTGGTTGATGCCTCGACTCCGCTTGACTCCAATGTTGCTCTGCGTCTGGTGACACTTAACTCTCCCGAAGGTCTTGAGCTTTATCGTCATTCCACAGCCCATCTTATGGCTCACGCAGTCAAGGAGCTGTTCGGTGCTGAAGTTCAGGTGACCATCGGTCCGGCGATTGAGTCCGGTTTTTATTATGATTTCTTTAGCGATTCTCATGCCTTCAGCCCGGAAGAGTTCGACAAGATCGAGCAGAAGATGAAGGAACTGGCCAAGGCCAATCTGCCGATAGAGCGTGAAGTCATCAAGAGCGCTGATGCGATCAGTCTGTTCCGTGAAATGGGCGAAGATTATAAGGTTGAGTTGATCGAAGATCTCGATGTCGAAGAGGTGACTCTTTATCGTCAGGGTAGCTTTGTTGATCTCTGCCGTGGCCCGCATATTCCGTCAACCGGCATGCTCAAGGTCTTTAAATTGACCAGCGTGGCCGGTGCCTACTGGCGTGGTGATGAAAAGAACGCCATGCTGCAGCGCATTTATGCGACAGCCTTCACCGACAAGAAGGAGCTCAAGCAGTACCTGTTTCGTATTGAGGAAGCCAAAAAACGTGACCATCGCAAGCTCGGTCGCGAGTTGGATCTCTTCTCTTTCAGCGATGAGGTCGGTGCCGGTATGGTGCTCTGGCATCCAAAAGGTGCAATGCTGAGGACTCTTCTCGAAGATTTCGAGAGGCGCGAGCACCTCAAGCGTGGCTACGATATCGTTATGGGTCCGCAGATTCTGCGCACCGAGCTCTGGAAAACCTCCGGACATTTTGATAACTACCGCGAAAACATGTACTTCACTGAAATTGATGAGCAGAGCTACGGCATCAAGCCGATGAACTGTTTGGCGCATATGCTCATCTATAAGTCGAAGAAGCGTTCTTATCGCGATCTGCCTTTACGTTATTTTGAACTGGGAACGGTTCATCGTCATGAAAAGAGCGGGGTGCTGCACGGCCTGTTGCGCGTGCGCGGTTTCACTCAGGATGATGCCCACATCCTCTGCATGCCAGAACAGCTTGATGGTGAGATTAAAAATGTTCTCAAGTTTGTCCAGGATGTCATGGGAATCTTTGGTTTTGAGTACGAACTGGAGATCTCGACCCGCCCGGAAAAAGCGATCGGTTCCGATCAAGATTGGGAGAGTGCTACCCATGCTTTACAGAGCGCTCTCGACGATACCGGGTTACCTTACGAAATCAACGAAGGTGATGGTGCTTTCTATGGCCCGAAGATCGATATCAAGCTAAAAGACGCTCTTGACAGGAGGTGGCAGTGTGCTACAATCCAGTGCGATTTTACACTTCCTGAGAGGTTTGATCTCTCTTATGTTGGGAGTGACGGCGAGAAGCATCGGCCGGTCATGGTCCACCGGGTTATCCTGGGGGCCATTGAACGTTTTGTTGGTGTCTTGATAGAACATTACGCAGGTAATTTTCCTCTCTGGATCGCTCCGCTACAAGTTAAGGTTCTCAATGTAACTGATAATCAGGCCCCTTACGTCGAACAAGTTTGTGAGGAGTTGCGCTCACAGGGTGTCCGCGTACAGTCTGATTTACGTAATGAAAAGCTCGGCTTCAAGATCCGCGAAGCCCAGATGGAAAAAGTTCCCTATATGCTGGTGATCGGCGATCAGGAAGTGGCTGCCGGCACCGTGACCGCGCGACATCGTTCTGGTGAAAACTTGGAGCCGATGACGCCTGCGGATTTTGTTAGTTTTCTTCAGGAAGAATGCAAGCTGTATCACTAGGAGGTGCGTCATAAGCAAGGACACAACCAATATCAACCGGGCTATACGTGCTAGAGAGGTTCGGGTTATTGATGACGAAGGCGGACAGCTTGGTGTCATGGATCTTGAAACTGCGCTTCATACTGCCAGTGAGAGCGGTCTTGACCTCGTAGAAGTCTCACCGACGGCAAAGCCGCCAGTTTGTCGCATAATGGATTACGGCAAATATAAGTATCAACAAAGTAAACGGACGGCTGAAGCTAAAAAGAAGCAGGTTCGTGTTGAGCTTAAAGAAGTCAAGCTCCGGCCTAAAACTGACGAGCATGACTATCTGTTTAAAGTCAAAAATGCCCGTCGCTTTCTTGGTGAGGCCAATAAAGTCAAAGTCACTATCATGTTCCGTGGTCGTGAGGTCACCCACCCAGAATTTGGTCGCAGGATTTTGGAAAGGGTTGCTAAAGACTTGGAAGATATTGGTCAGGTAGAGGGTCGACCTAATATGTCAGGGCGCTTCATGAGTATGGTTATAAGCCCCCTGAAAAAATAATTAACAAGATCAGTGAAGCCGGTGTTCCCGTGCAAGGGGTACCGTTTCAAATTGTCATATTTTAAGGAGAACAGAAATGCCTAAAATCAAGACCAACCGCGGTGCAGCCAAGCGTTTCCGTAAGACGGGAACCGGCAAGATTCGTCGCAATAAAGCTTTTACCAGTCATATTCTGACCAAAAAATCGACCAAGCGCAAGCGTGAACTGCGCCAGGCGACTTTGGTGGATAAGGCTGACGTGAAAAACATTCGGCAATTAATTCCTTACATTTAAGGGATTAACCGATTTCCAACCCGTGAACTGTGGGGCTAAATATCTCCCCCTTCAGATCCGGGTGCGGGTTGACCCGCCAAATTGATTCTCAAGGAGAATAGTTATGCCAAGAGTAAAAAGAGGATTTAAAGCAAGGCGTAGACGGAATAAAGTATTAAAGCTTGCCAAAGGCTTTCGTGGTGCCAGAAGCAAGTTGTTCCGTAGCGCAACCGAGGCTGTAGACCGCGCTCTGAAGTATGCTTATCGTGACCGTCGTGTTCGTAAGCGTGATTTTAGGGCTCTCTGGATTGCCCGTATCAATGCTGCTGCTCGGTTAAATGGACTCTCCTATAGCCGGTTGATCTTCGGCCTGAAAAAGGCAGAAATCGGTATTGACCGTAAGATAATGGCTCAGTTGGCTGTGACCGATCCTGTCGATTTTGGTTTGATAGTCGAGAAAGCCAAGGCCCAACTTCAGTAATTGCCGAACATAAAAGAGATGGGGTCTTCCCCATCTCTTTTTTTTCTGAATCTCGGCCTGGCCATTACGCCGGGCCGTATTTTTCTCAGCGACCGGATGATTATGAAAGACAAACTGGTAAAGATAGAAGAAGCAGCTATGCAAGCTGTTGCCGAAGTTGTTTCCGAAGTGGAGCTGCAGCAAGTAAAGGCTCGTTTTCTCGGCCGCAAGGGTGAAGTGACGGCGATCATGAAGGGGATGGGACAACTTTCTTCTGAAGAGAGACCGATTATTGGAGCCCTTTCCAATGAGGTGAAAGATCGCCTCGAATCGGCTTTTTCTGAACGGCAGGAGTCTTTGCGTCAGGCGTTCATGAAAGAGCGGTTGGTGACGGAACAGCTTGATGTAACCCTCCCTGGCCGGAGCCAGCGTCAGGGTTACAAGCATCCGATCACTCAGGTGACAGAGGAAGTTGTAGAAATCTTTACTGCGCTCGGTTTCGGCGTCGCTGAAGGCCCAGAGGTTGAGAAGGATTTTTATAACTTCGAAGCACTCAATATTCCCAAAGATCATCCCGCACGTGACATGCAGGACACCTTTTATATTTCTGAAGAGGTTGTGTTGCGGACCCATACCTCACCGGTGCAGATACGAACCATGCTTGAACAGCCGCCGCCAGTTCGGGTGATTGCACCCGGGACTGTCTATCGGCGCGATTCAGACATTACGCACAGCCCGATGTTTCATCAGGTTGAAGGTTTCCTGGTTGATCGCAAGGTTACCTTTGGTGATCTAAAGGGAATTTTAACCACTTTTATTACCGAGTTTTTTGGTCAGAACATAGATGTGCGTTTTCGGCCTTCTTTTTTCCCTTTTACTGAGCCCAGCGCTGAGGTCGATATCCAGTGTGTGATCTGCGGTGGCAGTGGTTGTCGGGTCTGCAAACAATCCGGTTGGCTGGAAATTCTCGGTAGCGGTATGATCGATCCGGAAGTTTTCAAGTCGGTCGATTATGACTACGAACTTTATAGTGGGTTTGCTTTTGGTATGGGCATCGAGCGGATTGCCATGCTCAAGTATGGCGTTAATGACCTGCGGCTCTTCTTTGAAAACGACATGCGGTTTTTGAAGCAGTTTTAGCTTTGTTCGGGGCTTGATGCTTGAGACATTTCCTTGTTGTTTAATCCTTAATTTTTATTATGTTAAAGCTTTTATATTATAAAGGACTTTAGGTTATGAAAGTCACCTTGAACTGGCTCAGGGACTACGTTGATGTTGACCTTTCTGCCGAAGATTTATCTCACCGCCTGACCATGGCTGGCTTGGAAGTGGACGCCATGGAACGTTTGGGTGAAGGCTTCGACAGCGTTATTGTCGCCCGTTTGGCTGACGTGCAAAAACACCCGGATGCTGACCGCCTGACGGTTTGTAAGGTAGAAACCGGTAGCGTCACACAGCAGGTTGTCTGTGGTGCCACCAACCACAAACCCGGAGATTTTGTTGCTTTGGCTCAGGTTGGTACTGTTCTTCCTGGCAACTTCAAGATCAAAAAATCGAAGATTCGTGGTCAGGAATCTTGCGGGATGCTTTGTTCCACCAGTGAGCTGGGGCTGACAGAGACCTCCGAGGGGATACTCATCTTGCCCCCGGATCTTGATCTGGGTAAGCCGGTTTTTCAAGCGCTTGGACTCAAGGACATCATGTATGAACTTGGTCTCACACCTAATCGACCGGACTGTCTGAGTGTTGTCGGTGTGGCCCGTGAAGTCTCGGCCATGGTTGATGCTCCGTTGCAGCTTCCCGTGCCGAATATTGTTGAGGGCCAAGTTAAGACAGCGGACAAAACTTCTGTAGTGATTGAGGATCCGGAACTCTGCCCCCGTTATGCCGCTCGATTGATCGAGAAGGTCACGATCGGGCCTTCACCTGACTGGCTGGTGCAGCGACTTGAAGCGGTCGGTATGCGTTCTATCAACAACGTTGTCGATATCACCAACTTTGTCATGATGGAGCTGGGCCAGCCGTTGCATGCTTTCGATTTTAACCTGCTGCGCGGTCGTCGCATTGTGGTCCGTAGAGCCCAGGATGGAGACAAATTCACCACGTTGGATGGCCAGGTTCGAACCCTGATGGGGGTTGACCTGATGATTTGCGATGGGGAAGGGCCGGTTGCACTGGCTGGAGTCATGGGGGGGCAAAATTCGGAAGTCAGCGACGACACAACTGACATTCTGCTTGAAAGTGCCTACTTTAATCCAGTAACAATCCGCCGTACCAGCAAGCGTTTGGGACTTCACACCGAGTCGTCTCATCGTTTCGAGCGTGGCGCTGATGTCGATATGGTGCCTCTGGCGCTTGATCGTGCTGCAGCCCTGATTGCGGAACTGGCTGGCGGCGAAGTCGCACAAAAACAGGTCGATGTTTATCCTGCCGAGCTGGTAAAGCGCACCGTCATAATAACCGCATGCCACACCAGTGAGGTTCTTGGTTTTGAGGTCGATGTTGCGGATATAAAGCAAAAACTCTCCAGCATAGGCATTAAATGTTCGTTGTTGGTTGAGCGTCGTGACGGGGCTATTAATGCCGAAATCCCAAATTTCCGCCCAGATCTCGAACGTGAAATCGACCTGATTGAAGAAGTCGCCAGGTTGATCGGCTATGATCGTATACCCGTTACCATGCCGGTGAGTAACTTGACCTGTCAGCGATTGCCACGTCATTTCATGTTACAGCGCCAGTTGCGTGATCGGATGGTGGAGCTCGGTTTTGCCGAAATTATTAATTACTCGTTTTACGGTAATGCCAGTCTGGATTTGCTGGGCGTGGCCGAAACCGACGCGCGGCGTCAGAGTGTGCAGATTCTTAACCCTTTAAACGAGGAACAAAGTGTCATGCGCACCACCTTGATGCCGAGTCTGCTGGAGACAGCGGCGCGTAATCTCGCTTATCGATGCGAAGATCTGGCCCTGTTTGAGTTGCGACCGGTCTTTCAGGCTTGTGACGCTTCCGAGTTGCCCACAGAACGTCTGAGGTTGGCGGCATTCCTCTGTGGTCGTAGTGAACCTCAGGGTTGGGCGCAAAAAGATATTGATTGCGATTTTTTTGATATCAAGGGAGTTGTTGAACAGATCCTGCAGAACCTGAAAATAACCGATGTTCGCTGGGTGATGGCGCATGACGAAGCTTATTATCATCCTGGTAAATCCTGTGCCATTTATAAAGGTGAACAGCTTATCGGGACCATGGGTGAGCTCCATCCCGAAGTGGCAAAGGCTTTTGACCTAAATCGGACGGCCATGCTTTTTGATTTGGATGCAGAAGTTCTGATGGCGTTAAGCGGTGGGACGGTCAAGTTTCAACCGTTATCAAGATACCCTGATATGCAAAGAGACTCCGCCTTTCTGCTTGATGATAGCATCTCCGCACAGCAGGTGTTTGATACCCTCAATCAGGTCAAACTCAAGGACCTGGAGAGCCTTGTGTTGTTTGATGTCTACCGAGGCGAGGGCGTTCCTGCTGGGAAAAAGAGCCTGGCAATTCGGGCTTGCTACCGTGCTTTGGATCGCACTTTGAAGGATGAACAGGTTCAGAATATCCACGGAAAGCTGGTTAGGGCTCTGGAAAAAGAGCTTGGTGCAGAGTTGCGTTAAGTCTGCTTTTATGTTTCTGTCGTCTTCACAAAATGCAAGATGTTGTTTAGTCGAGACACCGTGGAAGTCTCCGCCAAAACCCTCGGGTTTGGCCCATATTTTACTGGCAGCTTGTTCAGACGAGAGGCTCTAAGATATGTTCCATATAACTAATCGTGGTTTCGAATTGAAGAAATCTATTGCTTAGCTTGTTCTTGATGTGATATAAAAACCTGAAAATTCGCGTAGATATAATCAGGAGGTACAGAGTAATGACTAAGGCGGACCTTGTCGAAAATATATATCTGAAGACCGGTTTCTCCAAGAAGGAGTCCGCTGAGATTGTCGAAATGGTTTTCGATATCATGAAGACGACCCTTGAAGACGGCAATAAGATCAAGATCGCTGGTTTTGGGAATTTTGTCGTCAAGGACAAGGCGACTCGTCGCGGCCGCAATCCGCAAACTGGTGAGGAGATCGAGATTTCCTCGCGTCGCATCCTGACCTTCAAACCGAGCCAGGTACTCAAGGCTGCTATTAACGAGTTGGAGGGGTAGATCACGTCCGCCCCGCCACCTTTGAGGTCTTGGCGCATGGACTTTCAGATTCCCGATAAACTTTATTTTAAAATTGGTGAAGTTTCCAAATTCACTGATGTTAAGTCTCATGTCCTCCGTTACTGGGAGACAGAGTTCAGTGCTATTCGCCCAAACAAGAGTCGCAGCAACCAGCGGCTCTACCGCAAACAGGACGTTGAGCTGATCCTGTATCTCAAAGATCTTCTCTATAATCAGGGCTTTACAATTGCCGGTGCGCGCAAGAAATTGCGAGAGAAGTCGCCTCAACCGGCCACCGAACATGTTACAACAACATCGGTGGTTGATGCAGAAAACGATCAGATGACTCTCCAGTTGGCAGGTGCAATCGATTTACAGTTGCTTGATGAACTCCGCCAGGATATTTTGTCTCTCAAAGCCAGCTTGAAAGAAATGCCTTGATGCTAATTTCCCTTCCCACCCTCAGCCTGTTTATTAAATAATTCTTGTGCTGATTCTGGTTACCAATGACGATGGTATAGATTCCCCGGGTTTGCAGGCTTTGGCCGATCAGCTTCAGCTTATGGGTCGAGTTGTTGTCGTTGCGCCGGATCGAGAGCGGAGTGCTATTGGACACGCCCTGACTTTGCATGCACCCTTACGGGCCAATGCTGTTGGTGAAGACCGCTGGGCGGTTAGTGGGACGCCAACAGATGCTGTCAACCTGGGTATCCATGGACTGTTGAAGCAGAAGCCCGATCTGGTTGTCTCTGGTATCAATAAAGGTAGCAACATGGGGGATGATCTGACTTACTCGGGCACTGTTGCCGCCGCGATGGAGGCGACTCTGATGGGGGTGCCAGCATTGGCCATTTCTCTGGCATCCGAGAGCTTCCAATATGATGATTTTTCTGAGGCCGCTCGTATCGCCTGTACTTTGGCTAAAAGTGTCCTTGAACATGGTTTGCCAGCAGACACTTTCATCAATGTCAATGTTCCGGCCGGAGCCCCTCGCGGTATCCGAGTGACCCGCCAGGGCAAACGGGTCTACGCGGATGCTGTTGTGCAGAATCAGGACCCACGCGGACGAAGTTATTACTGGATCGGTGCCGGTGAGCTCGGTTTTCAGAATCTTGAAGGAACTGACTTTCACGCGGTTAATAATGATTTTGTTTCGGTAACGCCGTTGCATCTTGATCTGACTAACTATGCGGCAATCGATCGTTTACGCCAGTGGCAATTTGAACCGATGCTTAATGATACAAAAGATAATGGGGCAGGGGACGATCAATGAGGGATTTCACAATCGCCCGCCGTCGCATGGTCGCAGAGCAGGTTGCCGCACGCGGGGTCAACGATCCGCGTGTCCTTAAGGCGATGCTTCAGGTGCCGCGACACAAGTTTGTCGAAGAGGCCCTGGAAGCTAAAGCCTACATGGACGCCCCCCTCCCGATTGGCGAAAAGCAGACGATTTCCCAACCTTATATGGTTGGTGTCATGAGTGAAGCTTTAGAACTGACCGGGACGGAGACAGTTCTTGAGGTGGGCACCGGTTCCGGCTACCAGGCCGCAGTCCTGGCGTTGTTGGCCGAACGGGTTTTTTCGTTGGAAAGGCTTCCTGCTCTGGCTAGACGCGCGCGACGGGTGCTCGACGAAAACGGCTTTAGTAAGGTTAATATTCGCTTGACTGATGGCACCTATGGTTGGCAGGAGATGGCACCGTTTGATTCGATTCTGGTGACAGCTGGTGCTCCGCAAGTGCCGCAACAATACCTAGACCAGTTGGCTCTGGGTGGCCGCCTGGTCATCCCGGTTGGTAACCGCGAAAGCCAGGTGCTCATGCGGATTACTCGAACCAGTGAAGATGATTTCCATGAGGAATCCATGCTCGGATGTCGTTTTGTGCCCCTGGTTGGCAATCATGGCTGGAAGAACGAGGAAATTTGATGATGCGACTGATTCGTCGTCTGTATGACTGGGTTCTGCATTGGGCCGAGACCCCTTATGGTGGCCCGGCTCTTTTTCTGTTGGCTTTTGTCGAGTCTTCGGTTTTTCCGATTCCACCTGATCTTCTTCTGATCGCCCTCTGTATTGCAATCCCGACCCGTTCCTGGCGTTTTGCTGCTTTAGCCTCCTTGGGTTCTTTACTTGGTGGTGTTGCTGGCTACGCCATTGGTTGGGGGGCTTGGACGGTTGTTTCAGGTTACTTTTTTGATTATATCCCAGGTTTTACACCGAAAAGCTTTGCAAAAATTCGTGATCTGTATGATCAGTTTGATTTCTGGGTGGTTTTTGCTGCCGGTTTTACCTTTATCCCGTACAAGGTGATTACCATCAGTGCCGGTGTGTTTAAAATCAATTTTCCTGTCTTTGTTTTCGCATCTCTGATCAGCCGTAGCCTGCGTTTTTTTATTGTGGCTGGTCTTCTTTATCGTTTCGGACCGAGTATAAAAGTCTTTATTGAACGCTACTTTAACGTGTTGTGCCTCTTCTTCATGATTTTGTTTTTCGGAGGTTTCTTGCTGTTTAAGTATTTCACGTAGTGCTTTCTTGATCGTAGGCGTTGACGGCATTTACATGGATGGACTAACCTATGTAACCAATCTTTTTACTACTGACAAGTCAGGCCCATGCCGAACTGTTTTTGTGTGAAATTGATTTTATCGCTTATCTCGTTGTGGTTGATTGTCGCCTGCGCTCCGACCGGTATTTACCACACGGTCCAGCCAGGTCAGACTTTATACCGTATTGCCAGGACCTACGAGATTAATGAGACGAAACTCGCCCGGATCAATCACATCAGCGATCCGACCAGGGTCAAGGTTGGGCAGAAACTTTATATCCCTGGCCAAACGCAGTTACGCAAGGTGCCTGTTACGGTAGCGACGTCTATGCAGTCGACTTCAACGCGGGTTTCCGCGTCGCAACCTGTTTCTGCTAAAACAGCCCCCAGATCAAAGACCACGACAGTTAAGCAATCCACCGCAAAAATGCCCGCAAAAGCCACTTCGTCGCCAAAGGGCAAACCGGTCAAGGGCCTCTTTGTCTGGCCGGTTAAGGGCAAGGTGGTGAACAAGTTTGGTTCTGATAGCAAGTCTACGTTTAAAGGGATAGAGATTGCCGTGCCGAAAGGGACTGCGATTGTGGCCGCTGCACCTGGTAAGGTCATCTATAGTGGTAATGCTATTCGCGGCTACGGTAATTTGGTGATTCTGGAGCATTCCAATAGCTATTTTACGGTCTACGGATACAATCAGAAGAATCTGGCAAAACTGGATTCTTATGTCGGGAAAGGTGACAAGATCGCCTTGAGTGGTACTCCCGGTAACGGTCAAAGTGCCCGACTTCATTTTGAAATTCGACACGGTAAGGTTGCAGTAAATCCTATTTTTTACTTGCCATAAAAGGTGCTGCTCCCTTAAAATCCGAATCTTAATGTCACCATAGCTACGGGGGATTCTTGTGAGCAAAGCAATGCAGAGCAATCAAAAAGTTGAGCTTGGAGAAGAGGTCGCCAATTCTGTCGTTTCGGTCACTGAAGAGGAGCCGAATTCTGCGGCTCTGGCAGCGGTTGAAAAAGAGGAGGCGGTGAAGGATGTGGCCGATGAGGAAGAAGACTATGCCATGGACGCCATCAAACTCTACCTCAAGGATATCCAGAAAACCAATCTCTTGACCGCCGAAGAAGAACGGGCGTTAGCGAGGCGCATTGATGATGGCGACATGGCTGCCCGCGACCGGATGATTGAATCAAATTTGCGTCTGGTCGTCAAGATCGCCAAGCGGTACATGAATCGCGGCCTGCCGTTTCTCGATCTTATTGAAGAAGGCAACCTCGGTTTGATCAAGGCGGTTGAACGCTTCAAACTGAGCAAGGAGTGCCGTTTTTCAACTTACGCGACCTGGTGGATTCGTCAGTCAATCGAACGGGCTTTGGTGAACCAGAGCAGAACCATTCGTCTGCCGGTGCATGTCTCTGACGATATTAATAAGTTCATCAAGATCACCCGTGAGTTGGTTCGTGAATACAATCGTGAGCCACAGATCAAGGAAGTCGCTGATGCCATGGGCGTTGAATCTTCTTATATTCGTCGGCTCATGGTGCTGCTAAAGAAAACCTACTCCATCGAGCATCCGATGGGGGAAAACAGTGATTACAGCCTGATTGATACTATTGAGGACACCTCTGTTGTCAATCCGCTTGAATTGGCCGAATGGCTCAATAAATATCGGATGATTACTGATTTGCTGGCGAGTCTCAACGATAACGAAAAAGAGATTATTGCTCTGCGTTTTGGCCTGGATGATCGCGATCCTCAGACTCTTGACACAATCGGCAGACAGTTTGGCGTTACTCGTGAGCGTATTCGTCAGATAGAGGCGAAAAGTCTCGAAAAGTTGCGGGTTATGTTGGCAGAGCGAGATCCTGACCTTGAAAATGTTTGAAAAAATAGTGATGGTTAGTACTGGAGTTTATGCATGGAAGAGTTGAAGAAAATTATCCGCGATATCCCTGATTTTCCGAAGAAGGGCATCATCTTTAAAGACATAACCACACTGCTTTCAGACGGTCGCAGCTTCCATCGCATGGTCGACCTGATCGCTCATCGCTACGTTGGTCAGCGGATCGATAAAATTGTTGGTGTCGAGGCCCGTGGTTTCGTGCTCGGCGCGGCGCTGGCCTATAAACTGGGTCTTGGTGTTGTTTTGGTGCGTAAGCCGGGTAAACTACCCTCAGCGGTACGACAGGTTACCTATGATCTGGAATATGGAACCGACACCCTTGAAATCCATGAAGATGCCTTCACACCCGGAGAAAAAGTTGTTATTGCCGACGATCTTCTGGCAACCGGTGGTACGGTTTCTGCCGTTGTGAAGTTGGTCGAGGGACTGGGTGCCGAAGTTATCGAGTGTGCCTTCATGGCGGAGCTTGAGTTTCTTGAGGGGCGTAAGAAGTTGCCAGAGGGGAAGGTTTACAGCCTACTCAGCTTCTAGCTCACCCTGAATGTTCTGATTTTCAGGCCCCGTAGCTCAGCTGGATAGAGCAACCGCCTCCTAAGCGGTAGGCCAGGCGTTCGAATCGCCTCGGGGCCGCCAATAAAAACAGCTACTTAGCGTTTATATGCTAAGTGGCTGTTTTCTTCTGTAAGCAATTCTGCGAGCAGCTTTTCCTGAATCATTTTGCAAGCATGTGGTGTATAGAACCATTATTCCAGTGCTGCACGTTAAGGGAGTTTTGAATCTCTTCTATTTCGTTCTTTCGAAAGCGTTAGTGAAGAAGAATTTATTGGTAAATTCAAGGAGGCAATTTCCGACAAGGAAAAATTGTATGATGCCTATCTGCGAGATATATATTCTTTGGGTAAATATCGCCTAACCCGTAAATGCTATTGGCTTCGAAATGGCTTGTGTGGGTTGTTGGTGGATTATTTGGGACAGCAATTTTGACCGGATTGAGATTGTTTTAATGCTCCATAGATAACTGTCTGTAATCGTTGGTAATCATGGAAGCGACTGAAAAGTAGAGGTTTTTTGCTTGATGTTTCGCTGATAAATGTGATAATTAATTTAAATAAGAGTTATTCACAGGAGGTGTAGCATGCCAACACGAGTATTCTTGGCAAGTAGTGAGCGCTCCTACATTGATGTGATTCTAAAGGACGGCACCTACCACCACTTCACTCCGCGTGTCCTCAATGTTCTGTTGGAAAATCATCGGGTTCACAAGTTTAAGCGTTCAAGTGGATGGGCGACTGTCGGAGTTGACCCTGTGCGTATGAAGCGTGGTGCTTTTGTGATTTCGTACAATGGTATGGATCGCCGCTTGATGTATAATTAGTAGCGTTGTGCTGAGGTTTCCGCACAGTTCTTTAAAACCTTCACTGTTAGTGTGGGTTTTTTTGTTTGTCAATGCTTAACAGTTCTGTTGATTGGCGGGCTGGTTTGGTCTGAGCGGTTACTGAAAGGCGCGAGTAGAATTCAATGCGCGAATGTTCACTATGTACAAGGACTTGCACGGAGATAGCGTGATTGACGATGTTACGCCGGAGGGTAAAATCTTTAATCCTGATAATTGATCGATCCTTGTGTTAAATAATTATTTCTTCTCTTCTGTCCATCCTGTTTCCTCAGTCGCTTGGTATACCCAGCCACGATCCAACATACATTTTTCCAGAATCGCGTCGAGATAACCCGGATGATAATCAAGCTCACCCGGGTAGCCCGTGTAGCCAACCTCAACGTCATGAATCGGCAAACTATTCATGTTGATGTCTTGTGAAGGGTCTCGGTCTGGCCGCCACTCCCCTTGCTCGTAAGGGCGCATTTCATGCGCTTTTCCACCCCAATCCTCACCATTCGGGTAACCACGGTATTGTTCCAGGTATGGTGCGCCAGTAGGTGTCCCCGGTTGGTACTGTCTGGCGGTGTATGCTTTGCACGTCTCCAGGTCAGCGTCAACGCTTTCTCGCGGTGGTTGGTAGGTGTCCTGCCAGCTGTATCTGGTCGGGGCACTGCACGCTGACAGGGCTATGACGATGATGCACGCTATGCTTGTTCTATACATGTCATCCACCTTTTGATGAGGGGGGAGCCGACCCCAAAGGCTACCAAAGTCCAAAGAAAGGTTCAAAGCAAAGGGCGTTATCCACCGCGTTGCTTGAGCCATAGTTAACTCATGAAGTCGCTTGGCAAAGATTGACGAATTGACGCTTTGCAAAGATTGCCATAGGATGATCCCCAATCAATATAACTCAAGGAGACAGTCTTGGCCAAGATGAACCTGTCTTTGCCAGCTCTGATCAGAGATCACCTTCACATACAGGAGCGCTCATGGCCGATTCCGAAGCTAAACAGTGTGATATTATCGTCGCGGAGATGCGTAAAGAAGATCAGATCCGTCAGGCCGGATACCGCGAGCAGGCGCTCAAGCTCTTTCCTCACGTTTGTGGTCGTTGCACCCGTGAATTTGAGGGTAAAAAGCTCCGTGAGTTGACGGTGCATCACCGGGATTACAACCACGACAATAATCCGCCTGATGGCAGCAACTGGGAACTACTCTGCCTTTACTGCCATGATCACGAGCATACTCGTGGTGTGCAGGAACAACGCAGTACCGATGACTCATCCGACCGGCAGAACAAACCCTCGCTCGCTCACTCTCCCTTCGCCGCTCTCGGTGACCGGTTCAAACCTTCGGAATAGTCCTGGCTTTGGTTGTTCGCAGACGCGATCAGGCGTCGCTTATCCTCTGCACGCAGCTTCTTGATCTTTGCTTCGCGACGACTGGCGCTGCTGCGATCGTGCCCATCTTCCAGGTAAACGATTTCACGCGGGGAGTGGCCGCGAAAGTACTTGGCGCCAGTTCCGGCCAAATGCTGACGAAAACGCCGTCTAACGTCTGTCGTGATGCCGGTGTAGAGAGAATCATCCGCGCAGAGGATGATGTAGACCTGCCAGTTCATATCCGCGTTCCGTTTGTTGAAGATGGTCGCTTAGCAAACCTCTACTATTAGCGATTTTACTTGTTTTTGCGGCACAATATGACGAGAAATGGTTTAGGTGGCCGAGGTTATATCAATGACATAGAAAATGATTTAAAAAAGCTGAGTCATAAAATATCAATAGAAACAGTTCTCTATGAATTTCAACGTGGTGGCAATCAAATGATGAAAATAAGCAAGAAAGATCATAGGAAAATGATCTAATCTAACCCCTCTGGCCTCAACCTTTGATGCTGTAAAAACCCCTTAACTATGCTATATCTGTGGTCGTTTTGAGCTTTAAATAGAGAAAAATCCAAGGCAACCCTCGGAAAGAATGCTGCTCTGGTGTCCACTGGAGGGAAGTCGTCCTGGAAGCTGATTAACCTTTTAACTTTTCCCAAAAGGAGTCTTCTATAATGAAAAAAATACTTTTGCCACTAATCCTGCTTCTTTTGTTGCTCACTGGTTGCGATGGAAAGGTTGTTGCTACCGATTTAGTTGGCACGTGGGAGTGCCTGAGGCTCAAGCAGGTGCTTGTACTTGATCAGGCAGGAGGCGTTGAGCTGACAGATACCAGTGTTGGTTACGGGAACTATCAGGGGAGCTATATGCTGGAAGGCAAGACGCTCACCTTTGATTTCCCCCGATTCTCGCGTCCGGTTGTCAGGGAAGTAAAGAGTGCCAAAGCTGATAAAATCATCCTGCTTGATGTGAATGGTATTGAAGAAGTTTATCTGAAGAGATGATGGTTTGCTGTGACTTTATGCTGTATACAGCGGTGGCTCTGGTCACTGAGAATGGTTATTCACCGGTCCTGAGTAGGGAAGGGTTTAACCAGCGTTAATCCCATACGAAGAATTTTGACAAATTAATTGAGTGGAGAGTCTGCATGAGTGATTTACCCAAGTGCCCGGAATGTGGTTCGGAATATACTTACGAAGACCGGGATCTGTATGTTTGCCCAGAATGTGCGCATGAATGGAAACAAGCTGCGGCAGTAAAAAGCACCGAAGCCGTTGTGGTCAGAGACGCTCATGGCAATGTGCTGCAAGACGGTGATTCGGTCACCGTGATCAAGGACCTGAAGGTTAAGGGCTCATCACTGGTGGTCAAGGTCGGAACAAAAGTAAAGAGTATCCGGCTGGTTGATGGCGACCACGATATTGACTGTAAAATCGCTGGGGTCGGTGCGATGAGTTTGAAGTCTGAGTTTGTCAAGAAGGCCTGACCGTCACGGGCTTAATCTTGTGGGGTCAACCCTGTTAACTGCTACTGAACATGGCAACAACCCGGAGTGTTAAGTGTGCCTCGATGATTCCTGCGATCAGGAGCAGGTTGACAATCATTTTTAAATGGTTCTGGAACTGTTGCGATGCGACCATCTGATCAATGCGCTGGAATGCAACGACCGGGAGCTCATTTTCGACCACCGGGCGGATCGTCATCCAGGTCGCGACCGGGATACTGCAGGCGAGCAGCAGGGCCGCAATCTCGGGAATGCCATGGGGCAGAATGTAGGCCAGGGCGATCAGCGGCGACGAACTCAGTAGGTGGACCGTGCCGAGCAGTACCCCCGCCATGATTCCGAGCAGAATGGTGCTCCCAGCAATAGGAACGAGGTCAGTCGCAATTGCGAGGGCTCGATGCGGGCGAAGAACGGAATCCTCCGCAAATGCTCGGCCGAGCGGTCCTTCTGCAGCTGGGTGCGTAACCGCAGGAACGAGCTGTTCTGGTTGTAGGGGTTGAGCAGTCGCGCCCAGTAGACAATGGCAACGATCAGCAGGGCGACCGTGAGGTTGCAGAAAAATATCATAACCCCCCGGTCAATGCCAAAAGCGACGCCTTGATTCAAGATCGGGGCGCCGATATTACGCAGGCCAACCGTTGTCGCTTTGAGGATGGTCTCAGGACTTGCCAGGCCCAGCCCCGATAACGTCAGCACGGAGAGATAGCTGACCAACGCAGCGATAACCAAATGTTCCATCAGCCACCTCCAGGCGCGAATGACTTGCGAAGTATGCATTGCGCTCCCTCATAAAACCGGAGTCGACCATAAATATGTATATGGGACACTTATGGTCATGATTGTTTTTCCAATACACATGGTTTGTGCTACTTGTCAATCTTGAGCTCACATCTTAGGAAGCTGTCTTTGGTTCAATAACATCAGGAGATCGTATGAAAAAAATAGCTGTTCTTGCCGTGGTTGTGCTTGCCTGTGTCCTTGGCTGGGTGGGGGCAACTTCTGTCGTTGGCGGTAAGGTGGAGAAATATTATTTTGGGCTGTTGGAGCAGTATGGTCAGTGGGGGCCGTTGACTCTGACCAACCAGCGCTATGATCGTGGTTTTCTAAGATCTCACGCGGAAACTGTTTTGGAAGTTACCATTCCGGGCAGTGGTTCTGATCAGGATCAGGAGCCAACCGAGGAAACGCTGCAACTGGTGTTTGAACATACCATGCATCATGGGCCGTTCCCCTTCGGACCCGATCTAGAGGGCCAGAGTTCGCTCTCTCCGGCTTTGGCCCTGGTTGAGACCCGGCTGATCGGTATCTCGCCTGATGATGAGGAGCTTGAAGAGCTGTTGGCGGAAATTCCAGAATTGAAAGACTCGATAGCCTTGCTGAAAGTTGGATTTAGCGGACGCACCAATGGTCGGCTCCAGGTGCCACCATTTGAGAAAGAGCGGGAAGATACGCGGATCAGTTGCGGCGGGTTAACAGTCACGACGGATTATAACCCTGGCGACAAGACTCTGCTCGGGATGATAGACCTGCCGAAAATGCAAATTCGCGTGGCTGATAGATCTATGGCCTGGAACGGTGTCAGGGGCGAATACGATATGGTTGAAGCCTTGCCGCTGCTCTATGTCGGAGCCAGTAAGGTTGTGTTCGGCGCTATGGATATGACTGTGCCGGGGGAATCGGCCGGGGAAACCCAGGTCATCCAGGTGCAGGAGTTCGAGGTTACGGGTGACAGCGGTATTGAAGGCAAACTCGTGCACTTCAACCAATCGATGACGTTTAATGGTCTCACGTTTGATGATCAAACCTATGGACCTCTGCTCATTGATATGGAAGCGAAAAACCTTGATGCCATGGCTTTAAGTGAAATGCAGCAGCAAATGCAGGTTATTTACCAAGGTGCCAACAACTTTGATCCAGACGAACTGGCTGCAAAGGTCATTCCCCTGTACAGCGATTTGCTCATGAAATTGTTAGCCGGGAGTCCTGAATTGAATGTCAGTCGCCTGCATGTCGCGACGCCGATGGGGCTGGCCGATGGGACCTTTCGGATGAAATTTTCCGGACAGGGTGGGGTGCCGGTGGACAACCCTTTTGCCCTGCTGCAACAGCTCCAATATCTAGAGTCTGCCATCGATGTTGCGGTGGATGAAAGTCTGATTCGCGGCATTGTGGGTGAGAGCCTGAGGAATGACTTGCAGGCTGACCGTAAGGGTGAGACTTCCACGGAAATCAGCGATGAAGAGATTGAGCTGTTGGTTGATCAGCAACTGGGAAGTCAGTTGGATATGCTGCTGTCTCAGAATTTCATCATTCGTGATGGCGAAAAAATCAAGAGCAGTGCGACCTTCAATCGCGGAGAGCTGGTGGTGAACGGGCAGTTGCTGCCGTTCTCTCTGTGACCCTGCCGAAGCTGCCAACGATTGCCGAGGTCATGGCCTGTAACGGCTAAGCCACCTTGCAGTTATGATATGTTTCCAGTAGATTGGCTATGTTTTTAACTAGGATTTTTTGTCTCAGAAGGGGGTGCTGATGAGAACAACCTGTTTATTGATTGCCCTGATCTGTTTGGTTGCAACTGCCAACCTCGCCCAGGCGGCTATTTACAAGTGGGTGGGTGAGAACGGAACTATTGTCTTCCGGGATACGCCGCCGCCGGAAGGAACAGACACGACGGTTGTCAAGCCCGAGCCGCTGTCTGATATCAAGTACGACTCCGGGCTGACTCCTGCCGAAGAGGCACGAAGTAAAGTCGAACGTGAGGCTGCTAGTAGTAACTCACATGAGTCGAGTACGGTACGTAAGCTGCGGAAAGACTTTCCTGAAGTAGAACTCTATGTCACCAGTTGGTGCGGTTACTGTTCCAAAGCCAAGGCCTATTTCCGAAATAACGGGGTACCCTTTAAACTGTATGATGTCGAGAAAGATTCTCGGGCTTCCAAGCGACATCGAGAGCTTAACCCGGGTGGAGGCGTGCCAGTGGTGGTCATTGGCGGACGGACTATCCGTGGTTTTTCTCCTGAAGCCTACGGTCAGTTGTTAGGGTTGTAGCTCGAAGTTGCGGTGAGGTTGAGATTGAAGCGCGGGGTGGTCGGTAACGACGACCCCGTGTTTGTTTGTAAGACACGCGGGCTTCTTGGCTGTCACTTCTGAATTTCCCCTTAAAATATGATGTTTGTAACTCAAACCATTGTTTTGTTGGCCACTAAGACTCAAAGTCGCCAAGAGGTCTGATTAAGGGTAACCCGAACATCCCAACCGTCATATTCTGAATAACTTAAAAACTGACCAAGGCATTTTTTTTGTCTTGGTGGCTAATCTTATTTTCGGTTATAGCCCTGAAAAATTAGAACTATATAATACATGCGGTTTTTGTTATACTGCCCTCTTATGTGACAACGAGAGAAACTTACCGAACCAGACAGGGCCATGTCATGCTTTTATCATTGCGGTTTCCTTACAGAAGTGTTTGCCTACGGGTGTGCATGATTGCTTTTTTGGTGTTCTTGGGCTTTTTCTTTAGACCAAATCCCCTTTTGGCTCATGACCATAGGCATGTACTCATCTTGCACTCTTATCAAGCCAGATTCTCCTGGACGGATGATATCATGGCCGGAATTCAGGAAGAACTCGCTGACAAGCTAGATAACCTCCAGTTCCATGTCGAATATCTCGACATCACTCGATATAAAAACTCGGAACATTCTTCCTTTCTCTCTGACTCCGCCCTTCACTATAAACTCGAGGGAAACTCCTTCGATCTTATTCTGCTTTCCGATAACGAGGCCTTAACCTTTACGCTCGAACACCGGGATGATTTTTTCGCAAAAACCCCTATCGTGTTTTGTGGAGTCAATAATTTTAAGCCAGATATGATCTCTGGAGACCAAGGTATTACCGGGGTGATCGAAGCTCCCGCCTATCGTGAAACGATCGAGCTTGCCCTCCGACTTCATCCTGGGACGGAGGAGATTATATTTGTAGGCAACAATCAAACCACCTCTAACCAGGACAAACAAAATTTGCAGCAGACGGTGCTTTCAGAGTTTCGAGATCAGGTTAAGTTTAAATTTTGGGATGATCTGCCGTTGTCTGAGTTGACCGTAAGACTCAGGCGCTTGGGGCGTGGCTCCCTGATTTTTATTAATGGATTAGTCACTGATCAATCCGGGCACATTCATTCACTCACCCAAAGTATAAAACTGCTAAAAAAAGACTGTGCCGTGCCAATTTATAGCCTATGGGACTCTCCTCTTGGTCAAGGTATTGTTGGAGGCAAACTGGTGAACGCTACGCTGCAGGGACGTCTCGCCGGACAATTGGCTTTAAAAATACTTCAGGGAGTTAAACCTGAAGATCTAGCGGTGATAAAAACCGGCACCAATCAGTATATGTTTGACTACCGTGAACTCAAGAGATTTGGTGTGCCGTTAAAGGCTCTCCCTGAGGACAGCGTCATTATCAATCGGCCTCGATCTATCTATTCGTTGAGTAAAAGCCAGTTGTGGGTCGTTTTCGGGATTATGACCTTTTTTGCCGGTGCCTTGCTGGTCAACCTGATTGGACGGCGCAAGGCGGAGAGGGCGCTTGTGGCAAGAGAGGCGCAAGTTAACCTTTTGCTTAACTCTGCCGCCGAAGGTATTTACGGGCTTGATCTTGAGGGAAAATGTACCTTCTGTAACCGGGCCACACTGCAATTGCTCGGTTATGACAATGAGCAAGCACTGCTCGGCAAGCGTATGCACGCGTTGACTCACCACACACGAACTAACGGCTCTCACTATCCGGAGGAAGAGTGCCGTATTTGTCAGGCATTTTATGAGGATGAAGGGTTCCACTATGAGGACGAGGTGTTCTGGAAAGCAGATGGGAGTAGCTTTCCGGTTGAGTATTGGGCCTATCCTTTAAGAAAAGATAACAAACCAATTGGTGCTGTGGTTTCGTTTATGAATATCACTGAGCGCAAGTTGGCGGAAACACATCTCATCGAGGCTAATCGGGAACTGGACGCTTTTGTCTACACTGTTTCACATGATTTGCGTACACCTCTGTCGGCGATCATCGGTTTTACCGCCTTATTGATAGATGAGAAAATGTGTGACCAGGATGAAAATGTTCAGGAAATTCTTACTGTGATTGAAAAACAAGGTGCCAGGATGGCGGCCCTGATTGAAGACCTGTTGGCTCTGGCTACAATTGGAACCCTGGAACGACCGAAAAAGCCGGTCGATGTTGAGGTGGTCATTGATGGAGTGCTCCTGGAGTTGGGAGGCCCGCTCGCCAGCGCCGGTCTGACCGTGCAGCGGAATCCCATGCCTGATATCCGTGTTCCAGAAACACTCCTTACCGAGATCTTTGCTAATCTGCTTGGTAATGCGGTCCGATATGTTGGGAAAAATGGCAACCCTATTGAAGTGGGCGGAGAACAAAGAAATACAATGGTGCGGTTATACGTTCGTGATCATGGCCCTGGGGTTTTGGTTGAGGAGCGCAGTCGTATTTTTGATGTGTTTTACCGGGGGGCGATGGGCGAGATGGTTAGCGGAACCGGGGTCGGACTTGCTACGGTGCAAAAGATTGCGCGACTTTTTGGCGGCCGGGCCTGGGTGGAAGAAACGCCCGGTGGCGGTGCAACCTTTTGGGTGGAGATGGAGAATCCTCCAGTACCATAACCATAATTTTCAACGTCTAATGTTATATGGCTGATACAATTATGAGGACACAATGGTATTCATATTGTGCCCCCATAATTGGTTCGTGGTAAACGTCATTGGAGCCGCTCTCTGCGGCCCCAATGACGTCTGCGACTTCTAGAAGGATTCAAACTTTCCATCAGTTTCGTCCGATTGGCCTGAGACTTCCTCGAAAATTTCTGGATTTAAGTTCGATTTAAAATTGTGAGCCACATGAGTGATTTTGGGCTGCGGTTCAACAGAGGGTGTACCCGCCAGCTTCATATTTACCCCCGAAAACATCTGAGTCTGATTCACCTCGTTGATGGAGAAAGATGAAATCCTCTCAGCGAGTAGTTCTGCTTGATTGAATAATTCCCCGGCGGTTGAAGCCATCTCTTCGGCTGCGGAAGCATTTTGTTGGATGACAGAGTCAAGTTGCTGAATACTTAAGTTGATTTGATCTATGCCGGTATCCTGCTCACGGCTGGCGGACGAGATCTCCTGCACCAGTTCCGCAGTTTTCTGGATGTTTGGCACCAGCTCGTCGAATAGTTTGCCGGCCCTCTCCGCAACTTCGACGCTATTGGTTGAGAGTTCGTTGATCTCGCCAGCGGCTATTTGACTACGCTCGGCAAGCTTGCGAACCTCCGCAGCAACGACCGCAAAACCCTTGCCCTGTTCGCCTGCACGGGCAGCTTCAATTGCGGCATTCAGCGCCAAAAGGTTGGTTTGTCGGGCTATTTCTTCAATAATTGTAATCTTTTGGGCGATTTGTTTCATCGCTGCTACTGTCTCAGTTACTGCCGTTCCACCCTTTGTCGCACTCTCAGAAGCCATAACAGCCAGCTCTTCGGTCTCTTTTGCGTTCATCGTATTTTGGCGTATTGTTGCCAGCATCTCTTCGATCGAGGCTGAGACCTCTTCAGCTGAGGATGCCTGCTCGGTAGTGCCTTGCGACATGTTGATAGAATTATCACTGATAACCCGGCTACCTTTGTTGACCACTTCTGATGAGTTGAAGATATCTCGGACCAGATTTGTCAGTGCGACGTTTGTCTCAGCGAGAGGCTCTCGTATGATGCCTTGAGCTTTAAATGTCAAATTACCTTTTGCGAGGTGGTTAAATGCTGCCAGAATCTCTTCTTGCATATTCTCGGCAAACCGATTCAAGGCTTTTGCCAAGGTTCCGAGTTCATCACCGCGGTCTAACTTCAGGCGAGCATTCATATCTCCATTTCCAATAGCTGTCACCATGCTTACGGTATTATGCAATGGCTTCAGAATACCACGTGCGAGAAACACGGCCAGAAAAATGCCCAGTATTAAAGCAACCGCGCAGAGTATGACAATGCCAACAAGAGTCTGTTCACTTCGGCTGAGCATGATTTCATCTGTCATGACTCTGCGGTTTGTCTCGTTTATTACCTGTTTAAAAAGATCCTGAACCTTTTCGAGGTTTGGGACTGTCGCAGTGGCATAGATCTCCTGAGCAGCGTTCATGCCTTCGATTAACTCGTTGCCACGGGCTTTCATGCCGGCAAGGATTGACCGGGTTGCGTTGAGCGCTGGCAGAGTCTGTTCCTGGAGTGTTTGGTATGCCAAATCCCGCTGTTGGCCGTTCTCTTGGATAAAACGAGCAGATTCATGCAGTCGATAGTGTGGTTCCTTGATCTCATCAATTAATCTGGCCAGCTGCGCATCTGCTTGACTCAAATTGTCACCGCGTTGTCCATAGAGAAATTTTCCCAGACCACATTTATGGTCATCGAGCTCAATGTCGAGATGGTCTTTCCCTTCCGCAAAGTATGCATAGACTCCATTTGCCCAAACCAAATGATCAGTTTCCTTCTCTGCCAGAAATTGGGGGAGGGTGTGATCTGCCTGGGTGAAAACATTTTTGATTGCAATAGCGGACTCATGTAGTGAGCGATGTGGTTCCTCCAGTTGTGCCAGGAGGTTGATCAGTTGTGGTGACAACTCTTCTGCTTGTTGACGACCAGTTCCGTAATACCATTCTCCGAAACCACACTTATGTGGATCCGTTTCAATCTTTAGATCACGCACAGAATCATCAGTAACGAGAGCATTCAAGGCGACGGCCCACTTTAAATGGTCAACTTCCCTCTGAACGATTTCGGTTCGTAGCTTGTTCCCGCCGATTACTTCGGTGGCATCACTGACTATTCCATTTACACCAAAGGCTGCCCAGCCGCCAACCATTAACAGAAGCAGCAAGACTGAACCAAAACCAACTGTAAATTTTGTTGATAACCGCAGATTTCGCCATGACATAATCGGTTTCCCCTTTTGGCCTATAGACTCATTTGTGGAATACTTAATGTTCTGAATCTGTTTGATATATACGAACCATTAATTGGTTGGCATGAACGATATTATTTGTTTTGGCTTATTAGGCTTTTAGCATTAAGGGTGCCAAATTATTCATTAATTGTCATATTGTGTGGATTTACTATGCATCTATCTGATTTAGCAGATGTTTGTATCGATTTATGATGTGTGTGTAAATATGACAAGATTGCTAAACTGAAAACACCGTTATTTGATTGAAGTGATATCACTTACCAGATGTGTTATTTGGAGAAATGTTAACAGCGATGATTAATGGTTGTTTGGTTTGCAGCATATAGGCTGAAATAACAGATAAATATCATCCATAAGCAGGTATGGATAAGGCTTCATTAAACCTTACTTAGATTGTGCCCAAACACTGTTCCGTTAAAGCGCTATAACATGAAGTAAAATTTAAGGGCGAGTTCGACTTGTTTGAATGAGGTGCAAGACGAATTCTGAGAGCTAAGTATTTTTGTCTGTTTGTGAAATAGCTGCGACTCAGATAAAGTGTGCAGAAGATTTGTTATGTCGTGACAGGAAACTTTTTTTCCGGAGCTATCAGTATGTCTGAAATCGTGACCAAAACGAAACCAAGCGTTGGACTGGGAGGCTCAAAGCCCAGTGGCAAACTTGGGACTTTTCTGGGGGTGTTTACGCCGACGATCCTGACGATCCTCGGTGTTATCATGTACCTGCGTTTCGGTTGGGTGGTCGGGCAGGTGGGGCTGCCGCAGACACTTCTGATCGTTGTACTCGCCAATCTCATCACCTTACTGACGGCGTTTAGTCTCTCCGCCATTGCCACCAACAGCCGCGTCGGCATCGGCGGCGCCTATTTCATGATTTCGCGCAGTTTGGGTATTGAGATTGGTGGCGCAATCGGTTTCCCCCTCTTTGTTTCTCAAGCGCTGTCGGTTACGCTCTACGCCTTCGGACTCGCTGAGTCGTTAAGGTTTGTCTGGCCACAAGTTCCAGTTTCTGCTGCGGCTTTTCTGATAATTATCCTTGTGGCTGCCTTGTCGCTGCGTGGCGCCACTTTCGCCCTGCGTGCCCAGATCCCAGTGATGGTGCTAATTCTGCTTTCACTGCTGGCGCTAGCCATTGGCGTATTCCAGGGGTCAGAGGTCGCCGTGCCATTGGAGACCGCCAGTCTGCCCTTTGAGCAGGTTGGTTTCTGGGTGGTCTTTGCGGTTTTTTTTCCGGCCGTTACCGGCATCATGGCTGGTTTGAGTCTCTCTGGAGATCTGGCTGATCCACGCCGGTCAATTCCACGCGGCAGTGTTATAGCCACTTTGGTTGGGCTTGCCATTTATCTGCTCGTGCCAGTGCTGCTTTATCTCAGCGCTGATCCGGCGACTTTGCGAGAGGACCCAATGATCTGGAATCGGGTTGCTCTTCTTGGACCCTGGCTTGTTATGCCCGGATTGTGGGGCGCCATCTTCTCTTCAGCCGTTGGCTCAATGCTTGGTGCGCCGCGCACCTTGCAGGCTCTGGCAATAGATCGTCTGGTGCCGCGGTGCTTTGCCGGGTCTGGCAACTCCGATGAAGAACCTCGCCTTGGTATTTTGCTGACGCTTGGGCTGAGCCTGGGAGCGGTCTTTCTCGGCGACCTGAATACCGTTGCAACGGTCGCCACCATGATTTTTCTCAGTGTTTATGGCACCGTTAATCTGGTCGCAGCTCTCGAGCATCTCTCTGGAAATCCATCCTGGCGACCAACGCTAAAAGCCCATTGGGGCTTCAATCTGCTCGGCGGTCTCGGTTGCCTTGGGGTGATGTTTCTGATTCACTGGCAGGTGACTATCGCCGCGATTGTCGTCGAATTGACGCTTTGGCTGATCTTGAAAAGACGCGTGCGTAAGAATTCCTGGGGCGATGTGCGCCGCGATCTTTATGAATCCCTGATTCGTTGGTCTCTGGTCAAACTTGCCGGTCGACCGATGACGGCACGCAACTGGCGGCCGCATCTGCTGGTTTTTGTCAGTAATGTCGAAAAACGCCTCGATCTGGTTCGTTTCGGTGCCTGGTTCTGTGAAAATCGTGGAGTTGTCACGGTTTGCGAGCTGCATCAAGGCGACGTCATGGACCTTGAATTTGAAGCCCGAGAACGTCAAGCCCAGATCAACAGCGTTCTTGAGCAACAAGGACTTGTTGCTTTTGGTGCGGTTAATGTCGTGGAGAGCCTGGAACGCGGCATTCTGGTCGTAGCTCAAGCGAGCGGTCTAGCCGGTATGGAAAGCAATACGGTTTTGGTCGGTTGGCCTGATGACCAGGGGCGTTTGGTTAATTTTTTAAGAGTTATCCGACGGCTCAAGCACCTCAATCGAAGCCTGATTATTGGTAAAACTAACCCCTTGCAGTTGTTCCAGGAAGGGCAGGTGCAGGAGATTCATGTCTGGTGGGGTGGGTTGAAGCGCAACGGCGACCTGTTGTTGTTGCTGGCCTACCTGCTGACCCGTAACCCGGAATGGATTAATGCGCGTATCCGCATCTTGAGTATTGCCTCAAACGACTTGATGAAAGGTCAAATTGAACGTTTTCTAGCGCAGTTGATCCCGGAGATAAGGATTGATGCAGAAGTTGAAGTCACCTTGAAGAGCGAAACCGAGAGTGTTGTGGAAACCATGCATCGCGTCAGTGCCACTGCAGAAACGGTTCTCCTCGGACTGGCAATGCCCGATGAAGGTGCGGAAGAGAGCTACGCCCAACGCTTAAATGAACTGGCCGCGGGATTTAGAACCTGTTTTTTCGTCCACAACGGTAGCTTGTTCCTTGGTGACCTGGTGACCCCTGAGTTGGTGGAAGTAAAGGAAGAAGATGTTGAAGAAGCAAGCGAGCCAAAAGAGATGAATGACTGAAAACCTTTACCTGAGGTTACCTATGAACCAAGAACTGGAAAAGATGAATCCTGTCGAGCAGAAACCAGGATTCGGTTGGTTAAAAATTTTGGGAATTGTTGTGGTCGCAAGCGTGGTGGCGACTTTGATATCGATCTGGGCGATTAAGGTGTATGTCTTCCCCCGCGAATTCAAACCGGTGACGCTGAGCACCCATGAAGAGCAGGTCCTTGACGAAAAGCTGGATCGCTTTGAATCGGTTCAGCGATCGCGTGCTTTGCATAAATCAAAAACAACCTCTCTTGCTGAAAAAACTTTGCGGCCGGAACGCTACAGTGAGGTCGGTGCCAGCCGTGAGATCGTGCTGACAGAGAAGGAACTCAATGCTCTTTTGGCAAAAAACACCGATCTGGCCACCCGTTTAGCTATTGATCTGTCCGAAGACCTGGCCAGTGCCAAACTGCTGATTCCTCTCGATAAAGATTTTCCGATTCTGGGCGGTGAGACGATTCGGGTCAATGCCGGCCTGGAACTTTCTTATGCCGAGGGTCAGCCAATTGTTGTTTTACGGGGGATCAGCCTCTGGGGTGTGCCTTTGCCGAATGCCTGGTTGGGCAACCTTAAAAACGTTGATCTGGTGCAGGAGTTTGGTGGCGATGGCGGCTTCTGGAGCGCGTTCGCCGATGGGATTGATGTGATTAAGGTTGATGACGGGCGATTGCTGGTACGTTTGAAAGAGTAGCCCG
>JAQYVY010000026.1 GCA_030145195.1 Desulfuromonadales bacterium | reverse complement strand
CCACTGGTCTCCTGCGACTTCAACGGCAACCCGTCGTCATCGACCGTTGACGCTGCAACCACTACCGTCATTGGCGGCACCATGGTTAAAGTCATGAGCTGGTACGATAACGAATGGGGTTATTCAAACCGCGTGGTCGATCTGGCCAAGCTGATGACCAAGTCTTTATAGGATATTTCGAAGGGCAGGTTAAAAACCTGCCCTTTTCCTTATAAAAAAAAGCGGTAAACTTTAACGCAATGTCTCAAAGTGCAAAAGCAAGCTCGCAAAGGGATCCAGTTGCGAAGAGAGAAACTCCACCCGTCGTGGTTTTCTTGGCTTTTCTCGGTGTCATTGCGTTAGTTTTTTATTTACGGTCTTATTCTTCGTTATCAAATCTACGCTTTTTCGAGGACGAAAATGTTACATAAACTCTCCATTAGAGATATCGATTTTCAGGGCAAGCGTGTCCTGTGCCGCGTTGACTTTAATGTTCCGCTTGACGACACCAATCACGTCAGCGATGACACGCGCATCAAAGCTTCGATGCCAACCATCCGTCACATCATCAACAATGGTGGGCGTCTGATCCTGGCCTCCCACCTGGGTCGACCGAAAAACGGGCCGGACCCTAAATTCACCCTGGCCTCAGTTGCCTCTTGCCTCGCTGAACATCTCGGCAAGGCGGTCAAGATGGCAACCGACTGCATCGGCCCGGATGTCAAACGGATGATCGATCAGATGCGGGATGGCGACGTGCTGCTGTTGGAAAACGTGCGCTTTCATGCTGGCGAGACCAAAAACGACCCGGCGTTTGCGAAAGAGCTGGCCGCCAATGCTGACATTTATGTCAACAACGCATTCGGTACGGCTCACCGCGCTCATGCTTCGACCGAAGGGGTCGCTCGATATTTACAACCTGCTGCCGCTGGTTTCCTGTTGGAAAAAGAGATTAAATATCTTGGACAAGCGTTGGCTTATCCAGACCACCCGTTTGTCGCAGTGATCGGCGGCGCCAAGGTCAGCGACAAGATTGCGGTCATTGAGAACCTGATGGACAAGGTTGATACCCTGATTATTGGCGGTGGCATGGCGTACACCTTTTTGCGTGCCAAGGGTCGTCCTGTCGGCAAGTCGCTGGTTGAAGAAGATCGCATTGAACTGGCCGGAAAACTGCTTCAGATGGCCAAAGATAAAGGCGTAACCTTGTTGTTGCCACAAGACCACGTGGTAGCCGCAGAATTCAGCGCCGATGCCGAGCATAAAGTCTGCAGCGACGCCAACTTTCCCGACGACTGGATGGCTCTCGATATTGGCCCGGCAACCATCGCCACCTACGCCGGCGTGCTGCGCAATGCTCGCATGGTGCTCTGGAATGGCCCCATGGGCGTCTTTGAATTCGAGGCCTTTTCCAAAGGGACAATGTCGCTGGCTAAAACCCTGGCTAAATCACAGGCTCGTTCGATTGTCGGCGGTGGCGATTCAGTAGCCGCGGTCAGAAAGGCCGGGGTTGAATCTCAGATGACCCATATCTCAACCGGTGGTGGCGCATCCCTGGAGTTTCTTGAAGGGAAAACGCTGCCGGGGCTGGCCGCCTTAACGGATGCACCCTAAAGCCACAATGAGACAACCAGTGCCAAGACTTTAAAGTTTTAACGCAAACTTATGATTATCGTTTGGTTATAATTTCTCAAGACAACACATTGAATTGCTCAAGGAGCCCCTTATGCGCAAGCCCATGATCGCAGGAAACTGGAAGCTACACAAAACTCTAGATGAAGCCTGCGGCCTGGTTTCTGAAATAATTCCCGCTGTCGCCTCGAACCAGGACGTTGAAATTGTGGTTGCCCCGGTCTTTACCGCCTTGAGCAAGGTTGCTGAAATTCTCTCAGGCAGCAATATCAAACTGGCGGCCCAGAACTGCTACCCTGAGCCTCAGGGTGCATTCACTGGCGAAGTCTCCCCCCTGTTTCTCAAAGACGTTGGCTGCCATTACGTCATTATCGGACATTCTGAGCGACGCCAAATTTTTGGCGAGACTAACGATTTCATCAACGCCAAGGCTCGCGCCCTGGCTGATGCCGGGTTAGGAACCATCTTTTGTATTGGCGAAACCCTCGAAGAACGCGAAAGTGACCAGATGTTTGATGTCCTGCGACATCAGGTACGATTGGGTCTGAAAAACTTGAGTACCGAGCAGATGTCAAATGTCGTCATCGCCTACGAGCCGATCTGGGCCATCGGTACCGGCGTCACCGCAAGTGATGAGCAGGCACAGGAAGCACACGCCTTCATCCGCGCCCTGGTGAAAGAACTCTACAACCCAAAAGTTGCTGATGCGACCCGGATTCTCTATGGCGGCAGCGTCAAACCGGGCAACGTCGATGGCCTGATGACTCAGCCTGATGTCGATGGCGCACTGGTCGGTGGTGCCAGCCTCAAGGCGGCAGATTTTGCCAGGATCGTGAATTTCGAAAAAGTGTAATTATGCTTTTACTGCTAATATTAATGTGCTAGAGTGCCGCTCTTGAAAAACATTAAGAACAACTTTAAGGTGAATCTATGAACACTCTGCTTTTGGTTTTACACATTCTGATTTGTCTGGCTCTCATTGGTATTGTCCTGATTCAGGGCGGCAAAGGGGCAGAAGTCGGTGCCGCATTTGGCGCAGGCGGCAGCAACACCATTTTCGGTGCCTCCGGCGGACAATCCTTCCTCAGCAAGATGACCACCGGAGTGGCAGTCATCTTCATGCTGACCAGCCTGGCCCTGGCTATTTTCTGGAGCCAGCCCGGTGCGACCAGTATCATGCCCGAACATGTTTCACCGATCTCAGCACCCGCTGCCATGCCGGTTCTGGATACGCCTCCAGCACCACCTGCAGAAGACACAAAATAGTGCGTCAATTTTATTGACAGCGCCACATCATATCAGTATAAATACATCGCTTGCCGAAGTGGTGGAATTGGTAGACACGCACGCTTGAGGGGCGTGTGTTCGAAAGGACGTGCGAGTTCGAGTCTCGCCTTCGGCACCAGACAACAAGAAACCCGATCATAGAAATATGATCGGGTTTTTAATTTTCACATGCCTGATTCTTCCCTTGTCACACAAACCTGGCAAGAACAGCTTAGTATGTCTATAAGTTAGTTTTCCCGAACTCTTCGCCCTCCTCCTTTTTCGTGTTCTCAATTCAAGAGCTTTCACTTTCCAACGATTACGATATTATTGAGAGAACAAGAATATCAGCATTGGCTTCTTTACGGTGGTGACATGAGTATTTTGATTGTTGACGATTCCCTGACCTCCCGAACCTTTATTGGTGACTTGCTCATTGAGGCCGGCTTCACTGACCTGATTCTTTGCAACTCAGTTGAAGAGGCCTATCAGTCGATTGGGTTCTATGAGACAGACGAAACATCAACCGATCTGGATTTGATCCTGCTGGATATCAATCTGCCGGGCAAGAGTGGTATCGATTCCTGTCGAGAATTCTCTGCGCACGCCTTTTTTGGTGAGGTCCCAATCATCATTATCAGTGGCGCCGACCATCTTGACGGGCTAGACTCAGCATTCGCTGCTGGTGCCACTGACTACATCACCAAACCGCCAAACCACACGGAACTGCTGGCAAGAGTACGTTCCGCCCTTCGCCTCAAAAAAGAGATGAATCGCCGCAAAGCCCGTGAAATGGAGTTGTTAATACTCAATGAGCGGCTGGCCGAAATGAATCTGGAGTTGGAAAAACTTTCGACAACCGACAGTTTGACCGGCCTGGCGAATCGACGGTCTTTCAATGAATTTATAACGCGTGAATGGATGCGCGAACAACGCGGGCAAAAGCCTTTTTCAGTGATCATGATCGATATCGATCATTTCAAAAGGTACAACGATTACTACGGCCACCTTGAAGGCGATGTTTGCCTTCAGAAAGTATCGATGGCGCTACAGAGCGCACTCTGTCGAGGAGGGGACCTTTTGGCCCGTTACGGCGGTGAAGAATTTATTGCGATTCTTCCCGATACAGACATTAACGGAGCCAGGGAGCTGGCAATAGCTTTTCATAACCGGGTCAAAAAGTTGGAGATACCACACAACGAATCACCCGTAGCCCCCATAATCACGGTCAGTATCGGTATCGCCAGCGTTATACCGAGCCGCAAGCTCTCATCTTCCCAAGTGATCGCCATGGCGGATGACGCGCTCTATCAGGCTAAAGATTCTGGCCGCAATCAAAGTGTGATTGCAGCCCCTGTCGCAGGTGACAGACAAACACCCATATAACCCACCGACCAACGGCCAATTCCACCTTAGTGTCCGGAATGGCGCTGGTTTGTGGTTATCTACCGTATGGAGTAAATCGGGGCTGTCCCTTGATTTACGGTTTTGGAACTGTGCTGATTAACGCCGCAAAACCATGGGACAGCCCCAATGCGGCGACAGTCCAGGTTTTGCTGAGATTTGCATGCTACAAACCCTTAAACTAGCGCCACATTCCCTTGTGTCCGCTTTACATAGCGTCTTAAGGGTTGATAGTGATAGCGGGATCGATTGTTATCTTAACTCGACAAGCCCACTCATTCCATTTTTCCAACCAGAGGGAAACATCCCAGAAAGACTCACGGTTTTTCTATTGCCGATAACGCATCAAAAACGGATGCCGACGTATTAACCGAGAGGTCGTTTACACAAAATCCCTAACAGGCCCCTTTATCATGTTCGTGCCCGACAAAGCACCTGCACTCTTTTTTTCAGGAACCTCATTCATTCAATTACTGCTTTGCATGCTCTTTGGAAAAATGCAAAAAGAAAGGGGGCGCTCAACGGGGCGCCCCCCTCTCCACAATCAAATATTTCGGTGCGGCAAAGAATCAGATCTCTATAGGTGAATACGTATAGACATAATCACAAGGCTATGTGGCTGGACAGATCATGCGCACTATCGATAACAATTGCTCTGGTTTGAATGGCTTGGTTATCCAACCGGACGCCCCTGCATTTTTCCCCTCTTGCTTTTTCTCAGATTGAGATTCTGTGGTCAACATAATGATCGGCATAAACCGGTTTCCAGCAATACTTCTGACCTTTTTGATCAAACCCACACCGTCGAGTTTCGGCATATTCAGATCGGTGACAAGGACGTCGACAGACTGATCTGCCAATTTATGCAGTGCATCTTCGCCATTCATGGCTTCTACGACATCATAACCAGCACCGGTAAGTGTCATATTCAAAACCTGCCTGACCGTTGCTGAATCATCGACAGTCATAATTCGTTTCATATTCAATTCCTTTCGTCTCGAAAAGACTGTATTGATCAGCCTTACGATACTGCTGGCGCTTATTGCCCTACTTGTTGAGCATTAAAACGTGCTGCTTGGTAGTTACGACTAGCCAACAGCGAATGGACGGATAGCGGTTTAAACGGTGTGTGGGAGGGATCACGTGTTAAGTTACGATATCAGCTCCAAATTTTCCATTTTCGCAGAGTAGATGATTGCTTTGTCAAGGAGGACATCGGCAACTTGATCACTTGAAACCTTTAGGACTAATCCTGTCGTCCCCTCGAGTTTGGTTTGATCCCTGATTAAAACCTTGTCACCGTATTTGATCATTAAGAACTGCCTCCACACTCTCTTCTTCTTGCTCTATCTCATCGACTTCACCCCCGCTGATGTCTTGAACCAGGGCGATCTCATCGCTACTGAACACATGATCGACATTTAGCAGGATCAAAAACTGGTCATCAACCTTTCCCATCCCCTCAATAAACTCAGCCTTCAGTTTGGTTCCTAAGCGCGGCGGTGGCTCGATCTGGTCACGATTGATTTCAAGTACTTCACGCACGGCATCGGCCCGCGCACCAACCACCAGAGTCTCATCCTCGACCTGCACCTCCATGACTATTATGCAAGTATCCTGAGTCTCTTCTCCTGCTGGCAGACCCAGCTTCAAGCGCATATCGATCACCGGCACAACTTGTCCGCGCAGGTTAATCACCCCGATCATATAGTCTGGTGTTTGCGGCACACTCGTCACTGGAATCAGGCTGAGGATCTCGCGAGTTCGGTTGACCTCAACTCCGAAAACTTCCTCTCCCAACTGGAAAGTAACAAACTGCTTGATCTCAGTATTGATTGACGTCATCTCCCCCCCCCTTTAATACGTTTCAAATTCATTATCCATGGCATCTTGCTTGCCCCGAAATTCAGTGTCTTCATTGGCAGAGTTCCTATCACCTGCTCCCAAACCCTTGGAATGAACAAGTTGAGGCTGACTTATCTCTGCAGTAGACTTCGATGCTAATGGCTTGTGATGACGATTACTTAAAGAAGTTTCATTCATCACAAAAAAACTGACCATTTCAGCAAGCTGTTCCGATTGGCTGGAAAGTTCCTCTGCTGTACTGGCCATCTCCTCGGAAGCAGAAGCATTCTGCTGAATGACCGCATCAAGCTGCTGAATACTTTTATTGATCTGATCTGCACCAGCGTCCTGCTCCCTGCTGGCCGCACTAATTTCCTGCACCAGCTCAGCAGTCTTTTGGATGTTTGGCACCAACGTGGCGAGTAATGAACCTGCCTTCTCAGCCACCGCGACACTGTTGGTTGAAAGGTCATTGATCTCTCCTGCGGCCTTCTGGCTACGTTCTGCCAGTTTACGCACTTCAGCCGCCACCACAGCAAAACCCTTACCGTGATCACCAGCGCGGGCGGCTTCGATGGCCGCATTCAAGGCCAGCAGATTGGTTTGGCGCGAAATCTCCTCAATAATCGTGATTTTTTGAGCAATCTCCTTCATCGCACCGACGGTAGCCGTAACAGCGTTACCACCATCTTCGGCGTCTGATGCTGCCGATGTCGCAATTTTCTCTGTTTCAAGTGCGTTGTCGGCATTCTGACGGATGTTCGCAGTCATCTGTTCAACGCTTGATGATGCTTCTTCAGCCGCTGCCGCCTGCTCGCTCGCACCTTGAGACATCTCTTCAGACGAGGCACTCATTGCCTGGGATCCTGATGAGACATTCTCGACCGCACTACGAACTTGGCCCATAATTTCGCGCAGCTTGAACACCATACTTTGCATTGCATTGCCCAACTGATCTCTGTCTGAAGCGGGCGTTACTTCTACCTTGAGATTCCCTCGGGCAATCTCCTCTGCCACTTTGACCTGACTGGCGAGTACATCAGACATAACATCGAGTGATTTGCCTAACTGCCCGATTTCGTCGGCACGCTTGAGATTCAGTCTCTGCGTGAAATCGCCTTGAGCAATTCTCTCGGCGAGATTGACTCCGAGAGCGATTGGGCGGGTAATGGAGCGGGTGATAAAAACGGCAATGAAGACACCTACCAGCAGGGCGATGAGCAGGCCGATGATCATCACCATCGATGCCGTGGACAGCGAGCTCATGGCGTTATCTGCCACATTTTCGGTGGCTTCCATACTGGCACTGACCGCCGCCATCGCCGACTCAACCACTGCCGCACCGAGAACGTCCCGCTGCTCTTCCAACGTCTGAATATCTGTCATGCTTGAGTGAAGGCCATCAAGGCCGGTCAGGTAGCGCTGCAGATAATCATCGATCTCTCCCAAACGAGCCTGAACCTGCGCTCTGGTGGCTCCGGCCTTCAGGTTGCTGCTGACCTCGAGCATCTCCCGGAAATGCCCTTGTGCTTCCTTAATGTACTTAGCGTCACGCATCGCCATGGTCCTCAAAACTGCCATGCGGCCAGCCCGCCCCAAGTCAAGCAGGCGGTTACCTTGCTTGACTTTGGCAACCCGGTCGCTAAGTAACTGCGCCGAAACCTCCTGCCCCAGCTCCGACTGGAGATGCTGGTCCTGATCGGCTATGTAGGCTTCCGCCTCACGAAGGAACTCGCCGCCGACAGCGACCAGTTCGTTGTAGTAGCCATCGTAGGCCTTCTTGGCGGCAACCCCCTGGTCGAGCAATTCTTCATACTTATCCACCTTGGTGCTCGCCAGCTCAAGCTCCCCCTTCTGGTGCTGCAGTTCCGTAGAGCGGCTGGTCAGCTCAAGGGACTCCTTCAAGGACTTTTTGACCTTCGCCAGATGCATCTGGCCTTCCTCGAGATTTTTCTGGTCACCGGTATAGGTGTAGTCGGTAACATCGAGCATGGTATTCAGACTGTCTATGGCCACCGTGCTGGCTAAGGTGGAATTTGGGATGTGCTCCTTGGCTAGCACGCTCGACTGGTCCTCGACCGCCTGCATGTTGTACACCGCCATCATCCCGAGAACCGCCGCGATGGCGATCAGTGAGCCGAACCCCAGTCCGATCTGTGCCCCTAAGTTCATTTTCACAACCTTCACTCCTTTTTAAGTAAATAAAACGGACAACAAGCTGCCCCAAGCTCTGTTAGTTAAAAGCAATTACGCCAGTGCGGTGTGCACCTTTGCCAACAACTGATCCACCTTGAATGGCTTGGCGAGCCATTCGGAGGCACCCGCCACCATGGCCTCGACCTGCTTCTCATTCTGAACCTCTCCGGTGAGCATGATGATCGGCAGGAATCGACTCCTAACGGATTTGCGTACCTTCCGGATTAGCCCAATGCCGTCAAGCCTCGGCATGTTCAGATCGGTAATCAGCATGTCGTAGGTGAACCTTGAGATGTTGTCGAGCGCTTCCTGCCCGTCTCCGGCCTCCATCACCTCATAACCGGCACCCTGCAGAACGACACACAGCAGCTTTCTAACGTTGACAGAGTCCTCTGCCACGAGAATTTTTGGGACCATTTCCCTAATCCTTTTGATATCAACCGAGGTTTTCAAGCCTTGATCGAGAAGAGCAAGGGCAATGCCAAAAACACTAAACATCCGCAACCCAATGAGATTGCGGAGTTTCTTTGTTTAAAGTTGAGAACGGCTATCAGAAATAGGGTGCAACATAAGTTGACAGGATGACTAGGAAACTAGGTGTCTAGCGTAGTAACCAAGGGCTATGCCCGCCCCTGCAAAAAACATTGCGGGCGCAACCAGAGTTGCAGGGGCAAACGAGAGCTACTTCTTACTGTTGATGCGCTTGTTGAGTGCTTGGCGGGTAATTCCGAGCATGCCAGCGGCAATGCCTTGGTTGTTATCCGCCCGGCGGAGAGCTTCGGCTACAATCATTTCGGTCGACTCGGTGAGGGTGGGAAAGGGGTCGAGTGATGAGAAGGGCGATTCCGGCTCGGCCTGACAGCCTGCATCTGCGGCCGCGCTTGCTGTCCTTTTCGAACCAAGCACCTGGCGGAAATGGTCGAGGGAGAGCGTGCCGCCCCTGTGGGTGCTGAGAGCATCGAAGATGATTCCCCGCAGCTCACGGATGTTGCCGGGGAAGTCGTGAACAGCCAGCAGTTTCTCCAACTCCCTCGGGTAGACAGGTTTCTTTTTGCCGAGTTGCCTAGCCGCCTCACCGACATAGTAGTCCAGCAGCAGAGGGAGATCCTTCCGGCGCTCACGCAGTGGAGGAAGGTGAACATGGTGGGAGCAAAGCCGGTAATAGAGATCCCGGCGGAAAGAACCATCTAACTGCTTTTGCTCCAGATCGTGATTGGTAGCAAAGACGATGCGCAGATCGACTCGCCTGGCTGTGTCGCTGCCCAAAGGGTAGTACTCCCCTTCCTGCAGGAAGCGCAGCAGCTTCACCTGTGAGAGGAACGAGAGGTCGCCGATCTCGTCGAGGAACAGGATACCTCCGGCCGCCTTCTCAATGAGGCCGAGGCGTGCCCGACTGGCGCCAGTGAAGGCGCCGCTGACATGGCCGAAAAGGGTGTCGGAGAATGTGTTGTCGTCCAGGCCAGCGGCGTTCAGGGCAACGAAGGGAGATTGCGAGTCGTGCACTTGGTGGATCGACCGAGCGATCAACTCCTTGCCAACACCACTCTCACCAGTGATCAGAATCGGCTCGGGGCTGCTAGCGATCGCCTCCAAATAACTAAAGATTGCCTGCATGCGGCTGTCGCAAGAGATTATCTCACTGAAGGCCTCAGGCTGCTTCAGTTTACCGTACAGAAGGCAACCCTTGAGCTGCAGGTTCTGTTGTTGTAGCTCGGAAAATGCCAAAGCTCGATTTATACCGTTTAGCAGCCGCTGCTGCTTTTCGGTCTTAATGAAATAGTCAAAGGCGCCGGTCTTGACACACTCGACAGCGGTGCTGATCTGGTTGAGACCGCTGAGAATAATCACCGGCACCTGAGGATGTTCCACTACCAACTGCTCAAGGAGCTCCTGTCCGCCTACATACGGCATAGTAAGGTCAAGCAGAACCAGGCTCACCGTCTGCTCCTGTAAGATTTCCAGCACCCTGCGACTGTCGCTGCAGCGGATGACATTGTTGAGTCCAGCCTCATATTCCAGGGTAAAGGCCAGTCGATGCAGCCAGCTCTCCTCGTCGTCAACCATCAGAATGGAATATGCCGGGTTCAGTTTTTCTGTCATTTGTCACTCCTACCGGAGAGGGGAAGTTCAAGTAGCACCCGCGTCCCCTGGCCCAGTGAAGAAAAGAACTTCAGGGTTCCCTGATGAGCCTTGACAATGCGGTCTGAAATGGAAAGCCCCAGACCGGTACCTCCTACTTCTCTCTTGGTGGAGAAGAAGGGTTCTGTGACTCTCGTCAGACTCTCCTCCGACATGCCGCAACCATCATCACAAACCTCGACAAAAACGATGGAGCCATCATCGCTGCATCCAGTAGAGAGGGAGACCTTGCCGGACTCGCCATTTAAGGCCTCGACGCCATTCTGAAGCAGGTTGATCAGCACCTGCTCAAGCTGCTGGCTGCTCCCCCTGACTGTCGGCAAGACCCTCTCCAGAAAAGAATCGATCGATTTTTCAGGGTTTGTCTTCCTGGCGATACGAAGGCTTTTCTCAACCACCTCGTTGAGGTCCAGATCTGTCGCGGCCACAAGTTCGCCCTGGTTGACGAAATCGCGCATTCCCGCAACGATATCGTTGATCTTTTCGGCAGAATCGAGGACTTCACCTTGTAGCTTGGGTAGTTCCTCTGCCATGCGCGAATAAGGCATCTTCCCAAGCATAAAGTCGCCCTCTCCCTGGAAACGCTCCCTGAGCATCGGCAGAACGGTCGCCATAATATCCTTTAACAGCGAGGCATTGAGCAAGATAAGGGCATTGGGATTGTTGATTTCGTGTGCGACTCCGGCGGCTACCTCCCCCAGGTAAGCGAGACGACTAGCCCGCGCCTCCTCTTCCTGCAGGCGCCTCTTCTCAGTGATGTCGCTGGCCAGGGAAATGACACTGTGGACCTTCCCCTGCTCATCCTTCAAAGGGAAGAATTTCACTCCGTAGGCCCGCTCGCCGGTGCGCAGCAAAGCCTCCTGCTTTTCACCGGTAGCAAAGGCCCGCGCCGCAGAGCAATCGCCGCAAAAGGGAATCTTCTCATCAGAATATTCAAAGCAGTGACGGCGTCCGACAATCTTATTTTTCGCCTCTCCGGGCATCGCTCCTTTCTGATTGCTCCACAGCACCTCTTTCGCGGGGGAGAGCAAACTGATCTGCTCTGGGATGCCTTCAAGGATAGCCTGGAACTGCTGGTAGAGCTCCTTATAGCGGGTTCGTTCCTGCCACAACTCCTCTTCCCGCCGTTGCCGCTCCAACTCCGCCGCCGCCCGCACCGCAAAGATATGCAGCATCGACGCGTCCGTCTTCGGATTCTTCAGTGAATGTTCGAAATACGCACAAAGGGTGCCGATGACTTCTCCCGTCGATTCGACAATCGGGGTACCGACAAACCCCTCGAATAACCTGTCTTCGAGCATGGCGAATCGAGGTAATTGCCTCTTGACCCCCTCGGTCATCGTTACCGGCCCCTCACGAGCTAGAAGTTCAAAGGGGGCCCCTGTCAACTGGTACTCGAAGCCGCCCATCTCTCCGCCACTGTCATGAAGGGCGATTACCCGCATACGATCCTGAGTATCGGGCAGTTTCTCTGAAACACTGACCAGCGTGGCTCCAAGCACCTCAGCAAGATTTTTAACCAGAGAGAGGAAGAAGCTATCACCAGTGGTCGCCGAAACCCCCTCGGCTACTTTAAGCACCTGATTCTCATAGTGAAGGCGATCGCTGACGTCGATATGGGTACCCAACAATCGGGTCGGACGCCCTTCTTCGTTAAAAGCCACCCCCTTACCCCGGCAAAGGATGTAGGCATGGCTGCCACCCTTGGTCTGCATGCGGAAATCCAGATCGAACGACTCACCGGAAACAGACAACTCGAGGATTCGAGCCATGACCGCCTCCCTCTCCTCGGGATGCAGAAGCTGTTCGAAGGTGGTAAGAGTCATGGGCAGTTCATCCAGTTCATAACCGAGCATAGCGAAGTAGCCCGAGCTTAAAAACAGCTCACCGGATTTCAGGTCCCAGTCCCAGACCCCCTCGTGGGAAGATTCCACCGCCAGAGACAATCGCTCCTCGCTCTCGCGCAGCAGGCGATCAGACCTCTGGCTATCAAGAGCACTGCCAATAACCTCAGCAATTGTTTGAACCAGGAGCACCTCCCCCCTGTCCCAATCGCGCGCTTCTGCCTGGCAGTCAATCCCCAGCAGACCAACCATTACACCGGCCGCTCGAATCGGTGCCGCCAGAAAGGCGACGACCCCCAGCTTCCGCCAACGCTCCCGTTCCCGACTTGCTTCTTTCGGTAATCGTGAGATGTTGGGGATGCTCAACATCTCACGGTTAAGTAGTTTTTCTGTTGCCCATGGCACGTTTTCAACCGGCACCATCGTCCTCTGCGCTTGCAGTGACGAGACTCCTGGAGCGCACCACTCATGAGTCTGGCTGAAAACGGAAAAATCCTCCTGATAGAGCGCGACGAAGCAGCAGGCCACATCAAGCATTTCCCCAAGTTGTCGCAAAGCTTGCTCGATAGCTCGGTCGGTCTCTCGGATCGGCAAGGTAACGAAGCGGCCTGAGACCTCGGCGAGCAGAGCCGCGTAGACCTCGCTTCGGGAAACTTCGAACTCTGTCCTCTTGCGCTCAGAAATGTCGAGCACCAAGCCTTCCAAAGCCTTCTGAGAGCCGTCTGGTCCGTGCACAAATCGCCCCTGCTCCCATACCCAGCGCTCCAGGCCATCGAGGCCGCGGATACGATACTCGATAGTGAAGGATCTCTGCATCCCGACCGCCTTCCGTACCTGCTGGCAGACAAAGTTTCGATCATCAGGATGGATGAGGTCACCGTAGTTGACCCCATCACCACCTATCAGATCCTCGGGAGCACAGCCAAGAAGATCGCGGCATCCTACGCTGACGAACTCCATGATCCAGGCGTTGTTATTGCGACAGCGATAGACCATGCCAGGAATATTCGCCATCAAGGTTTCTAACCGGCGCTGGCTTTCCAGGGCTTCTTGCTCGGCTCGCCTCTTCTCGGTAACATCGTCATAGACGGCCACCACCTCACCCGTCGACAGACGGTAGATACGGTTCTCCCGCCAACCTTCGATACGCCCATCCCGGAAGAAGGACGTGGGCAAATTCTGTTCCTCTCCACTTTGCCAGGCTCTGCGAAGAGCCGAAACCAAACCGAAATCTTCGGCAGCAGGAAAGGCCTTGCTCAGGCGGTGCCCGACCAGCTCATCGCGGACGACATTGTCGATCCGTTCAGCCGCCGCATTGAGATCGACAATGACGAAATCGGCACCGTCATCGACCGCCTCATAAACCGCCACACCACTCGACATATGGCTGAAAAGTTCTAAAAAACGGTTCTCCTTGAAATCCAGTTCCTGCTTGGCTATCTGCAGCTCAGCTTCGGTGGCCAGCAGTCGTCGCTGGTTGTGCAGCGACTGCAAGGTCTGCTCGACAACCGCCGGCAACAGTTCCATGAACACCGCGTCCTTGATCAGGTAGTCGATGGCGCCCAGCTTCATCATGTCCACTGCGATATTCTCGTCGCCGTGGCCGGTGATAATAATGAAGGGGATCGTTCTTCCCTGCTCGGCCAGGCGTTTGATCAGGACATTGCCATTGAAATCGGGCAGGCTGTAGTCGAGTAGCAGCAGATCCGGTTCCACAGTCTGTAGCCAATCGAGTGCCTCCTGACCGCAGCCAACCACCTCAACGTCATAACCCAGGGTATCAAGGGTGCTGCAGATGAGCGTAGAGACAATTTCGGAATCATCGACTACCAATATGGTCGTGCCCGACAAGGCACCTGCACTCTGTTTTTTAGGAACTTCATTCATGAAATTACTGCTGAGTATGCTCTTTGAAAAATGAAAAAGGAGGGGCGCTTGATTCAGGCACTCCCCTGAGTGCCAAAATACTGTTACATTGTTTAATTATGCCCTTTTCATGCCATAAATGGCGCTTTATTAACATTTACTCACATGGCCGAGACTGTCATAATTAAGAAAAAATAACACGGTTCTAGATTAATCCAGCCGTTTTAGCAAAAAAAGAAGCTTTTGGCTACCATTTTCCGCAGCCATCCTTGCGCAGCTAGATGAGATCATTGAACAATAGGGAGAAGGACAACTGTCGGGTGATGGCGAGGGGTTGTACCATGCGCAGAATAAGACGAGTATGCTGATTTAGGCTCGGAGGCAAAAACACCAACCTGGAGGTACTGACCAACAACAGTAACCGTATCATCGCCCCCAACAAACATCCACAGCGATTCGCTCTAACAGAACGCGGCGCCAAATGCCTTAGTATTAAGCCGATCGAACCGAAGTACCTCAAGCGCATCCTGCTCGACATGCAAGGCAGCGTCTTAAGTGGGGTACGCCGTAATTCCAAGGCCCTCTGTAAGCAACCAGCCCGCTTCAGTGATTAATTCTGTTTAAATCGCAGGTAAACATTCTCGCTTCACAACGAGTTCGACCAACAGGGGGTATACAGTTGAGGCCAAGGAAAATGGTTTCTTATTTATACTCCTGCATTGTTTGGAAGGTGTGGAATTGGCAGAAAAGCGAAATCCTTACTGACCCTGCATTACAAGAAAAGCCACCAAGGATCGAACCCTATTGGCCATAGTTTTGTGTATTAAAGAGCTTACTGAATACCTCTTTCAAACGTATGAGAGCCAATACCAACCCATCGTTATCGACTTACCATTCTAAGGCTCCAGTGCCTCGGCAATAACGCCTTCAGAGTCTCGCCTTCGGCACCAATAGACGATAAAGGCTCAGAATCATCCAAGATTCTGAGCCTTAACTTTTTGTCGGTTGCGTATAGGGTGTTTTTTGTCTCTTAACTCGCCCTCGATTCTTAGACACCATCTATGTATCTTCCACAGGCTCCGCAACTCTTCGGTCACAGGGGGCGACCAAGTGCACTTGACCCCAGGCTCCAATCCATTCCACAAAGAAATTGAGGTTTGTACAGAGCGAGCCCTGACTTACAGCCTCTCTATACACTCCTCGCCATCATTCCTTAAATTGCTCACATAACTCGACACCGGATGCATCTCTAGCACATCTTCCTTAGGTGCAATCAAGAGGTCCTGCAATACGTCGGTCTCGTTAAACTCAGGGTCAAGCCAGGTATCATAGATCTCACTCTCTAAAACAACAGGCATACGCGCATGGATTTGTTTCATCTGCTGCGTAGCGGCGACAGTGATGATAGTGCAGCTCTCTATAGCCTCACCCGTAATCATGTCTTCCCAGACATCCCACAGGCCAGCAAAGGCCAGAGGTCGTTTATCTGCTCTATAGATGTAGTAGGGCTGTTTTTTTCCGCCCTGCTTCTGCCATTCGTAATAGCCGGAGGCAAGGACGAGACATCTTTTGGATTTGATTGAGTCTCGAAAGAGTGGCTTTTGTGTAAGGGTTTCTGCGCGAGCATTAAAGGCAGTAGCTATTATGTTTTTATCTTTGACCCAGTGAGGGATGAGTCCCCATCTGAAAGGTTCAAGTTTTCGGCTATTGTTCTGTTCAATGATGGCGGGTATTTGGAGCGTAGGCACAACGTTGTAGCTCAGTGTAAAAGGAAATTCACTGTCTATATCGAAGTGAGTTTTTAAGGAGTCTGCTGATATGCCAGCTGTTGAGATACGTTCACACATGTTTGAACCTTCGCAAAAAAGTAAAGAGCTACCCAGCTTTGGTAGCTCCTCAGTTATCAATCCCCAATTAAATAAACGGTGTTGCTTCTTTTTACCTCTAGCAGCCTGTCGGACCATCAGTGCCGAAGCGAAAACGGTGATGCTTGAAAAATCACTTTAGCACATTTGAGAGTAATAGCCGTAGCTTTTAGTTGAAAATGAACTGAGATATGGGCCAAACAGGCGAATTTGCAACCAGTTCACTCAAATCAGAAACATCTTCCCCCCGGCGAGCACCAGCATAAACGACATCGCCTTGAGAATGGTTGCCACCGGCAGGTGTCGACTCCCGCACAACGCACCGATGGAGCCACCGATCAAGGCGACACCAGCGAGCAAAGGCGCGTACTCTGGAACATATTGCAGACTGCTCATGTGACCCAGCAGACCGGAAATCGAATTCACCAGAATAAACAGGGCGGCGATGCCCGAAACTTCGCGCACCCGCGCCCAACCGAACAGGATCATCAACGGACTCAAAAAGATGCCGCCGCCGACACCGATCAAACCGGAGGCGAAGCCGAGGCCTGCGCCGACCAACATGGCGATGTTAATGCTTGGTGGGCAAACCTTTCCGTCCACATGACCCCGACGTACAAAAAGTCGCCACGCGGCAAAAAGCAGGACCAGGCCGAGCGCCGGACGATAAAGTTCTGGAGGCAGGCTGAAATATCCACCGATAAAACTGGCCGGAATCGAGGTGATCACAAACGGCCAGAAGACCCGCCAGGAGAACTGTCCGGCACTACAGTAAAGGTAGGTGCCAACCCCGGCAACCACGATATTAAGCATCAGAGCCGTGGGCTTGAGCGCCTCGGGATGCAGACTGAATAGCGCCATGATGGCCAAGTAGCCGGAGGCACCGCCGTGACCAACGCTGGCATACATCAGGGCGACGATAAAGATACAAACAGCAAGGAATGGAATTAGCTCTGGGGTCATGGTCAATCACCTTTGTTGATATAAAGCCATAAGCTGTAAGATTTTACTTTAAAGCTTATAGCTCACAGCACTACAGCTAGCGCTTTAAGCACTCAGCGCATCCAGATCCAGATCCTGACCAATCAGGCCAACCGCATCGGCGCGGCACTGCTTACAGTGACGGGCCTGGGAAAGGATAAGCTCAGCCTGGTTGCGCACCATCTCCATCACCACATCAGAAGGCGGCTGCAGATCTTTGAAGATACCGAGTGGGATCATCGGGATGATGTTCATGACATCAGCACCCAGATCGCGCACTTTGACCGCAAGATCAAGAGTCTCGTGATCATTAACCCCAGGGATATAGACGGAGTTTATCTTGACCATCATGCCGACGGCCGAGGCATACCGAACTCCGTCCAGCTGGCGTTTCAGTAGCAAGGCGGCACCCTCTTCGCCATCGAACTTAACCCCTCCATAGCGAATCCATTCATAGACCTTGGCTCCAGTTTCCGGGGTCAGAGCATTGATAGTCACGGTGACGCTATGCACACCCAGCCTGACCAGGCGATCAAGGTTCTCAGTCAACAACAAGCCGTTGGTGGAGAGACAAAGGTGCATCTCAGGGAATTCCTTTTTAACCAGTTCGAACGTCTTGAAGGTATTTGGATTCGCCAGAGGATCACCAGGGCCAGCAATACCGACAACTTTCAGTTTGCTGCCAACCTTAGGATGATGACGGACCAGCTTGACCCGTTCCAGGGCCTGCTGCGGCGTCAGCACTTTACTGGTGACACCAGGGCGGGTCTCGTTAGCACAATCGAAGCGCCGCTCACAAAAACCGCACTTGATATTGCAGCCCGGAGCGACCGGCAGGTGGATGCGCCCGGTATTGGAGTGATCGCCGCCGAAGCAAGGGTGATCGGTCTGTTTCTGCATTTTCATCATCGGGCAGCCTGTGGCCATGGTCTTTCTCCTTTAAGGGACTGTCCCCGGTGTTAAGGGGGCTGTCCCAGACTTTGACTTTATGTTTGTCAGGGACAGCCCCGTTAATTGCCTGGACAGCCCCCTACTCATTGCTTTTGACTGACTTTGCGAGCTTCGCCTGGAGGCGCCTACTTCTGGTGCGTGAGAAACGCCTTGGTTCTTTTTGTTATAAAAAAAGCCCACAAGAGTTGATACTCCTGGGGCTTCATTGCCATCTTCATGGTGCGATACGACCTTGTATCGCGACTTAATTTATTCTGATCTCGGGGAACCCTCTATTGGTACTGACAGCTCTTGTCGACCCGATTATCCCCCCCGCAGGAACATTGACAAACCGCATCGTGCGCCAGCTTCAACGCCGGCTCGATCGAACCCGTGGTACTGATCACCTTGAGCCCGGCTTTCTCAAGTTCCTGCTTCGGCATTTCTCCGATCATAGCTGTAACCACAGCCTTGCAATCCTTGAGCGCCTCGACGATGCCGTTGAATTGCGCATGACGGAAAGGATGGTCCGGATCGAAAGAGCAGTACTTCTCGACCTCAACCTCTGCCACTTGCACCGGCGCGCCCTTATGGTACTTGAAGATGCGAAATTTCTCGGCGTGGCCGAAGTGCTGATCAACCTCGGTGCCGGTTTTTGATGCGACGGCGATTAACATATCTAACTCCTTGAAAACGGCCACAAAGGCACAAAGACACAAAGAAAACCAAGGAAACAAACTTTAACGTTCAAGAGCTCAGAAACATAACAACCTATTACCTTTGTGTTGTTGTTCTCCGTGCCTTTGTGTCTTCGTGGCGCTGTGGTCATCAATCAGACTTCCATAGTTTTGAACGTAAAGCACTTCTTCGGGCAGGCAACACCACAACCAGCACAGCCGATGCAATTGCTTTGGTTAGCGATAGTCATGATCATGCGTGTTGAATCGGTCTCCTCGTCCACCAGGTCTTCGGGCATAAACACCTTGCGTGCACACGACTTGAAGCAGCGCCCGCAACCGATGCATTTCTCTGTATCGATGCTCATGACAAAGGTCGGCGTCCAGTCTGATCCGCCAAAGGTTTTTCCTGTCAGTAAAGCCATTTCTGTTCTCCTTAGCTTTTGGCCACTAAGACACCAAGTCACAAAGAAATTTTAAAGAATTTGTCAGTTTTCATGTCTTTGTGTCTTCGTGGCAATTTCTCTCGATTAAAGGTTCGGTCTTTCACCCTTCAACATCGCTTTACGAAGCCACGGCGGCGGATTGCCTTTAAGGACTTCCTGCAGCTTTTTGACCACCACGCTGATCGGTTCACACTCCTTGCTCTTGATCGGGTGAATCTTTTTCTGCACTAGGCGCGCCGCGGCAGGACCACCAATCTGGGCGACATAAACCAGCGCACAATCCTCAAGACCGGCGCAGCGGGCTTCGATCTTGTCATCGGTATAGCCTTCTTCGGCCTTGACTTGAACCACCCCGGAAAACTCGGCCGCATCAGGACCAATCTCCCAAATATAAAACTCCTCGGCATGGCCGAAATGTTCATCGATATGCACCTTGTCGGTACTGGCAAATGCGACTTTCATACTTAAGCCTTTCTTCTGTTGATTGCTGACGATTTCAAAACGTCTGGTTAAGATCATAAAACCTATTTAACGCCCGTTCGCTTTGCTCACTTAAGACGCAAAGACGCAAAGAAAATTCTTAAATCCAAACATCTTGTTTTTGTTTTAACCCTTAGCGTCTTTGCGCCTTTGCGTTAAGCTGGTTCTTATCATTGATTAATTACGCCCGATTTGCGGAATGGGCCGCTCCCAGCCGTAAATCAGCGCATCATCTCAAACCACTGGTCCTCACACGTCTCGTCTTTTATATCCAAAAACTTGTTGGCGAGCATGCTCAGCATGCTGATCGCGCCGTTGTAACCAACCACCGGTGTGCGGTGCAGGTTAACCCGGTCGATGATCGGGAAGCCGATACGGAAGAGTGGAATCTTGGCGTCGCGAGCAGCCCACTTGGCGTGGGTGTCGCCGATAATGCCGTCAACCGGATCAGTCATCAGCAGACTGCGCATGTGCCAGAGGTCTTTGTTAATGTAGATTGAGCAACCTTCACCGAAAACCGAGGTGTCGAGCAGCGCCTGCATCTCCTTCTGGAACTTCTTGGTTGAGCGGGAGCAGAGGATATGCCAGGGGTGGGCACCCATCTCAAGCAGAAAGGAAACGATGCCGAGCAGGTAGTCCGGATCACCAGCGATGGCAAACTTGCGGCCATGCAGGTACTGATGAGCATCGGTCATGGCATCAACCGCGCGAGCGCGTTCGGCCTTGAGCTCTGCAGGGATCGGTTTCTCGAAAAGCTCGGAGAGCTTCAGCAACATTTCGTCCGTCTTTTTGACACCGAACGGCAGCGGCAGAATAGCCTTGGCACCATCGTATTCAGATTCGATCCATTTCATGGTGGTGACTGTAGAATATTTCTGCATCGAGATGGTTGCCTTGCCGTTGATCGATTCAGCGGCATCTTCCATTTTTGTCCCACCCGGATAGAGCTTGTATTCGCCGTCGCAACCCGAGTCAAAGACATCGGAGACATCGGCCAGCATGGTGTAAGGGATGCCCATCAGTTCGAGGATGCGCTTGTACTCGCGCAGGTTGCCGACGTTGCCGTCGAAGCCGGGAATAATGTTCAACTTGCCGGTACACTTACCCTCGACCTTCTGCCCCTCGGTTAGGGTCCGCAGAATGCTCTTCAGCATGGCGTCGTAACCGTGGATGTGCGAGCCGTTGAAACTTGGGGTATTCGCGTAGGGGGTCGGCAGATCTTCGGGGATAAACCCCTGCTGTTTGGCGTTCTTAGTGTAAGCATTAAGATCGTCACCGATAACCTCGGGCATGCAGGTAGTAAAAATCGGGATCATCTTCGGTTTGTACAGGGTGTAGGCGTTCTCTAAACCTTCGAACAGGTTGTTCTGACCGCCAAACACGGCACCGTCCTCGGTCATGGCATCACAGGTCGCTGCCGCCGGCTCACGATAATGACGACTAAAGGTACTGCGAAAATAGGATGCACATCCCTGGGAACCATGGATAAAAGGCAAAGCACCCTCAAATCCAGTAGCCACCATCTGCGCACCAAGTGGTTGGCAAGCATGGGCCGGGTTGACAACCAGGGAGGTCCGTTCAAAGTTCTTCTCTTTATAGTCTTCGGTATTGATCCATGCCTTGACCCGCTCGATCTCTTCTACCGGGGTCTCGGTCACGAATTTTACGGCTGCTTCTGCTGCACTCATGATTTTCTCCTTAAATCACTTTAACGCTCGTTCGCGTTACTCACTAAAGACGCTAAGTCGCAAAGAAAAGACTTAACTCTACGAATTTTTGCTTTTACCCTTAGCGTCTTTGCGCCTTTGCGTTAACCCAGTTTTTAAAATGGCGATTTGACCAGACCCCAGGTCGGACTGTTAATCGCCATGTCGATATCGCGGGCGAAGATCTTGAAACCTTCATAGCCGTGATACGGTCCCGAGTAATCCCAGCTGTGCATCTGGCGGAAAGGAATGCCGGCCTTCTGGAAGACATATTTCTCCTTGATGCCGCTGCCAACCAGGTCAGGCTTGAGTTCTTCGACGAATTTTTCCAGTTCGAACTCGGAGACGTCGTCGTAGATCAAGGTGCCCTTGGCCATCTCGGGGGCAGTACGGTCGTAGTCATCCTGATGGGCAAACTCGTAACCGGCGCCGGTGATCTGGATGCCGAGATCTTCGTAAGCGCCGATGGTATGACGCGGGCGCAGACCACCGACAAACAGCATGGCGGTTTTGCCTTCAAGGCGTGGTTTGTACTCGTCGGTCACTTCCTTCATAACCGGCTTGTACTTCTTGATCACCTTTTCAACATTCTTCCTGATCTTGTCATCGAACTGCTCACCGATGGCGCGCAGGCTCTCTTCGATCTTGGTCGGGCCAAAGAAGTTGTACTCCAACCATGGAATGTTCCATTTCTCTTCCATCACCTTGCACATGTAGTTCATCGAACGGTAGCAATGGATCAGGTTGAGTTTGACCGAGTGAGTGGCAGCGATTTTTTCGACTTCACCGTCGCCGGTCCAGACCGATTTGACGTTGAGGCCAATCTCTTCCAGGATCGGCTTGGCAGCCCAAACGTCACCGCCGATGTTGTAGTCGCCGATCAGGGCGACATCGTAGGGACCCGCCTCTTCCTTGAACTTAAACTTACCGATGATGTGGTCACGGATCGAGTCATTGGAGATGTGGTGACCGAACGACTGAGAGACGCCACGAAAACCTTCGCAGTTACAGGGCACGACCAACTTGTCGAGTTCATTCTCCATCTTCTTGGCGACCGCATTAATATCGTCACCAATTAACCCAACCGGGCACTCGGAGAGAACCGACATCCCTTTGTTGAGCGGGAAGAGTTCATCGGCCTCGCGTAACAGCTTCTCCAGTTTCAGGTCGCCACCATAAACAATGTCGCGTTCCTGGAAGTCGCTGGTGAAGTCCATCGGGAACGAGGTGACACCGGGAATGCCCTGCATCAGGTTGCGCCGGGTACCCCAGCTGTAAACCCCACAACCAACCGGGCCATGGGAGACATGGATCATGTCGCGGATCGGACCCCAGACCACCCCTTTGGCACCAGCGTAAGCACAGCCACGCTGGCTCATTATGCCGGGCACAACTTTCTTGTTGGACTTGACCGCACAGGGCGAAGCGCTCGGCTCATTGGCACCAAGGTGCGGCGCCCTTTTCTTCGCTGCCTTCTCCGGCATTTCTGCCAGGGTATCAGCGATCATTTTTTCAGTCTTTTCTATGGTAACGCCCGCGATGGGCTTTCTTTCTGCCATGTAATTTCTCCCGATATTTTAGGGACGCGGGGCGCGAGACGCGGGACGCGAAGATCTTTCCCTCGTGCCGCGTTCCTCGTGCCGGATTTTAAGCATTCTCAGCCACGCCAACAATTGACTCGTCTTCTGCTTCCATAATGCCGAATTCCATCAGCAGGTCTTCGAGGTCTTCCATCTCCAGCGGGGTCGGCACGACGAACTTTTTGTTGTCGACGATCTTCTGCGCCAGAGCCCGATACTCAGCAGCTTGCTTGTGCTCGGGGGAATACTCGATGACGGTCATGCGGCGCAGCTCGGCGCGCTGCACCTGGTTGTCGCGTGGCACGAAGTGGATCATCTGGGTGCCGAGACGGGCAGCCAGGGCCTCGATCAGGTCGGCTTCACGGTCGGTTTCGCGGCTGTTGCAGATCAGGCCAGCGAGGCGGACACTGCCGCTTGCTGCGTACTTGCAGATCCCCTTACAGATATTGTTGGCGGCGTACATGGCCATCATCTCGCCGGAAACCACGATATAAATTTCTTGTGCCTTGTTTTCGCGGATCGGCATGGCGAAGCCACCACAGACAACGTCACCGAGAACGTCGTAGAAAACGTAATCGAGATCCGGAGTGTAGGCGCCCTCTTCTTCCAAGAAGTTGATCGCGGTGATAACCCCACGACCGGCACAACCGACACCTGGCTCAGGACCGCCAGATTCAACACACATGACATCACCGTAACCACGTTTACAGACATCCTCCAACTCCAGATCCTCGACGGTGCCGAGCTCACGGACCTTATCCATAACTGTATCCTGGGCCTTGGCATGCAGGATCAAGCGAGTGGAGTCAGCCTTGGGGTCGCAGCCGATGATCAAAATTCTTTTGCCGAGAGAGGCTAATCCGGCAACCGTGTTCTGTGTCGTGGTGGATTTGCCGATGCCGCCTTTGCCGTAGATTGCGATTTGACGTAACTTTTTTTCAGCCATTGTCCTACTCCTTATCGTTTTGGCTTCAATGTGAAGCCACTCGTGTTACGTGCATCCCGTTCTTTCTCGTGGCGGCATCGCCTTTGATTCGTCCAAAAAAGAATTTGATACACAAAACGAACGACGCCCTACCCGAACAATCCGGATAGGGCGTCAATGCCCAGCGGCGCAATCATTGCGCCGCAAATATGTTCTTGGCCTGTTCATCCAGGCATAAACTAAAAAAGCCCACAGGAAAGACAAAATTGTCTTATGCGGGCTTCATCGCCAATTGATCAACACAGCGGCGTGTTGAGTATTTTGAGATCACAAAAGGTGCTTTGCACCATGCACTTTTTGTGTTTCACAGTTTAGTGTTAGCACTAGCCGTGCCAACAACTAGAATGTGTTTATTTACAGTGACTTATGTACTTCGGCAGAAAGAGTGACCGATCTTTGTGCTTAAGGGTTGTGCAGTTATTGAGCGGCGGTGGTGAGGAAATGTTCAGCACTCTCCGTATTGCGTATATAAACATTAGAATAGGTATTACGTCCCAGCTTTACAATTACAACCTCCTGTTTCGGATGAAAATTGACACCCGGCTTATCATTATGGTACAAATCATTCGTGTAGAAATGATTTCAACACGAACCAGACAACCAAAACAGATCAGAAACCACGCCACTGCATACTGCCAAGGACCTAACCGATTATGCCTGCTGACAAGACAAGCCATCAGCTTCCGCTGAAAACCGCCATCAACGCTGAATATTCATCGCGACCACCGACGATCGAGTCGCTCACCGCACCGCCACCAATCCCCGAAGCCAGCTATGATCTGCGAATTTTTCAGTCGTTGAGACGAATTATCCAAAGCATCGAAATCCATTCGCGCAAGCTCGCGCGGGATTTCCAAATCACCGGCCCCCAGCTCGACAGTCTGCTGGTCCTGCATGAGAACGGGCCACTGACCATCACCGCCCTGGCGAAACATAGTTACCTGAGCCCTAGCACCATGGTCGGCATCGTCGACCGTCTCGAAGAAAAGGGTTTGCTGGTGCGCAACCGCAGCGTCGTAGACCGACGGCAAGTTCTAACTACATTGACTGAAGCTGGCCTGAAGCTGGCCGAGAAGGCCCCATCCCCTCTTCAGGCCACATTGTCGGAGGGGCTGAAGGAGCTGCCGGAATTTGAACAGATCTCCATCACCCAGGCTCTCGAAAAGGTCGTCGACCTGATATCGGCTCGCAAGATCGAGGCCGCCCCGATCCTGGTAACCGGCCAGATTTCAGAGGCTTCGGCCATGAAGTCCTCGACCACCGACACCCGCTGAAGTCCTTCGCCTCAGGCCTGCGTTTACATGACTGCGACCGCTCCAACCCCCGGTACAAAAGGAGTCTCCTGACAAAGCCCGTTCAATACCGGCGACACTTGCTAAGCATTGTCCAAACTGCAGAGAATCAAGGACAAAATCGCCACGCGAGAAACAGGGGGACAGTAACGGGGAAACGACGACCGTTAGAGTGCAGGTTAAACATGAACACCAACAACTATTTATAAAGGCTGACGTTTAGCCACTATGCTTCAAATTCAAAAAAAACAACGAGGTTTTTTAAATTATGACAATCTACAACACCAATCAACAGGAACTCGCCGACAAGATTTGCCCCGAAGACGTTCCTCTGTCGAAATGGAAAGACTGGAAGTGGCAACTCAAAAATTCCATCCAGAACATTGATACCGTCGAGTTGCTACTGGGAATCAAGTTTACGCCGGATGAACGGGAAAAGCTCGAGCAGACCCTGGAGACCTTTCCCCTCTCAATTACCCCGTACTATCTGTCTCTGATCGACATCGAAGACTGGCGCAACGGCCCGGTCTTTCGGCAGGCCTTTCCTTCCCCGGAGGAACTGGTCATTGACCGGCGCGACATGGTCGACCCGTTGGCCGAGGACAAAGACAGCCCGGTAGCGGGAGTGATCACCCATCGCTACCCCGATCGAGTGCTGTTCCAGGTTAGCAACGTCTGCTCGATGTACTGCCGCCACTGCACCCGCAAACGCAAGGTCGGTGACGTTGACTCCATCCCCGGCAAAGAGGCGATCCGAGAGGGATTAGAGTACATCCGCCAGACCCCGGAGGTGCGCGACGTCCTTCTTTCGGGGGGTGATCCCTTAATGCTTAGCGATGATTACCTTGACTGGATTCTCACAGAGTTGCGCAAAATTCCGCATGTGCAGGTGATCCGCATCGGCACCCGCATGCCGGTGGTGCTTCCTTACAGGATCACCGATGAACTGGTCACGATGCTGAAGAAACACCATCCGCTGTGGATCAATACCCACTTCAACCACCCCCGGGAGATGACCTCCTCGTCCAAGGCCGCGCTGCGTATGCTCGCCGACGCGGGCATCCCTCTGGGCAACCAGACGGTGCTGTTGGCCGGTATTAACGACTGCCCACGAATCATTAAATCCCTGATTCACAAGCTGGTGGAAAACCGAGTGCGTCCCTATTACCTGTATCAGTGTGACCTTTCCGAAGGGCTGACCCACTTTCGCACCCCGGTCGGCAAGGGAATCGAGATCATGGAAAGCCTGATCGGCCACACCAGCGGCTTTTCCGTTCCGACCTACGTCATCGACGCCCCTGGTGGTGGCGGCAAGATCCCGCTGACGCCCAACTACCTGATCTCCCTTTCAACCAACAAGGTGGTCCTGCGTAACTACGAAGGGGTTATTACCACCTATCAGGAGCCGGAAAATTACCAGTCGAACTTCTGCGACCGCAACTGCGACGATTGCCAGCTACAGCTCAATCTTGAAGATGCCGAGGAATGTCTCGCCACCGGCATCGAAATGCTGCTATCGGACAGCAATGAGACCATCTCCCTGACCCCTGAAAACAACGACAGAATGGAGCGACGCAACGATGAATGATCGCATAGAGACATTTGGAAGTTCATTGATTCAACACGGCAAGCACAGCAATCGGGCTTACCTGATGAGCCTCTCTCTTGATGACCTTCCCGAAGTATTGACGCACCTCGATAGCCTCGCCGTCACCGAGGGATACACGAAAATTTTTGCCAAGGTACCAGCTCAGGCCGAAGCGCTGTTTGCCAGCAATCAGTATCAGGCCGAAGCCGACATTCCGGGCTTTTACGGCGGCGAAGAGGGCGTGTTCTTCATGGGGAAGTATCTTTGCCCCGAGCGAAAGATCGAAAAAAACCCGGAACTGGTGGAAAAAGCCCTTGAGGCGGCTATCGAAAAACTGTCGCTGGGGGAGATACCGATGCTGGAAGAGCCCCTGGTCTGTCGGCCCACCGAACCGCAGGACGCCGAGCAGATGGCCGAGCTTTACCGGAAGGTCTTTGCCAGCTACCCGTTCCCCATCCACAATCCGGGGTACCTGATAGAAACCATGGAAAGCCATGTCTTTTATTACGGTCTCTGGAACCAGAACACCCTCGTTGCCCTGGCCTCAGCAGAAACAGACCTCCATGGCCAGAACGCCGAAATGACCGATTTTGCCACCCTGCCGGAGTACCGTTCTAAAGGGCTGGCCAGCTACCTGCTCGCCCAACTCGAAGAAGCCTCAACCAAGCGCGGCATCCAGACAGCTTACACCATCGCCCGGGCCTATTCGTACGGGATGAACATTACCTTTGCCAAGCAGGGCTACACCTTCAGCGGCACCCTGACCCATAACACCCAGATTTCGGGAGAGCTTGAAAGTATGAATGTCTGGCACAAGACCTTGCCATGATAATGCCGGAGACAACCCACCAATTCATCAGCTCAGCCACCCTGTTGCTGATGCTGCTCAACCCGTTTCTGCTGATTATCTATCTGATTGATCTGGTTCAGGATATGGATTTTGCGACCTTCAGCAAAATCATGATCCGGGCTGGCATCATCAGCGGAGCGGTCTTTGTCGTGTTCGCTTGGGTCGGCGAACAGATGTTCACCGATATCCTGCAGGCTCGTTTTGCCTCGTTTCAGATCTTCGGCGGGATTATTTTTCTTCTGATCGGCATTCAGTTTGTCTTCTCGGGGCCGAAAGCCCTGCAAAAGATGAGAGGGGCCCCGGAACACATTGCTGGCTCCATAGCCCTACCGATTATGATCGGCCCCGGCACCGTCAGCGCCAGTATCCTCGCGGGAACCCAGCTTTCCCCCGGGCTTTCCTTTGCGTGCATTACATTGACCATAGCCATTACCGTCACCACCATGCTCTTCCTTAAAAGAATTCACGATTTCGTCCGGCCACGCAACGAGAAACTCATTGAACGCTATGTCGAGGTGATGGGCCGGGTGACCGCGCTGGTGGTTGGAACCTATTCGATTGAAATGATCATGCAGGGGTTGACTGTCTGGTCAGAGACTTTTCGTTCATGAGAACTTAAGGGCAAACCTTGCACAAACGAGCTGAAGCATAAAAATCAGACGAAACGATACTTTCGAAAACGGGGGATAATCCGGATTTGACCAGTTCTTTCCCTACAAACTTGTATGTGACAGCCCAAGGGTACACTCCTGATTTACTGCTTTAGCGCATTCCACCACGCCCGCAAATCCATCTTCGAACCCAAAAAGGGCCGCGACAATCGCGGCCCTTAATGATCAAACTGTTTCCACGTTTGACCGTGGCTGCGAGTTACATGTTGTGAAAACCGACTTCGAACTTACGTTTCTCACCATCGGCCAGCTTGGTTCCTATTTCAAATGTATACATGCCCTCTTCCAGTGAGACGTCACCACCGAAGCCTGTGCCCATCTGCATCAACATGACTGACTTAGCATCCGGCCCCTTCACCTTGAGCGCGACCTTGCCGTCGACAACGTCTTCACCACTCTTTTCGTCAGCAAAGAAGACCATCACGTGATGAGTCGCATTCATGCCCATCTTTGCCATGGTGGCCAGAGTCTCTGCGTCATAAGTCTTGACCTTGACCGTAGCAACCACACCTGCTTGCGTATCTTGGCCAATTTCAGCGAAACCACCTGCATCTCCCGCCATATCATGGCCGTCATGGCCGTCATGCATGTCATGTGACATTTCCTTAGCATGGTCCATTTTCATATCGTGATCTTTGCCCATATCGTGACCTTCATGCATCCCCTCATCGGCATGTTCCATGTCACCATGCTGCTTCATCTCCTCGGCCATCTCCAGACCGTGACCTGTGTGCATGTCATGATCAGCAGGCTGCATGTCTCCTTGTTGTTTCATCTCTTCAGCCATCGCCTTGCCGTTATCAGCAGGGTCTGCATGGTCTCCGTGACTCATAGCGACAGCGATCATGGGCATGCCCATAGCGAATACCAATGCCATCAGTGCGATCATAAAACGTTTCATAATTGTTACTCCTTTTGGTTGTGGTTGATCAGCATGCAGCTGATTCAGAATATTGATTCAATACCTATTCGTGAAGTTCGTCCGCGGACGTCGGCTCCATGGTCTTTTTCAACTTATGACCTCGCCACATGAAATAGATAACCGGGAAAACCAGCAACTCCATCAAGCCGGAGGTGACGACCCCGCCCACCATCGGCGCGGCAATGCGTTTCATAACATCGGCCCCGGCACCGTGGCTCCACATGATCGGCACCAGACCGGCAATAATGACGCAAATAGTCATAACCTTAGGTCGAATACGTTTGACGGCTCCATGGTGGATCGCCTGGGTCAAATCGCCGAAGTTGTTCATCCTCCCGTTTTTCACCCAGAGCTCATAGGCCAGGTCGAGATAGAGCAACATGACCACTCCGGTTTCGGCCGAAATTCCGGCCAGGGCGATGACCCCGACCCAGACTGCGACAGAGGTGTTGTAGCCAAGCAAATAAAGGAACCAGAAGCAGCCAACCAAAGAGAGCGGCAACGCCAGCAAAATGATCCCGGTTTTGATCAGGCTCTTGGTATTCATGTAAATGATCACGAGTATGATCAACAAGGTCAGCGGAATAACCACCCGCAATTTTGCCTCCGCCGCCTGCATGTATTCGTACTGTCCACTCCAGATTATGTTGTAGCCTACTGGCAGCGTGATTTTTTCAGCAATGACTTTCTGAGCGTTGGCAACATAGGTGCCGACATCAATATCCTTGAGATCGACATAAATCCACGCGGTGCGCCGGGCGTTCTCACTCTTGATCCCAGGAGGTCCTTTCTTGATACTGATTTTCGCGACCTGGGAGATCGGGATATGTTTGCCGCCGGCGATTGGCACCAGCACGCGTTCCAGCGCCTGCAGATCGTTGCGATAGTCGCGCTGATAGCGGATATTGACCGAATAGCGCTCCAGGCCCTCAACCGTCTGCGTGACGTTCATGCCGCCGATGGCACTCTTAACGATGTCCTGAACATCGCCAACGGTCAGGCCGTAACGCGCCACGGCTTCACGGTCGATGTCAAAATCCAGATAATTACCACCGACGACCCGCTCGGAAAACGCACTCAGCGTTCCAGGGATTTCCCTGACGATCGCCTCGATCTCTTCACCGAGTGCCGACAATATCTCCAGGTCATCGCCCATGATCTTGATGCCAACCGGGGTCTTTATTCCGGTCGCCAACATATCGATTCGGGTTTTGATCGGCATGGTCCAGGCATTGGTCAATCCGGGGAACTGAATCGCATTATTCAGTTCGGTCTTTAATTCCTTGACGGTGATCGTCGTCTCTTCCGGCCAGACCCAACGCAACGGCTTTTTCAACACTTCCCAAGTCTCGGACCAAGCGCTATAGAACCGTTCTCTCGGAACCTTGCGCCACTCGTCTTCAGGTTTAAGCGTAATGGTGGTTTCCAGCATGGACAAAGGCGCCGGATCGGTGGCGGTTTCAGCGCGACCAACCTTGCCAAAGACCCGTTCCACTTCTGGGAACTGACGAATAATGCGGTCGGTCTGTTGCAACAACTCCTTCGCCTTGGTGATCGAAATCCCCGGCAGCGTCGTCGGCATATAGAGCAGATCGCCTTCGTAGAGCGGCGGCATAAATTCGCTGCCCATCTTCTTCAGCGGAATAATACTGGTCAAGGTAATCAGTAGCGCAACGATCAAAACCGACCAGCGCCACTTGAGGACAAAGTCGACCACCGGATGATAAAGCCGGATCATGATCCGGTTGATCGGATTTTTATTTTCATCAGGAATCTTGCCGCGGATGAACCAACCCATCAGCACCGGCACCAGGGTGACCGAAAGCAGGGCCGCGCCCGCCATGGCATAGGTCTTGGTGTAAGCCAGCGGTTTGAACATCCGGCCCGACTGTTCGCCAAGAGTGAAGACCGGGAAGAACGACACGGTGATAACCAGCAGCGAATAGAAGAGCGCTGGCCCAACCTCTTTGGCGGACGTGGCAATAATCTCCCAGTGCGGTTTCTTACCACGGTCGCGCTCGAGATGCTTATGGGCATTCTCAATCATGATAATCGCCGCGTCGATCATGGCACCGATGGCAATCGCAATCCCTCCCAGACTCATGATATTGGCGTTGATGCCCTGGAAATACATGATGATAAAGGCAATCAGGATGGCAATCGGCAACGTCACAATCGCCACTAAGGCGCTGGAAAAGTGAAACAGGAACAGGGCGGTGACGATCGCCACAATGATGCTTTCCTCAATCAACTTCTCGGTAAGAGTATCAACCGCCCGCTCGATCAGTCCGGATCGATCGTAGACCGTTTTGATCTTAACACCCTCGGGAAGGCCCTGTTTGAGCTGTTCCAGCTTGGCTTTAACCGCTGCAATCGTGTCCAAAGCGTTCTCACCGACCCGCATAATCACGATTCCGCCAACCACCTCACCTTCACCGTCCAGATCGGCCAGGCCACGGCGTAATTCCGGACCGATAGTCACCCGGGCCAGGTCGCGCACCTGAATCGGCGTACCACGACTGTCGGTACCAACAACCACGCTCTCAATGTCTTGAATTGACTGCAGATAGCCCAAGCCGCGGACCATGAATTCGGTCTCGGCCATCTCCACCAACCGCCCGCCAACGTCGTTATTGGAGCGCTGAATCGCTTTTCTGATTTGCGGAATAGTGAGATGGTAGGCCAGCAACTGGTCGGGATCGACTTCAACCTGGTACTGCTTGACGTAACCACCGATAGCGGCGACTTCGGCAACCCCCTGAACGCTGGTCAGTTCGTAGCGCAAAAACCAGTCCTGCATCGCCCGAAGTTCCTGAAGGTCGTGGTTTTCACTCTCCAGAACATACTCATAGACCCAGCCGACACCGGTGGCATCGGGGCCAAGGCTTGGAGTGACTCCCGGAGGCAAGCGGCCCGCTGCATAGTTCAGGTATTCAAGGACCCGCGACCGGGCCCAGTAGAGATCGGTCCCATCGTCGAAAATAATGTAGACAAAGGACAGACCAAAGAACGAATACCCGCGCACGGTCTTCGCCCCGGGAACCGCCAGCATCTGTGTCGTTAACGGATAAGTAATCTGGTCTTCAATGACTTGAGGAGCTTGACCTGGAAACTCGGTAAAGATAATCACCTGAACGTCTGATAGATCCGGGATCGCATCAATCGGCGTATTGATCATCGTATAAGTGCCGCCGATGACAATAAAAACTGTCATCATGACGACAAGGAATTTGTTCTTTATGGACCAGTCTATGACATGTTCAAGCATAATTTATTCCATTAAAGGTGAAACGCAAAACGCTGACAGATAACTGCTTTTTCACTTTTCACTTTTCATCATCTTCGAACAAGTCATCGATCGATTCCTGTTCGCTCTCATCCTCGTCGGCGAAGAGATCCGACATATCATCTTCCTGCCTGCTCATATCATGACCGGCATGAGAATGTTCAGCCGCCGGGGGTGGTTCCGGGTTGAGCATTTTCTGAATGGCTTCCCGGAGTTTACTCTCCGAATCAAGCATGAACTGGGCGCTGGTCACCACATGCTCACCTTCGAGCAGGCCCTGGACAATTTCAATGTCACCAGCATCACTTTGCAGGCCGGTTTTAACCAGACGAGGTTCAAATTTGCCATCACCAAGGGCAACGAAAACGGTCTGCTTCTCGCCCGAATAGAGAACCGCCTCGCTAGGGATCGACAATGCATTCACAACCGGAGCGGTTTCTAGCCGCACGTTGACATACATGTCCGGCTTCAAATTGAAGTCAGGGTTGTCGATGTCGAAACGAGCTTTAACGGTGCGCGTTTTGGGCTCAATAAAGGGATAGATATAGCTGACTACACTCTCGATCGGTTCACTGCCGACATAAGGTAGGTGAATCAGGGCCTTCTGGCCCACCTTGACCAAGGGGATCTCATACTCATAAATGTCGGCAAAGACCCATACTTTGGAGATATCAGAGAGCATCAACAACTCAACACCGCTCTTGATAAACTGCCCTTCACGCACCATCTTCATGGTCACGACGCCATCATAGGGGGCATAAAGGGTCAACGTCTTGGCCACCTCCCCGTTCTTCTCCAGACGATCAATCTGACGGTTGCTGATGTCCCAGAGCTTTAACCTGCGGCGGGAAGAGTCGAGCAAACGCTTGGCCCCGTCGGCAATTGAGGGAAAAGGTGATTTAGCCAGCGACAGGCTGTTGTTGCGAGCCAGCAGAAATTCTTCCTGGGCGCTCACCAAGGCTGGGCTGTAAATTTCCAGCAGCGCTGAGCCTTTCTTGACGAACTGTCCGGTTTCGTTGACATAGAGGCGTTCAACCCAGCCGTCAATCTTGCTGTTGACGGAAAACTGCTTCGGCTCTTCGTAACCGACCAGCCCCACCGTCCTCACCGTGCGACTCAAGTCTTTACGTGTGACCAGAGCCATCCGGACGCCCATATTCTGCGAGGTCACCGGATCAATAGAGATAATCGACCCTGAAGCCGACTCATCTTCGTAGACCGGCACGAGATCCATCCCCATCGGCGACTTGCCCGGCTCATCACGAATATATGTTGGATCCATTGGGGCCGCCCAGTACTTAATCTTGCGTTCACCCGTCGTCTTAACGTCAGCACCGCCCGTTTGCGTTTTAAGTGGCGTTAAATCCATGTTGCAGATCGGGCAGAGGCCAGGCTCATCGGTAATAATCATCGGATGCATACCACAGGTGTATTTCTGTTCGGCAGCTTCAGCATGGGCAGGGCCGATGATCGTGGAGAGGCTCTGCTGTGGATGGTTATGTCCATCCTGATCCAGGCTGAGCAACCCAATCATGAGTGCACCAGCAACAATTGTTATCAAAATCAAGCGCTTCTTCATGTTGTGTTTCCTCAAATGCGTTTGGAACGGTAAATCCGATCCCAAAAACTAACGTTGTTCATCAAGCCCCGCGCCTGGCAGCTCAGCACCGATCAGGGCAACCCCCGCTTCTGCTTCCAGACTTGCCACGCTACGCAGATATTCAGATTGATAGCGGTAATAATCAATTTCGTAATTATAAAGTTTCATCAGAGCATCCAGCAGCGTCAGAAACTCGACTTTACCGACCTGATAAGCGCTCATGGCAGCATTAAAGGCTTGAGCAGCCTGCGGAACAAGGCCTTCACGGTAGAGCTGCGCCTGTTCCTGCTTTTGTTGCATGCGACTGAACGCATCATGGATCTTGAAATGTACTTTACTGCGAAAATCTTCAAATTGACGCTGGGCAGTCCGTAACCCGGCTTGCGCCTCGGCGACTGCAGCATCACGCTTAGCTTGATAAATCGGCAGGTTGAAGCTCACCCCGGCGCTGACAAAATCGGTGCCTTGATCGGGCAAATCATCATCGCGGAAACGATAGCCAGCCCAGAAGGTGAAATCAGGTCTGTAATTCAGCTCGGCGACACGGCGTTCAGCCTGGAAACGCTTTGCCAGGGAACGATAAGCGTTATAGATCGGACGCTGACTTTCAGCGGCCTCCTGCAAGCCCTCCAGAGAGAGATCAACCTCGACCCAGTCAAGCTCTTCCGGGGGAGAGACCGGAGTTGTGGTCGCACGATTGAGTTGAGTGTTCAAGTCCGCCAAAGCTGATACCCGTTGCTGCTTGAGCTGGATTAACTTGTCGAGCAATTTTGAGCGACTGACCTGAGCCTTCAACACATCTTGCTGCAAGCCCTCCCCGACTTCATAGCGGGTTTCCGTTAAACGAATGACTTGATCAGTCAAAGCCAGGTTGCGCTCAACCACGGCAATGGCACGATCCTGAAAATAGAGACGGTACCAGGCTTCCTTGACTTTACGGGCAAGCTGATAACGACCATCCAGATAAACCGCCTTGTACCAGGCCGCCTTTTCCTTCGCCAGATCTTCGCGTGCAGCAAGTTTTCCGGGATAGGGGAATTTTTGAGCAAGCCGAAGTTCATTGCCCGTCATGGGCGTTTCGTCGCTCGAATAGGTATCCGTCGGGTAGTTCGAAAAGGAGAAAGAGAGCATCGGGTCATCGAGACTGTTGGCCTGGGGAACTTTGTACTTAAATTGTTCCCAGCGCGCTTGTGCCGCAGCCAGCTCGGGATTGTGACTCAAAGCCTCCGCGACCATATGATCAAGCGATGCTTGCTCGGCCCAGGCAACGCTGAGGCATGAACAGAAAAGGACGATAGTCATAAATAGTTGTTTTGATAACATAGGCTCTTTCTTCTTTCAGTTTTATATCTTTACACTTCAATAGAATTGTTTACACCATCTGTGCCAAAAAATATTACGCTTAAAAACCAGTCACTTGCCTGTTAATGCGAAAAACCATTTATTCTAAATGCGGAATATTCAACAGCCGTTTGTAGGATATTACACACCTGTAATAAATTACTAAAAACCTTACCACAAATCCTATTAATATCGCCCTGGGCGAGTTCTAGCACTCCTGTCGGACAATCAGTTGAGTCGTTGTTAAAAATCTTAATCAGTGCTGCTGAAGGCTCTTTTTTGAAACAGACAACAACCTAAATAGGCTTAGCCACCAAGACGCAAAGGCAAGAAGAGAACCTTGGTCATGTTCAAAAGCATTCAGATTATCAAGATAGGGAGGTTTGGTTGTTCTCTTAATCAGCCCTCTTGGTGGCTTCGTGTCTTAGTGGCCGACACAATCTTTATTATGGCTGCCCTCCCCTGACTACCACAAAGGCCAACGCACTCAATTGCAGAATAACCTTCAACAAGGTGTGGAATATTCTACGTCTGGCTCGCTTTAGCGTCATCTTAATACACAAAAATATGCTTCTATTATCAATGATTATATAAACTTATGGCACTGTCTTATTCTTGGCACAAAATGTGATAGATAGAGTCATGATTGCGTCTACCCAAACATCATTCATCAAACTAAAAGGACGGTGAACATGAACTTAGGTACGAAAAATTATCTTCTGATCGGCGTGACCATGCTGAGCGTGATCGCAACAGTCTGGTTTTTGAAACCATCCGGGGTCAATCCGGCAACAGCAGCACTGGTTGAATACCAGATTGGGAAAATGACCTGCGGCTCTTGCGTTGGCAACATTGAGACGGCACTCGCCCCCCTGGATGGCGTCGGAACGGTTAATGTCAACCTGACCAGAAACATCGGCAGGGTTACTTTCGACCCGGCGAAAATTGATAGTCAGGCAATCGCTGAGGCCATAGCGACTGCTGGCTATCCAGCCAAAGTCCGTCTGGAGCTTTCTCCCGAGGAGTACCTGGCACTGCGCAACGAAGAAGCACAACTCGGACAGAAGTACATCGCTCGCATCGGCGGGCGGCTCATTGCCAGGGATGATTTTGACTTACTTGTTCAACAACAGACCGGCAACGAACCATTAGCTCCGAGTCAACAAAGCGAAGTATTGCAAAAGGTCTGGCAAGAGCTGTTACAACGCGAGCTATTGCTGACGGCCGCAGAAGCAAACAACATCATTATCCAAAACGGTGAAGTTGATCTGCGCTTAAACGAGCTTACACAGAGACATCAGGGCTTTGAACAGGTCATGACTGACCGTTACGGAAGCATAGAGCGATTCAAAGAGCTCTTGCGGGAAGACATGATTATTAGCCAAAACCTTGACCAAAACGTCTTTGCTGGCAGCAAAGATCCGCAGACGCAGCAATCACAGTTCCAGGACTGGTATGGCACCCTGGAAAAGAGTGCCGACATTGCGATCTTTGATCCCCGCCTAAAAGACCTCAAACAAGGCGGAAGCGGCTGCAGTTGTTGCGGTTAAACCATAGAGCTAAAGAGAACTTCCAGCAATACGTTAAGGAGCAAAACAGATGAGTGATCGTCAAAACAAGCGCGAACAATTTCAAAGCGAACCAACAACCGGCAAAAAGTGGCTTATCCCAGCAATCCTGCTGGTCATTGCCGTTGCCGCCGGAGCTGGCGGCTGGCTATATCTGGCGCAGCCGTCGTATGGCCACCAGCAGGTGACCGCCGGTCAAGACGGCGCACTGCACTTTCCAGCTGCCGAGTTGGCTGACGGCAAAGCCCGCTTCTACCGCTTCCAGGGCAAAACCGCAGAGGTTGATTTCTTCCTGGTTCAAAGCCACGACGGCGTCATCCGGGCGGCGTTCGATACCTGCGATGTCTGTTACAAAGCACGCAAAGGTTACCGTCAGGAAGGTGAGGACATGGTCTGCAACAACTGTGACCAACATTTTCGTACCGATATGGTCAATGTGCTCAAAGGTGGCTGTAATCCAGCGCCCCTCGATCGACAGAAGGTTGGTCAGGACATTATCATTTCGGCAAACGACATAGAGCGCGGCGCGAACTACTTCACCGCCGCCGTCAACTAAGGACTTCGCGATGCGCCTGGAACATATCGTTATGCATAACCTTCGCCGCCGCAAAGGTCGGGCCGCGTTTCTTCTGACCGGTTTGCTGATCGGCGTAGCGACTGTGGTCACGTTGTTGTCGCTCACCGACGCACTTGGCCGCAAAGCCCAACACGAGCTCGAGAACTTTGGTGCCAACATCATCATCACACCGCACAATGAGCAACTGGCACTCAACTACGGCGGCATCAATCTGGGCGGCGTCAACCTGGTCGCACAAGAGATTGCTCAGGAAAGTTTGAGCAAAATCGACGACATCCCCAACCGGCGCAACGTCGCCGCCATAGCCCCCAAGGTGCTTGGTGCGGTTCAGCTTGAAGGCCAGAGTATCCTGTTGATGGGTGTTGATCCAGAAATCGAGTTCGGCCTGAAACGCTGGTGGTCAATCGACGGCCGACCCGTTAAAGAAGGACACGAGCTGGTGGCCGGACATGAAGTCGCCATGCGGCTTGGTCTGAAGATGGGCGACACTCTGGTGGTTCAAGGTGAAACCTTCACCGTGGTCGGTTTGCTGGGCAAGACCGGTTCTCAAGACGACCAGCTATTGATCACCTCTCTGCCGATCGCCCAGGCCCTTCTCGGCAAGCCAGGGCTTGTCAGCATGGTCGAGATCGCGGCGCTCTGCCACGACTGTCCCGTCAACGATATGGTGGCTCAATTACAAACGGTCTTACCGGGAGTTGATGTGCAAGCGGTCCAACAGGTCGTCAAGACTAGGATGCATGCGCTTGACCAGTTTCGCCTGTTCGCCTGGGGTGTTGCCGTAACCGTGGTCATTATCGGTGCCCTGTTGGTGTTCGTGACCATGATGGGCTCGATCAGCGAACGCACCAGAGAGATCGGCATCTATCGCGCGATCGGCTATCGCCGGAGTCATGTGTTGCGCCTGATCTTGATGGAAGCCGGGATCGTGAGCTCTCTGGCCGGGGTGCTGGGTTACCTGGTCGGTGCGGTGGCAACCATTGTCGCCCTGCCCTTGCTTGGCAGCGGAGAGGCTAGCTGGCAATGGAACCCAACGCTCGCCGCCGGAGCCGTGATTGCGGCCATTATCGTCGGTCTGCTGGCAGCCTTGCAACCGGCACTGCGCGCCAGTCGTCTAGATCCAAGTGAAGCTCTCAGAGCCCTTTAAGCAGGATACGCCATGAATCTTATTAACGTTAATGATGTAACAAAACACTACATGAACGGAGCCGACTGTGTCGCCGCCCTGCAAGCGCTGTCCTTGAAGATTGAGGAAGGCAACTTCCTCGGCATTATGGGTCCATCCGGGAGCGGCAAGAGCACCCTATTGAGTGTTCTCGGCGGTCTGAGCCACCCGACCTCTGGCCGGATCGAAATTGACGGGATCGATGTCTACAGCCTTTCAGTAGAGAAGCTGTCTGACTTCAGGCGCGAATACCTTGGTTTTATCTTCCAGTCGCACAATCTGATCCCTTACCTGACCGCATTGGAAAACGTCATGTTGCCACTGGTCGTGTCAAAACTCACCTCAGCGGAAAAGCAGCGTCGCGCCAGCGCAATCCTCGACCGGGTCGGCCTGTTGGACCGCTTGCGGCACCTGCCGCAACAATTGTCCGGCGGAGAACAGGAGCGCGTTGCTATCGCCAGAGCCCTGGTTAACCAACCACCACTGTTGCTGGCTGATGAGCCGACCGGCAGCCTCGATTCAGCCACCAGTCTGCAGGTGATGAATCTTTTGTCTGAGCTACACCAGGAAGGCCAGACCATCGTCATGGTCACGCACAATCGCGACAACCAGAGATGGTTTGATCGAACCGTAGTCCTGCGTGATGGTGCCCTCGCTGAAGACAGCGACCAACGCCCGGGCAATCTTCCTAAAGCCATGTGAGGTCAAACATGTTTATGATCTTCATCTTCAGTTTGGTGGTTATCTGCTACTATATCTGCATGGAATTCGTCAAACCCGTGACCCCGGCGGCACCTTTAACCGGTTCCTGTCCGGATTGCGCCGAGAGGGTTGAATCGGGCTGGCTAGTCTGCCCGCATTGCCGGTCGATGCTTCGGGCCTCCTGCAAGAGTTGCGACAAAATCTATGATCTCTGGCTACAATATTGTCCCTGGTGCGGCCAGCCCAAGAAGGATGTTTCTGCATGAATTTCTCTTTAAGCAAACCAAAACGTTGCTCCGGGATCATACTTGGGTGCCTACCCGTGGTCGTGCTCATACTCATCGTCAATGCCTGGAACGTCTCTTGCGTCCACTGTCAGGTCGTCAGCTTACTCCAGATTCCCGGGTTGGGTTGGGCTCTGATTGGAGCGAACCTGATTGCCGGTTGCGTCTTGCTGATGACGCATCGGTACCACAAAAACAAGACGCCGGAAAACTGCTGTGCTTCATGCGTTGCCACACTGTATGAGCGCTGGGAATATTGTCCAAAATGCGGCGTCGCGAGACGTTGATGCGTGAAACGCTAACTTCACCTTACCCCCGATCAAATGCCCGAACCACGTCATGTGCCAACCTCAAACGCCCTTTTCCAGAGAATCAACATCACTTTAGAATCATGACATGATCTCTGCCTACCCACTTCTGCACACAACCCTTTGTGGGATAACCAACATATCCTGTTGAATATTCCACAACGAAGTCCAGGACAACAACCCGAAAAAGCTATTAAATAATTGTATTTAATGGGTTTTAAATCTTGGCATAGCACTTGTATTAAACAAGATATGACTTTTAAAAAAGGACATTGTCGCGAGAAGTTAAATAGAGGAACCACTTATAAGTGTACGTCGTACTCACTCAAGCAGAGACACCCCATGGCATGATTGTCATCAGGGTCGCGACAAGGGAGACAGTGAGCCAGCAAACAGATAAAAAACAGCACTGCCCCGTCGCAAGGATACCAACAACGAACGCCTTCACATGAGAGGACATACCAATGAAACCGTTTCTGACATTTCTGATTATCGCCTTTTTTGCTCTAACTCTGACGGCCTGTGCAACAACCGGCACAAGCGCAACAGCAACAACCAAGTGTCCGGCCTGTGGCCATGAGTTTGATTATCAACCTTAAAGTACGCATTCGAGGGCTGCCAAGGCAGCCCTCGAATAGCATTTCATGCATGTCAATTGGCAGGAAGATCGGGGGGAAACAAAGGAGAGCAGACAGTACAATCTTGAGCTATTGCGCTGGCGGCAGACTTGACTTGACGATATAAACTTTTCCAGAGATCAAAAACCGCACATGGTCGGAAGCAATCTCCTCGACCATGGCTGTTTCTATAGCCGTCCCCTCCATAACTGGCAAGTCGTTGATTATGGCCATACTGTTGCCAGCTCCATCCTGAAAGAAAATCTCCGTCACTTTCAGTTCAACCCCATCAGGCAAGATCGTTGTAAAAGCAGGCTCAGGCTCGGTGCTGACAACCAGAGGTTCTGTTGCCGGTGAGACTTTCGGAATCACTGCGGGCAAAGCTGTTTTCAGTGGCACCGCTTGTTCTGTTACCACCGTCAGGATCTTTTCTTCTGTAGCACTGCGGGGCTCAGGTTCATTCATGACAACGACCACGATTTCCGCAGGAGCAGCCACAACAGCAGGATCCTTGGCGACGGGTTCAATCACAGGAGCCGGAGGAGCAGGCTGCGCCGGGCTCATGGCCACTTGCGCGGGAACAATCGTAGGAGATTCAATCGGCACGATAGAGTCACCGCGACCCTCTTGCCACGCAAGAAAACCGACCACCAGAACCCCACCAACGACAACACCCGCCAGGAGCGGGACAAAAGTCCGCCTAGAGGGGGGACTTTTTTGCACCGGGGTAGCGAGATTCGCCACAGACGGCGGGGTCACCTCATCGCGCTTCTTGATTGCTTTAACAATAGAGCTCATTTTGCACCAGAAAATTCAAGAGAAGTGTGGGGTGTCATAATTGCCAGCAGCCTGATAAATCAACATCAACGTTCTCGGCCCGACCAGCCCATCAATAACCAGACCGTGATCTCGCTGAAACCTCTTGATGCACTCTATGGTCGTCGCATCGTAACGACCAGTGGTCGGGACCTCCAGGCAACCGGTCAAACCGAGCAAGAACTGCAACCGACGCACCTTTTCACCGGTGGTCCCTGGAATAGAGACATAGCCGATCGAGGCAAAGTCCTTCCACGGCACCAGCGCAATGCGCATGCCGAGAGCACTCAATTCATCAGCGTTCAGGTGATCTCGCCCCAAGTAGGCTGGAGCGACTCTCCAGTCACCGGCAGGGGTTTTCCCGGTCACGGCAAGATAGCCACCACCCTGCTCTTCTGACAACGGAATCAGCAACGGCATGTTCAAGCGCTGCAAGTCGGCAAAAGAGCCACGTAAACGAAGCAGATCAAGATCGCGGGCGGCAAACTCGTAATCGAAATCGAAGCCGGCAGCAAGAGTCCCAGCTGACAGCAAAGAGCTGCCCCAAAGTTCAAAGATCGCATTGCAACTGGCAACAACACCGGAAACCTGGGGAGCCTGACTCGTGATTTTGGGTGAAGCATCAGGCGGTGCGGCAGAAACGGCTGAAGGATTATTGATTACACCCGGCAAGAGATAAACACCCGAGGCCAGAAGCACAATAAGCGCCGCAGCAGAAGCCGCCAGCGTCCAGGGAGACAAGGACATGATCGAACTGTTTGTCGTACCGTCTATTTCCTGTACTGATTGTTTGACATGAGCAGCGGTAACGCGATGCTGTTCTTCAGTATAAGCGATCAACAGAGCCCGATCGCAGATCAGGTTGATCCGGCGCGGAATCCCACCAGAGCATTGAAAAATCCTGGCCACAGACCCCGGTGAGAACACACCATGATCCGAACCGCCCGCGACTTTGAGCCGATTCGAAATGTAAGCTGAGGTTTCCTCTCGATTTAGCGGCAACAAGCGGCAACGCACAGCAATGCGCTGATTAAACTGACGCAGGCTATGATCATTCAAGTGCTGTCTCAGCTCAGGCTGACCGACCAGGACAATCTGAATAAGCTTGTCGGTTTCGGTCTCAAGGTTTGAAAGTAAGCGAATCTGCTCTAAAACTTCCCCGGACAGATTTTGCGCCTCGTCAATCACCAACACCGGCGTCCGACCTGCGCGGTTTTCCTCAAGCAGGAAGTCATTGAGAGCAGCGATCAGCTCCGGCGCGCCAGCTCCAGAATCAACCAGACCGAATTCGCGATTAATCACCTGCAGCAACTCAGTGGCACGCAACTTCGGGTTAAAAATGAAAGCAACCCGATACTTACTGTCATCTAGACGCGATAACAAAGTCCGCAAAATCGTGGTCTTACCGGTGCCAACCTCACCTGTTACCTCAATAAAACCGACCCGGTTATCGATGCCGTAAAGGAGATGGGCATAAACTTCATTGTGGGTATGACTCAGGAACAGAAAACGCGGATTGGGGGTCAGCGTAAAAGGCTTTTCAGCGAAGGAAAAAAAAGTTTCATACATAGAACGGCAGATCCCTTTGAAGGATGAGTCGAAAGCATCGATCGGTACGCTGACTGTAGGCCCGAAGAGAAGGACAAGTATCCAACAAAAACAAAGCGTTAAATTGCCCTGTAACTCTTCTCAAGCCTCTACACATAACGACTCACTATTTTCATAACTAACAATATATTGCAAGCAATTCCTGCTATAGGCGGGTCACAATATCTTCTTTGGAGATAAAGTGGATTTTAGTTAGAATGTGTTATTATTTCTAGATATGAGATTTCACTCATTTATCCTCTGTAAGCATGTAATGTAAATGGCCCGAGAGCGAGGTGACCCCATGACCGACTGGAGGCTTTTCACTGAAATACCGCGTATCGCTTACTTCTCCATGGAAATCGGGTTAACCACGGAAATACCGACCTACAGCGGCGGTCTCGGCGTTCTGGCTGGCGATACAATCAAAAGTGCCGCCGACCTCAAATTGCCTATGGTCGCAATCACCTTGATCAGCCGTAAGGGCTATTTCCGCCAGAGCTTTTCCAGTGATGGTTGGCAGGAGGAGAGCTCTGTAGATTGGCAACCGGAAGAGCTGCTTGAGTTGTTGCCAAGAAAAACCCTGGTGACCATAGAAGACCGCGATGTCAAGGTTCAGGCTTGGCTCTATCGCGTCAATAGTCCTACGGGCGGGACGCTGCCGGTGCTCTTTCTTGACACCGACATCCCTGGCAACAACCCCGAAGATCGTAAAATCACCGACCATCTTTACGGCGGCGACAAAGAATATCGCCTGAAGCAGGAGATTGTTCTCGGCATTGGCGGGGCCCGGCTACTGCAGGTTCTGGGCTTTCAGGTCCGCAAGTATCATCTCAATGAGGGCCACGCCAGCCTCCTGACGCTGGAACTGCTCAACCATCACCGACGTCCCGTAGAGGACACCTGGGATGAGCGAGCTTCGTGGAACACCCCAAGCGTTCAAGAGAAGTGCGTATTCACCACCCATACACCGGTAGAAGCCGGGCATGACAGCTTCCCCTACGACATGGTCAAAAGAGTATTGGGTGATGTCATCCCTATAGCTTTGCTACAAGAACTGGGTGGCAAAGATAAACTTAACATGACGCTTTTGGCCCTGAACCTTTCACACTTTGTCAACGGTGTCGCAAAAAAACACGGTGAAGTCTCACAGGCGCTCTTCCCCGGCTTCGAAATTCATGCCATCACTAACGGCATCCATCCTTTCACCTGGGCCTCTCCCTACATGATGAACCTGTTCGATGAATACCTGCCGAGCTGGGCCAACGAACCGGAGCTGCTGGTTCGAGTCGACAACATTCCGGATCAAGAGATCTGGGACGCCCATGCTGGAGCCAAGGCTTACCTGCTGCAATATATCGAAGAGGTGACCGGCGAACAGTTTGACCCCGATATTCTAACCATTGGTTTCGCCCGCAGAGCGACCGCGTACAAACGCGCCAACATGATCTTCACCGACACTGAGCATCTGCTGAAAATCGGCGGCGGCAAATTGCAACTCGTGTTTGCTGGCAAGGCACATCCACAAGATGAGCATGGCAAACGCATGATTCAGGAGATCAGAAAACAGAAGGAGTTTTTCGGTGACAAACTGAAGATTGTTTATCTGCCCAACTACAATATGGACGTGGCCAGTCGACTGATTCCGGGGGTTGATCTCTGGTTGAACAATCCGTTGCGCCCGCTTGAAGCATCAGGGACCAGCGGCATGAAAGCCGCTCTGAACGGTGTGCCAAACTTCAGCGTACTTGACGGCTGGTGGATCGAAGGTCACATCGAAGGTATCACCGGCTGGTCTATCGGGCCGCCGCCGACCGAGACCACGACCAACGAAGACGTTAATCACACTGACGAAGACGTCGAGGATCTTTACGCCAAACTGGAGAAGACGATTATCCCGCTCTATTACAGTGACCAGGATGGCTGGATTCAGGTAATGAAGAACGCTATTGGCAAAAACGCCTACTACTTCAACACTCACGTCATGATGCGTCGCTATGTGACCGAGGCTTATTTGCGCTGACATAAACAGCATTAAGATAAGGAATCAAAGCTTCGCCGTGTCATTCCCAACAAAGTCCATAACAGCTCAAGGCCCTTTTAACGCAAAGGCGCAAAGGCGCAAAAGCTTGATATCTTTACCCAAAACAGCCTTCTCGGAGCGTTAAACAAAGAATCTATAATCATAGGTTCAAATATAAGTTTTAAAACCAATCAACAACTCAATGTTTCCCCAAAAAACAACAATGATGCAGCGGGTAATGTTTCTAACCATTCAGAACTTAATATTTACCGGTTGCGTTTAACCTTTGCGTCTTTGCGTCTTTGCGTTAAGTTCCTACAGTTTTTATATCGATTACATATAACGATCACTGAGCCCCGATGACCAACGCCAATCACAATAAATTCAAGTTACTACAGACCGAAGTGCGCCTGCTGATCCCTCTGGCGGCACCGATTCTGGCAGCACAACTATCGCAGCAGGCGCTGGCCTTTACCGACACAGTAATGGCCGGCCGAGTGAGCGCGACCGACCTGGCGGGGGTGGCGGTCGGTGGCAGCATCTGGGGACCGGTGTTTCTTTTTCTCTACGGAGTGCTACTCGCAATTACGCCGATGGTCGCGCAGCTGCATGGCGCGGGCAAGACTGACGAAACCGGCCCGCTGGCCCGCCGTGGTATTATCGTAGCGCTGCCGCTGGTATTGATCGCTATTCTACTCTTACGCAGTGCCGGGTTGGTTTTTACCTGGATGGAAGTTGACCCGCAGATAGCGACCATCGCTGCCGACTACCTTAAAGCTATCTCCTGGGGGATGCCGGCGCTCGCCATGTTCTTTCTCTTGCGCAACTTAAGTGAAGGGCTCGGCTTGGTACGTCCGAGTATGCTCATCGGGCTGGCCAGCATTCCAGTGAATGTGGCCGCCAATTATGTTTTCATTTATGGCAAGCTGGGACTGCCAGCGATGGGTGGGGTCGGTTGCGGCTGGGCCTCATCACTCAGCCTCTGGTTCATGTGCGGCTGTATGCTGTTGACCATCTGGCGGATCAGAAAATACCGGATGACTCACTTCTTCGATCTCGCCAAGCAACGCGGCACCGAAGGGGCAACACAAATCATCCGACTGGGGCTACCGATCGGTCTAGCTCTGCTGATCGAAGCCAGTATCTTTGCCCTGATTGCCTTGTTTTTGGCACCGCTGGGAGCGCTCACGGTTGCCTCACACCAAGTGACCTTGAACTATTCATCATTGATTTTCATGATCCCGTTAAGCATCGCCAGCGCCATCACCATTCGCGTTGGCCATGCCATCGGCAAACAGCGCTATGACCGCGCTTATTTAACCAGCAAGGCAGGACTGTTGCTAAACACTTCGATTGCTCTGGTAACCGCGCTGCTGACCTTGGTCTTTGCTGAAGATATTGCCGAGATTTACACGCGCGATCCCGAGGTTATCGCAATCGCCGTCAGCTTGCTTTACCTGAACGCGCTCTACCAGTTCTCTGACGCCTTCCAGATCGGAGCGGCAGCGGCGCTGCGTGGCTATAAGGATACGCGCGTACCGCTATTGATGAGCGCCATCGCCTACTGGGGGGTCGGGTTGCCACTTGGCTACAGCTTGGCTTTAACCGATTTTTGGGGCGACCCGATGGGGGCCAAAGGTTTCTGGATCAGCTTGCTGATTGGTCTCAGCATTGCTGCCGTGCTGCTCGGAACCAGACTATGGAAAATTGGACACAGAGAGATAGAGGGGAATGTTGGGGGTTAAGTTTTGAGATGAATAGAGGGGAATAAAGCAGTGGTGCTTTTACGGAGCGACAACCCCAACAAAGGCAGAGACAACTTAAACCATATATTAACGCAAAGACGCGAAGTCGCAGAGAGTAATGACCTCAAAGGAGTAACATTTCTTAATTGTTCAGGCCAACAGATGCCTATTTACGCATTTCCTCAACCGACCCACCTGCACTCTTCCAGGCATCAAAGCCACCATTAATATGGCAGACTTTTTTGAGACCCATCTGCTGAGCAATATCTGCCGCCAGTGCAGAACGCCAGCCCAGGTTGCAATAGAAGATAAAACGCTTATCTTTGGCAAAAACAGGATTGTGATAGGGGCTATCCGGATCGATCCAAAACTCGAGAAGTCCTCTGGGCGCATGAAAAGCACCTGAGATCTTGCCTTCCCTTTTCAACTCACGGACATCGCGCAAATCAACAAAAACAACATCGTCACGACCGTAAGCCTCAAGGGCCTCGGCAACGCTGATCGTTTCAATCTTCGCCTCAGCTTGAGCCACCAACTCTTTATATCCAACTTTCCGTTCCATGGGCCCTCCTATAAGTTGTGAATAGACAAATGGAATTTATCCCTGCAAAAAAGCGAGCCACAAAGTCACTAAGACACGGAGAGATCAATGGCCTTTTCCTGAACACCACAGAATATCAAGATTGAGCTTTATATTCCTTGATTGGTCCTCTTGGTGCCTTCGTGTCTTAGTGGCCAACACAATCTTTATCCAGGTCACAAGACCGAAATTAAAGGTTGATGGTTTTATCTTTGGATTCTTTTCGACCAAAGATATTCGGCAGATCAAGGCCGAAATACTTCAAACACATCAACAACAGTGCAACCGCGGCAGCTTCATCAAGGTTACCAATCAATGGCAGGTTGTCAGGGATAAGCTCAAAAAAACCTGCCCCCGGATTCAAGATATAGAGGACAGAAATGATTCCCAGAGCAAAGACTCCAATTTTCTTCATCGACACCTCACAACTTCGGCACAGCAACCGACTCAAGAATTTGCATAAGACGCGCTTCCTTTTCTTCAGTCATAGCCGTCCCAGGGAGAAAAAAGAAAGAGCGGCGGTCGTGGTAAAAAGCAAAGCCTGGTTTGAGTTTACGATAGCCGATAAAGTTGTCCCAGGGTTGGCTGTAACCACTGCCCTCACTCCGCACCGCAATCTCTCCAGCTGAAATCGCCACCATCAATTCTTTGTTGTAAAAAGGATGCTTGCAGGCACTTTTGACCGATTTAACCACAAAAATCTGCTTTGACAAGACTCCATAGAATCCAGTCACCAGCAACAGCACAGCAACAAGCTTCGACTCCAGCAGGCCACCCAAACCGAAAGATCCGATAATAATGCAGGTTGCTCCCCAGAGATAGCGAACTTTCAGGGAGTGATCGGCAGAATAATGAGCTTGGTAAAATTGACGCCAAAGTTCTCTGGTGAGTTGGAATTTAACGAAAACGGGATCAGACAAAAGCTTTAATTTTCCTTTAAATGGAAATTCACCGAACAAAGTAACCCGCAACCTTCCACAGGTTATCAGCGCCAAGCATCAGGGTAATCGTTTCAATTGCATAATCTCTGGATTCGAACTTTGAGATGAACGTCAAAATGACGTACCTGCCATCGGGAACACTATCTGCGGAATCAGTGTAAACAATATCTTTATGCCGCCTTTCCAAAATCGGCCCATAGAAAGACCTGATTTTGGCGATTTGTTCGTTCCAGGCCTTTTTAGTGAGCATCTTTTTTAAAATATCTGCCGAGACCTCCCAGCTCTTGGTGTATTCCTCAGTATCGACAAGATAAAGGAAATGTACTGCCGCCGCCATGGAATTCTCAGCCACCAGGCGAGTGGGCGTTTTATTCAAAACCGAGATAATGATCAACATCAGGCTGGTCACAAAAAGAAGCAGATGTATGCGAAATTTATATGAGAGCTTTGAAAAAGAATACATCGACATGATAGAGTCCTCCTTTTAAAGATTAAGGAGAAGACACATAAAATCTTAGTTAAACTTTAATCCTATCCTGGTAGAAGGCAACCGACGCTTCGTTTATTTTGTAAAATATATGACCATCACGAAATTTGAAGCGACATGAGTTGAAAAACAAAACAGCCAGCAGTTATGGATAAAATCATGCAAGTCCTTTTAATTATACTCCAGGCTCCATATTTACAGCAACAATCGGGTTCACAGCCCCCGATAGAAACCAAAAAGACGACCGTAAAGCCCATGGGATATTGGAGTATATTCAGCCACTAAAAAAGTCCAACTGATGGGGTTCAATAAGACGTAGATTTTCGTCTCATCAAGAGTGAAATGCCACTCACTCCAAAGTTTAGCAATTCGCTCTTATCGGTTTCTCTGTGATGACTCCATTCTCCCATGCCACCAACGGGATGAATACATTATAATTTCCGTCCTCTTGCGTAACACACGGTTATTGAGTTACCTTTAAAATAATATAGTTCTAGCTCTTGGACAATAGCAAACTCAGGGTGACCTGAGGACGCACAGCCAGGGGTCTCTACCATGAGACAGCCCAGCCACCGAAGAGGGAGAGATGTCTGAAAAAGGCCTCTCAAATCCACCTTCATATGCTTGGGTGGATTTTTTTATTTTCAACAGGTGGGATTATGAACAACGCATGCTTTACCACAGAGTTCGGCAGTGAAATTTTCATTCTCAACTTTGCCTACGAAGACATTAAAGAAGCGGTTCCTTTGATTGATGAATGTGCAAGGCAGGTTCGTCAACGCCCGGAAGGTTCGGTTAAAACCCTGACAATTGTCGAAAAAGGTAAATTCGATCTTGCACTCGTCGATAAATTGAAAGACCTGACTAAAGGCAACAGTCCCTATGTCAATAAAGCTGCTGTTGTTGGTATCAAAGGACTATATAAAGTCGTGATCACTGCAATAAGCATTTTCAGCAAAAGAGATTTCAAGCTATTTGACTGCAAAGAAGAAGCCATCAACTATCTGCTACAAGACTAGATCGCTTCCTGTGTAGATCGTGGCAACAGACTGCTGCAAGCAATCCACAAGCTTTGGAATTTTGTTCTGAAGGGTCACATAAGGGGAAATAGAATGTCTGGTCAACAAACACAATTCAAGGCTGAATTTGAGGCCATCTTTAACTCTATTACAGACGCTATCGTCTTTACTGATGCCAAAAGACAAATCGTTCTCGTTAACCCTGCCTTTACCAAGACTTTTGGTTATCACCTTGAGGAAGTGTCGGGAAGAACGACACAAATCATTTATGCAAACCCTGAGAGCTATTTCAATCAAGGAAAAACCAGGTACAACGAGACGACCTTGAACAGCAAAACTGTTTATGAGAATGAATACCGCCGAAAAGACGGAACTCTTTTCCCTGGAGAGACTCTCGGCACGCAGGTTAAAGGCGAAAACGGAGAACTGCTTGGGTTTCTCGGAGCCATTCGTGATTTAACCGAGCGCATTGAAACCCATAAAAAGCTACAGGACAAGATCAAAGAATATGAGTTATCCCAGAAATTACTGAAAGAGAGTGAAGAGCGATTCAGGGCGCTTCATGATGCATCTTTGGGTGGTGTGATCATACATGACGGCGGGTTGATACTGGATTGTAATCAGGGTCTGTCCGACATAACGGGCTTTACTAACGAAGAACTTGTTGGCATGGATGGCCTTAAGCTCATTGCCCCAGATTTTCTCGAAATCGCTATTAAAAAAATAAAAGCTGGTTATTCCGAGAAATATGAAGTTGAGGGTGTTCGAAAAGATGGAAGTACCTATCCTCTCTCGATAAGAGGTAAGAATATCAGCTACAAGGGCCGGAAGGCCCGAGTGATCACCTTTCAGGATATCACGAAAGAAAAACAGGTTGAAAATGCATTACGTGAGAGAGAGGAATACTTCCGTAACGCCTTTGAGACAAACCCTGACCCAGTAATTCTTGCAAAGCTTGAAGACGGTTCGATAATAGATGTCAATACTGCATTCGTGCAAGCAACAGGGATTACACGTCTTGAGGCAGTTGGTCACAACTCTGAGCAACTCAACCTTTGGCAAGACAAGGGATTAAGAGAGACCTTCCGCGAGCAATTACAAACCCATGGTGAAATCAAAAATCTTGAAGCCGACTTTAACGCCGTAGGCGGTCAGGTTAGGACAGCTCTTGTTTCGGCCCGGCTTATCACCATCAAAGAGGAACCCTGCATTCTGATTACAACCCGTGACATCACCACGGAAAAGGAGGCAGAACGAGCCTTGATCGAAATGGATCAGATGAAGAGTGACTTCATCTCGATCGCAGCCCATGAACTACGCACCCCACTGACGGCCATAATTGGCTATACGGAACTCATTCTCAACACTGTCGGCCACACCAACCAACTTTCTGAAGAGAAGAAGAGAGATTTTCTTCATGAAATTTTAAGTCGAGGGGACGCTCTGAATCGGATTATTGATGACGTCCTGAATGTCAGTCGTATCGAGAGTGGGCAGCCTCTCCCTCTGGATTTACAAAAAACCAGCCCCCTTGATCTGATCGATAAGACCATTGAATTCTACCAACTTCATGATTCAAGGCATTGTTTCCGACTCGAACTTTCAGACGAAATTAAAGAGACCAAACTCTTCATTGATCGCCAGCGCATCTGTCAAGTTCTCGAAAATTTATTAAGTAATGCGGTAAAGTACTCACCCAAAGGAAGCGAAATAGTCTTAACAGGGAGCTTGCAGCCGGAGGGATGGCAAATTGCAATCAGTGATCAGGGAATCGGAATGAGTCAAGAGCAGTTGAATCGCATCTTTGACAAGTTCTACCGTGCAAATGCTAGCAGCAATCTGGCACCAGGTCTTGGCTTGGGGATGAGCATTGTCAAACACATCATCGAAGCTCACGGTGGTAAAATCCGAGTTGACAGCACTGAGGGGGTCGGAACGACCGTCACTTTCAATCTGCCTAACCCAGCAGCCTGACAAAGGCAAAAGTCTGAACAACTTTTTTCTGCGTTCGAAGCGTCTCCGCGTTAAATCCCGGGCTACTCTTTCAAACGTACCAGCAATCGCCCGTCATCAACCTTAATCACATCAATCCCATCGGCGAACGCGCTCCAGAAGCCGCCATCGCCACCAAACTCCTGCACCAGATCAACGTTTTTAAGGTTGCCCAACCAGGCAT
>JAQYVY010000073.1 GCA_030145195.1 Desulfuromonadales bacterium | reverse complement strand
TTGCAAAATGAGCTCGTAGAAGTCGGCGGCATCGAAATCGCCGGCGTCAATGACCCCGCCCGCAGTACCGCAATCGACGACTTCAAAACGCTGGCGACGGCGACTGCCGAAAAGTTCACCCTCTTTCTCAAACATCGCCCCTGGATCGACCCACAGAGTATCAAACAGTTCAACCTGCAACTTTCGGGACATGCCCATCGCGGCCAAATTTTTCCTTTCAATCTGCTGACGGGAATTCCCTATCCGCTCCAGGACGGTCTCTACCCCCTCGCCAAAGACAGCTACCTCTACACCAGTCGCGGCACCGGCTGCTGGGGGCCACCGATGCGCCTCTTCTCGCCGCCCGAAATCACCGTGATTGATCTGGTTTCAGAACAATAACTCATCGCGACAGAGTGCCCCCTCACTACAGATTTATCGAAACAAGAATCCGCCAGAGAAGAATCAAAACTAAAGACCTAGGCCAGAATTATCCCCCGAGGTGGTCCAAAACCGGACACCGCGAGTGAGAAAATTTCCAATACTGATTGAGACACCTTCTTTCCGCAGATTTGCTATCCCAAATAGATGTCTTCCTATGCGGTATAATGAACCGGGCATGTTGCAGTCAAGATGCATGAAGCAAACGTTTTGCGCAGGGGTTCGCCGTTGCTGGTGGCCTCAGTGGGTGCCTTGACCGATGACGAATTGTATGAGGAGTTGAAACGGGTTGCACAAGAGCATGAAACCTGTCTCAAACTTCCATCTGGAGCAATCATCGGGGTCGACGGTATTGCAGCAGCCAGGCAGGTGTTGGTTTTTGGGCCTGAAGGAGAATGCATGCAGCGAGGTAATTCGACTGGAGCAAACAGCAGAGTCTGAATTCAATTCATCGACACAATAAACCGGGAGAGTGAAACTCTCGGCCAAAAGTTTGTTATCATCAACAAAGGCCTGCAACAAGTCTCTCCAAAAGGTCTGGCAGCTTGTAAATATGTTACCGGTGAAATTTACACCTACGTGGAAGAGCCCGGCAAACGCTCAATAATACTGTATAGCAAGGCTCTCCTGAAAGTTCATATTCCGAGTCAGGATGTTCCCGCTTTTGAATTTGAATACCCGATTAAGAGCTCGTTTGATCGTGATTTACAAAAGATTCGGCATTGATCTACTGGGTTTTAACGGCGATTCCGAGTGGCGCCCGCCGCTGCCGGTGCGGATCATTATTGATATGAATGGAGTGGTGGCGAACGTTGAATTGACAACTGACCACACTGACTGGCCAGAGCCAGAAGAAACTGTGCGGTTGCTTAAAATGATGCAGCAATCAACAACGCGCCTTGGGGAATAAACACCAAGACGCGTTGTCAAACCAGCATTGTTCTTGAGGAGCCCCCGGTGCAGACTGTTTAAGCCACGGCCGGGGATTGGCTTTACTAGTAAATCATGCCGCCCACATAAAGACCCGCGCCAACGAAAAGGTCTTGGTTTGGAACCCGGTAAATGTAGGTCAACTTCTTGGAAGGGGTGGTTTTCCCTGGCTTGGGCCACATATACTCCACCCAACCGTGACCTACGTTGCGCGCAAGATTAACAAAATGCACAAACATCGCTTTGTCGGTCGGATCGGTCAGCAGTAGCACATGCTCTTGCTGAGTGAGCTCCGGCTGAAAAGGATGGGCCAACATTTTTCCCTCCAGATCCATCAGAAAAACATAAGAATCTTTCCAGACAAACGGACCTCTGGGGTCTGAAATTGCTTTAATTGCGGCATCTAGCCCCTGAGCAGTTATGATGGCCGCCGCTTCATTGCTTTTAATGACACACTCTTCTTTCGTTGCTTGTCCTTCTGCCCACGCATTAGCAGCACACAAACCGACCATCAGGCAAACTGTAACGATAATAAGTTTTTTCATACCTTCCTCCGTTAAGATTTCGGTTTATCCCACAAGAAGCTGTGGTTTCACCACTCACTTGACATCTTCTGGTTAATATTAGGACTTAATCCAGGGTTTGCCAACCGGTAAGACGTCGCGGCCAAAAACCTGTGCATAAATGGTGTGCGCCATCATGTAGAGAGCCGAGGCGGCACAGAGCATCAGTTCATATCCAGCCACTTTGGTGAATTCCGGATATCCAAAATGCGCCAGATCTAGAAGAATGAAACCGATCAGCAGCAAGGTAAAGGTTACCGCCATGGCACCATGGATGCGCATAGCCGGAATCCACATTATCGCAGTGTAGATTGTCCATCCGACCAGAAACCAGCCGACATCTGTGGTGCTGGAATGATAAATATTAAAGATGTTGAGCAGAAAGATAATCCCCAAGGCGATCCAGAATGCACCGTAAGAGACAAAGGCACTGTAGCCAAAGTTATTTCCACACTTAAACTCCTGGTAGCCAGCTATCATTTGTGCCAGTCCACCATAGACAAAAGCCAACGCGATAACCGGACCGACCTCACACCAGCCGACATTATGGAACTGCAGCAACAAGGTTGTGATACCAAAACCGGCTAAGCCGACAACCCCCGGGTTGCCCATGGGTGCCTCATTTGCCATGATAAATCCTCCTTCTTTGTTATGGTTAAATTGGATTAATTAATTTACCTCATCGCTCTCAATTTATAACGTCACATTGAGTACATGGATAAACCTGACTTTCGCAAGCATTGGCAGGAAACAGTTTCACCCATCAATGCTTTTATCTTTTTTAAATGCTTATGAAATGATGGATCTTTGCATTGCCAGGGGGACGCCAGTAGCGCATTGAATAGACCTTCCCACCAGATCATACTGCTAATCTTTGCCATTTATTGTTTGCTGCAACACGACCCTCCTTTTGCCAAATCAACCCCAGCAGGGCTCCCATGAGACCTTATTCATAAACGTCGGCAATCTACCGCCAAATAGCACTTATGTCAAAAATTATTAAAAGAGGTATTTTTCTTACCTAAACCCCGTCCGCCACTGTCGATGGGCGTTGCTTTTTGATTTTTTCATAAATACCACCGGCCCCCGCACTGTTCCCATATCTGATATTTTTCATCATAAATGATTATTTTCTTGACTTCATCGTATGCGCAATTACTATGAGGCCAATTTAATTGGCGCTATTGGTAAGACCTGCTACCGAGGAAGCGTAAGAACTCTCCTGCTGATTTCTTGGCTCTTTTCTGACAGCAAGCCACCTTAGCAAATCAAATTTATCCTGTTTGCTGCGGCAACAGCGTATTTAAACAAGTGCCTTTGGCACTATTGATCCTAAATTACAGGAGGAGAGATGATGTCTGAATTCGGAACGCTAGAGGAACGGGTCCATCGCAAGTCGCTGCTTAAAAAAAAGATGGCGGCGCAAGATTGCATCAAATTTTTTAAAGATGGCATGGATCTGGGTTGGTCCGGCTTTACCCCCGCCGGGTATCCCAAAGCGGTACCTATTGCCCTGGCAGATCATGTCGAAAAAAACAATCTGCAGGGAAAATTGCGCTTCAACCTGTTTATTGGTGCCTCGGTTGGAGCTGAGACCGAAGACCGCTGGGCCACCCTCGACATGATTGACCGTCGCTGGCCTTACCAGACCGGCAAAAATATTGCCAAAGGCATTAACTCGGGGCGCATCCGCATGGGCGACAAGCATTTGTCTCTCTTTGCTCAGGATCTTGGTTACGGCTTTTATACCTCGAAAATTGATATCGCAATTATCGAAGTTTCTGAAATTCTCGAAGACGGGTCGCTGGTTCCCAGTTCATCCTGTGGCGTTATCGGGGAAATTCTGATGATCGCTGACAAAGTGATCGTCGAAGTCAACACCAGTCAACCCTCGTTCCGGGGAATGCATGATTGTGTGGTTCCCCTGACACCCCCAAATCGTCAACCCTTTTTGATCTGCAAAGCTGCTGATCGCATCGGCACGGAATCCTTTGCTTGCGATCCAGAAAAAATAATTGCTGTCGTTGAGTCCAAGCATCGCGACAAAGGCCGCGCCTTTACCGATGCGGACGCAAACTCTGAAGCAATTGCCAGCCATATTATGGAGTTCTTCGGTCGTGAGGTTAAGGCCGGTCGCCTGCCAGCAAATCTTCTGCCACTACAATCCGGGGTCGGCTCCATTGCCAATGCCGTTGTCGGCGGGCTGGCCAAAGGGCCATTCAATAACCTGACGGTTTACACCGAAGTTTTGCAGGACACGATGCTCGACCTGTTTGATTCCGGTAAACTCGATCACGCATCTTCCTGTTCCCTGTCACTTTCCGAAACTCCAGGTTTCCCACGTTTCCTTGACAACTGGGAGAAGTATGCCGACAAAATCACCCTGCGCCCGCTGTCCATCGCAAATGCCCCCGAGCCGATCCGCCGCCTGGGCTGTATTGCGATGAACACCCCGGTTGAGTTTGATATGTACGCGCATGCAAACTCGACGCTGGTTGGCGGAACCCGCATGATCAATGGTCTTGGTGGTTCCGGCGACTTCCTGCGCAACGGCTACCTGAAGATTATGCACTCACCGTCGGTGCGGCCGAGCAAAACCGACCCAACCGGCATTACCTGCGTGGTTCCCAAAGCACCACACGTTGACCACACGGAGCATGACCTCGACGTTCTCGTCACGGAGCAAGGTTTAGCTGATTTGCGTGGACTGGCACCCAAAGAACGTGCGCAGAAAGTTATTGATAAATGCGCCCATCCGGACTACAAGCCTATCCTTCAAGAATATTTCGATATGGCAAAAAAAGAGTGTCTGGCCAAGAACATCGGTCACGAGCCGCAACTGTTTGATCGCTGCTTCAAGATGCAACTGAACCTCGCGCAAAATGGCACCATGAAGATTAAGAACTGGGACATCAAAGTCGATCTCTGCGAAGACTAATCTCATTTCAATGCAATGACAAAGGCCCTGCAGTTGACTTATTAACTGCAGGGCTTTTGTATTTAAAACCATGCGCTGCGGCCGCACGACATTGCCATTTTCAGATGGCTGAGTGGGACAATCTCTGCTTGGCCGTCGGACTTATAGGTTGGCTCATATTGAGCCAGAACGCTGTAATCATAACCGGTTTTTCCCTTGACCTTTATCGGGACGTCAGTTAGCTTTGCTGGGTTTATTTGTAACTTTTCATTCCTTCGTGATTGAGCTTTCTCAATAAACGAATGGGCTGGTGCCAAGTCTGTGGTGGCCAGATTTCTTTATCTTGATTTACATGGGAGGATGCCGATGATTTCGAAACAGATCCGGACACTTTGCCTGGCGTTTCTTTGTACCGCAATGCTGGTTTTTGCTGCCTTGCCTGCCAGTGCTGCTTCTAAAAGCCTGACCTTCAGCATTTTCTTTCCACCAACCCACGATCAGGCAATTGCTGCCATGGATTTTGCCAAAGAGGTCGAAAAACGGACCAATGGTCAGGTGCAAATCACAGCTTTCCCCGGCGGGACTTTGACCAAGGCTCCGCAGGTTTATGATGGTGTGGTGACGGGCATTACCGATATGGGCAATTCCTGTTTCGCTTACACCCGGGGCCGTTTTCCCGAGACCGCTGCTCTCGATTTGCCGATGGGTTACCCAAACGGCAAGGTCGCCAGCCAGGTTGCTAACGAGTTTGTCAAAACGATGAACCCCAAGGAATTGCAGGACGTCAAAGTTTTGTATGTGCATGCGCACGGTCCTGGTCTGTTACATACCCAAAAACCGGTTCGTAGCCTGGAAGACCTCAAAGGCATGAAGATCCGTGCGACCGGCCTCAGTGCCAAGGTGGTTGAGGCTTTGGGTGCCGTTCCCGTGGCCATGCCACAGGGCAGCACCTATGAAGCACTGCAGAAAGGTGTTGTGGAAGGGACTTTTGGCCCAATCGAAGCTCTGAAGGGCTGGAAACAGGGTGAAGTCATCAAATATACCACCGAGTGTTTTGATATTGGTTATACGACCGCCATGTTTGTGGTGATGAACCGCAGCACCTGGGATGCATTGCCGGAGGAGGTCAAGCAAGTGATGGACGCAGTAAGCCAAGAGTGGGTCAAGGTGCATGGCGAGAGCTGGGATAAAGCAGATCAAGATGGCCGCGAATTCACACTGAGTCGCGGCAACGAGTTGATCGCCCTTACACCCGAAGAGAGTGCCCGCTGGCGCAAAGCGGTTGAGCCTGTCATTGCAGATTATATTGCCAACACGCCTGACGGAGAAGCTTCTGTTGCCCGTATTCGCGAATTGATCGCAGAGTCTTCGAAGTAGAAATTATTAAAGAACAGATTGTGAGCCACCCCGACGTTATCGGCAAACTGGCCGAGGCGGAGGGGTGGGTTTGCTTTTACCATATTATTTTCCAGCGCAATTCGCGCTAAGGTTTGTGTCCGACCATGACTGTTTTAGAAAAAACCGGCAACGAACTGTCCCGGTATCTATTTGCTGTGGCTGGCGCTGCCATTGTTGCCATGATGCTCCTGACCTGCGCCGATGTCGTTCTGCGCTTGTTCCGCAGGCCGATTCCTGGCACCTATGAGCTGGTTTCTTTTTTTAGTGCCGTATCCGTCTCTTTTGCCATGGCACATACCAGTGTGCAACGTGGACATATCGCCGTCAGTGTGCTGGTACAGCTCTTTCCACCCAGGCTACAGGCTTTGATTGATAGTATAACCACCAGTCTGGGCTCGGCCCTATTCGCCTTGATCGCCTGGCGTTCGTTTCTTTACGGTTCCAGCCTGCGGCAAGCAGGCGAAGTTTCACTGACCCTGGAGCTGCCTTTTTACCCTTTCGTCTACGGAGTTGCTTTGTCGGCAGCTGTCGTCGCTCTGGTGCTATTGGCGCAACTGTGGAATCACCTGATGGGAGTGATGGGGCAATGAGTTTATCCACCATCGGCATTATCGGGATTGTTCTGTTGCTCGTTGGCCTTTTTTCACGGATGCCAGTCGGTTTTGTGATGGCCGTGCTCGGTCTGGCCGGCTTCAGCTATGTGGTCAATTTTGAAGCGGGACTCAATTTGCTGGCCCGGGATATTTGGGACACCTTTTCTTCATACAGCCTGACGGTGATCCCGTTGTTTGTCTTTATGGGACAGCTCGCCTACCAGTCAGGAATCAGCCGCCGCCTCTATCATGCCGCCTACGTTATCGTTGGCAACCGGCGTGGTGGCCTTGCGATGGCGACCATTGCTGCCTGCGCTGGTTTCTCAGCCATCTCGGGCTCGACCAACGCGACTGCGGCAACCATGGCGACGGTCACTCTCCCCGAGATGAAGCGCCGCAAGTACGACATGGGGCTCGCCACCGGTACAGTCGCTGCCGCTGGCAGCCTCGGCATTCTGATTCCTCCGAGTGTGATCTTTATTGTTTACGGCATCTTGACCGGGCAATCGATTGGCAAATTGTTTGCCGCTGGCATCCTGCCAGGGCTGCTGCTTTGTTCGTTGTTCTTTATTGCCGTCTTTCTGCGGGTTCGAAAAAACCCCGAGTTGGCACCGCCAGGCCCTAAGACGAGCCTGAAGAGAAAGATCCGCTCTTTTACCGGTGCGATAGAGACCCTGGTGTTGTTTGTGATGGTGATGGGAGGAATTTTCTGCGGTATCTTTACCCCGACCGAAGCCGCGGCCGTGGGTGCGTTCCTGACTCTGGTCATCGCTCTGATGCGTCGTCAGCTAAGTTGGAAGGGCTTTGTCCAGGCCTTGAGCGACACCACAAAAATCAGTTGTATGGTGATGGTCATCGTTACCGGTGCGGTGGTTTTTGGTCACTTTATGGCTATCACCAGAGTACCCTTCGATCTGGCTAACTGGGTCGGCTCGCTGCCACTACCATCGCACGCCGTTTTAGGACTGATCATTCTGGTTTATCTGATTGGCGGCTGTTTTATGGACGCCCTGGCCATGATCATGCTGACCGTACCGATTTTCTACCCGGTGGTGCTCGCACTCGGTTTTGATCCGATCTGGTTTGGTGTGATTATCGTGCTGGTGACTGAGATGGGGGTTATTACGCCACCGGTCGGCGTGAACGTCTACGTGGTGCATGGTGTTGCCAAAGATGTTCCCCTCGAAACAATCTTCCGCGGCGTTCTGCCGATGCTGCTGGCGCTGTTGGTCTGCAACCTGCTGCTGATTATTTTCCCGCAGATTGCCCTGTTCCTACCGAGCCTGATGAAATAACCTTCGGCACCCGCCATCAGGTGTCGAACGCTCGCGCAGAGGTCAGCTCTCCTGCTTCTCACTATCGAGACTTGCCGTATCCAGCGCAATTTTGCGTGTGAGCTGCTCTTGCTGGTTGCGGAGTCGTTCGAGCCTCTGAATCACCCTCGGCTGCTGCTCTTCTGTTGCTTTGGCAAGCAAGTCGGTCAGTGTTTCAATCCGCTTTTCAACCTCGGCCAAACTGTTTTTCTGCTCTTCGAGTGTGACCGCTTTCTCGGCCTTATCAAAAATGATCTCTTCCGGCCCTTTGCCGTCAGCTTTTTCAGGTCCTGTTGCATGAGCGCGTGCAATAAAGCTCTGCTTAGAGACTTCACGGGTGTTCATGAAGCGGGGCGAGACAATCTCGACTCCGTCCCGGTGCAGGGTGTCGAGGATTGCCCCGTTCAGACGCGACCGTGCTGACAGCAGCTGCTTGACGTCGGTCAGCATGCCGTTGATCCGATAGAGCACAGAAAAATCCCCCAACTCTTTCACATAGACAAAAGGATCCACCAGGCCCGATTCGATGGCCGCTTCCAGCAACAGGGCCTCAACCCTGGTTCGTGACACGTCATAGCCGAGCGACACTTCGGAAGACACCACGGTGCCGGAATCCCGGATGACTTTGACGGGGTTGTTGGTGACGTACAGGTTGGGCAGAGTGACCAGGTCGCGGTCTTCGGTCTGGATCTCGATATGAAACAGCCCGCGCCCGGAGACGCGGCCGAACTGTTCGTTGATATAAATGAAGTCCCCGGTGCGGAAACTGCGGACATTGCGTA